>NZ_JBMIQH010000004.1:0-407065 GCF_056155635.1 Paraburkholderia sp. BR10141 | reverse complement strand
AAACACCCTACAGCGTAACCCGCGTGTAGGGTGGGGGTGACCATCTCATTACCGCCCCGAGGGGCGGTCTTTTCATGCAGCGTCGAGCGTGCTTACTTCGCGTTCGCGAGTGCCACAGCCGTGTCCAGCATGCGGTTCGAGAAGCCCCACTCGTTGTCGTACCAGCTCGACACCTTCACGAGACGGCCCGAGACCTTCGTGAGCGTGGCGTCGAACGTCGACGACGCCGGGTTGTGGTTGAAGTCGATCGACACCAGCGGTGCGTCGTTGTAGCCCAGGATGCCCTTGAGCGCGCCTTCCGACGCTTCCTTCATGATGGCGTTGACTTCTTCGACCGTCGTGTCGCGCTTGGCGATGAACGACAGGTCGACGATCGAGACGTTGATGGTCGGGACGCGGATCGCGTAGCCGTCCAGCTTGCCGTTCAGTTCCGGCAGCACGAGGCCGACAGCCGAAGCCGCGCCCGTCTTCGTCGGGATCTGGCTGTGCGTGGCCGAGCGCGCGCGGCGCAGGTCTTCGTGGTACACGTCGGTCAGAACCTGGTCGTTCGTGTACGCGTGGATCGTCGTCATCAGGCCGGTTTCGAGGCCGATCTTGTCGTTCAGCGGCTTGACGAGCGGTGCCAGGCAGTTGGTCGTGCACGATGCGTTCGAGATGACCGTGTGTTCGGCCTTCAGCACGTTGTGGTTCACGCCGTAGACGATGGTCGCGTCGACGTCCTTACCGCCCGGCGCCGAGATGATCACCTTCTTCGCGCCGCCCTTCAGGTGCGCGCTGGCCTTTTCCTTGGTCGTGAAGAAGCCCGTGCACTCCATCACGACGTCGACGCCCAGCTCGCCCCACGGCAGTTCGGCCGGGTTGCGGTTGGCCAGCACGCGGATACGGTCGCCGTTGACGACGAGGTAGTCGCCGTCGACCTTCACTTCACCCGGGAACTTGCCGTGTGCCGTGTCGTACTGCGTCAGATGCGCATTGGTCTTCGCGTCACCCAGGTCGTTGATCGCAACGATCTGGATGTCGTGCTTCTTGCCGTTCTCGTAGAACGCGCGAAGCGTGTTACGGCCGATGCGGCCGTAGCCATTGATAGCGACGCGAATGGTCATGGTTTATCTCCTAAGGGCTGAAAAATTCTGAAACCAGTGCTGCGCTGGCGCCGACTCCGGGCTGCGGCGGCCCGGCGGGACGCTCAAGGCAGCGGGCCCGCCAGATCTTGCCGATCAGGCGGGCCCGTTACGCATGCTTAGTTGTCGAGCGCGGCCTTGGCCGTCGCGACGACATGATCGACCGTGAAGCCGAAGTGCTTGAACAGCACGCCAGCCGGGGCCGATTCGCCAAACGTGTCGATGCCGACCACGCCGCCTTCAAGGCCCACGTACTTGCGCCAGAAGTCGGTCACACCGGCTTCGATCGCGACGCGGCGCACGCCCTTGGGCAGCACGCGCTCACGGTAGTCGGCGTCCTGCTTGTCGAACACATTGGTCGACGGCATGGACACCACGCGGGCGCCGATACCTTCGCGCTGCAGCGCTTCGACGGCCTTCATCGCCAGTTCGACTTCCGAGCCCGTGGCGATCAGGATGATCTTGCGGCTCGGGATGTCGTCGTTCCAGTCCTTGAGGACGTAGCCGCCCTTGGCGATGTTCGCGATTTGCGCGTCCGTGCGCTCGTTGAACTGCAGGTTCTGACGGCTGAAGATCAGCGACGAAGGACCGTGATGCGAGATCGATTCGGTCCAGGCCACCGCGGTTTCCACGGTGTCGGCCGGACGCCAGAGCGTCATGTTCGGGATCAGGCGCAGGCTTGCGACCTGTTCGATCGACTGGTGCGTCGGGCCGTCTTCGCCGAGACCGATCGAGTCGTGCGTGAATACGAAGATCGACGGGCACTTCATCAGCGCGGCCACGCGCAGCGCGTTGCGGCTGTAGTCCGAGAACGTGAGGAACGTGCCGCCGAACGCCTTGTAGCCGCCGTGCAGGTTAAGGCCGTTGAGCGCCGCACTCATGCCGAACTCGCGCACGCCGTAGTTGATGTGGTTGCCCCACTGGATGCCGGTCTCGCCTTCCTTCGCTGCGCGCACGGGCTTCGAAGCCTTCCAGTTGGTGAGGTTCGAGCCGGTCAGGTCGGCCGAGCCGCCCAGCAGTTCGGGCAGTGCGGCGGCGAGGCCTTCGATGGCCTGCTGCGAAGCCTTGCGCGTGGCGACCGTTTCCTTGCGCGAATCCGCGCCGGCGACGATCGCGGCGGCCTTCTGCGCCCAGTCCGCGGGCAGCTTGTGCGCCATGCGGCGCTCGAACTCGGCGGCTTCGGTCGGGTACTTCGACTTGTACGCGGCGAACTGCTCGTTCCATGCCGCTTCGAACTTCGCACCGGCGTCCTTCGCGTCCCAGTCTGCGTAGACTTCCTGCGGCAGCGTGAACGGCTCCCACTTCCAGCCCGCCGCTTCGCGCCACTTGGCGATTTCTTCGGCGCCGAGCGCCGCGCCGTGCACGTCGTGGCCGCCCTGCTTGGTGGGCGCGCCCTTGCCGATGATGGTCTTGCAGCAGATCAGCGTGGGCTTGTCCGAGGCCTTGGCCTTCTGGATGGCCGCGTCGACCGCGTCCACGTCATGGCCGTCCACGTGCGGGATCACGTTCCAGCCGTAGGCTTCGAAGCGCTCCGGCGTGTTGTCGTGGAACCAGTTGACGACGTCGCCGTCGATCGAAATGCCGTTGTCGTCGTACAGCGCGATCAGCTTGTTCAGCTTGAGCGTGCCGGCGAGCGAGCAGGCTTCGTGCGAGATGCCTTCCATCAGGCAGCCGTCGCCGAGGAACACATACGTGTGGTGATCGACGATCTTCGCGTCGGCCTTGTTGAATTCCGCAGCGAGCAGCGCTTCGGCCAGCGCCATGCCGACCGAGTTCGCCAGCCCCTGACCGAGCGGGCCCGTGGTCGTCTCGACACCCGGCGTGATGCCGAACTCGGGGTGACCCGGCGTCTTCGAGTGCAGCTGACGGAAGTTCTTCAGTTCCGCCATCGGCAGGTCGTAGCCCGTCAGGTGCAGCAGCGAGTACAACAGCATCGAGCCGTGGCCGTTCGACAGCACGAAGCGATCGCGGTCACTCCAGAGCGGGTTCGTCGGGTTATGGCGCAGATGGCGCGACCACAGTGCAACGGCGATCTCGGCCATGCCCATGGGCATGCCGGGGTGACCGGAGTTCGCTTGCTGAACGGCGTCCATGGACAGCGCACGAATGGCGTTGGCCATCAACTGGGTGGTAGCGGGGGAGGCGGAGGACGAGGTCGTCATGTCGAGTCCGGAAGTGTGCAAAAAGCGGCGTGGGCGGCGCAGGTCGCGAACAGCGCAAATTGCGAGGGCAAACTGCGGCGCACACAGCAGCGCGGGAGTCCGGAAGCTCGGCAAATCGCCCGCTCAGGCGCACATGCGGCGCCAGGAGACGCGAAACGGCCGGAGCAAACGGAGAGGGCTGCAAAGCGGAATATTCTAGCAGATCATGGGGATGAACCCTGGCCGTAAGGCGCGCGGTATGCGCCGCACGCGCCGTCGTCCTCGCGTTGGCCTCTGGCGCGGCCCAGATCCGGTTCACACCCCTATAATGGCTCTGTTGGCCCTATTTACTGCGGGATTTTCGCGTGCTCAGGCGCAACGGCAACACACCTCGACTTCCGTGACCGACTCCCTTCTCTTCCATCCTGCGGCAGACGCGCTCTACGGTTTTCCTGGCGCGCGCCGCCTCGCCGCGGCCGACACGCCGTGGCAGCGCATCGAGGTCTGGGACACGCCGCAACTGGGCTGCCTGTTCACGCTGGACGGCCGCCCGATGACCTCCGCCGGCGACGAGTTCATCTATCACGAATGCATGACGCACCCGGCCGCGCTCACGCATCCCGCGCCGCGCGCGGCGCTCGTGCTGGGCGGCGGCGACGGCGGCGCGGCGCGCCAGTTGTTGCGCCACCCGGACATCGAGCGCATCGTCGTGGCCGAACTGGACCCGGACGTGGTGCGCCTGACGGGCGACTATCTGCCCGAGGTGCGCGGCGACGCCTTCGAAGATCCGCGGGTGGAACTCGTGATCGGCGACGCGGCCGCGTTTGTCGCCTCCGCGCAGGCGCGCTTCGACCTCGTCGTATTCGATCTGACTCCGCCTGACTCGCCGGCTGCGGGCCTCTATACCCCGACGTTCTATGCGGCGCTCAAGCGCGTGATGAGCGCCGACGCGCTCGTCTCGCTCCATCTGGGCTCGCCGTTCCATCATGCGCAGCGCGTGGGCGCGCTGCTCGGCGGACTGCGCGCGGCCTTCGCCGTCGTGCGACCGCTTGCCGCCTACGTGCCGCTCTACGGTTCACTGTGGCTCATGGCGATCGCGAGCGACACGCTCGACCCCGCCGGAGTCGACGAGACCGCGTTGCAGGCGCGCGCCGCCGGGCGGCAACTCGAAGGCTTGCGCTACTACGACCCGCGACTGCACGTGGCGCTGTTAAAGGGTTCATGCACGGCCCGCGATAAACTAGGCAAATTCCTGCCGCTCTAGGGCTCCTGCCCGTGGAGAACGGCCGGTCCCATAGCGCTTTTGTCCTGCGCGCCCTCGCCCGGAGCGGCACGGCGCATCATCCGAACCGCGAATCTGGAGAGACTCGATGACCGCACCCCGTCCTGCCGGCGTGCCATGGCTGACCCCGTATCTGACAGTACGCGACGCGCGCGCGTCGATGGACTTCTATCGGGCAGCACTCGGTTTTGCGGTACGCGACAGCGTGGAGGACGACGGCGCGATCATGCACGTGGAAATGACTTACCACGATCAGTTGATCGTCATGTTCGCGCCGGAGGGCGCGTTCGGCTCGACCGCGCGCACGCCCAAAAGCGCACAGACTGTCGCGCCGCAATCTTTTTATCTGTATGTCGACGATGTCGACGCGGTTTATGCGCGGGCGCTCGAAGCCGGCGCGAAATCGCTGAGCGAGCCGCAGGACCAGTTCTGGGGGGACCGTTTCGCGCAGGTCGAAGACCTCGACGGTTACCGCTGGGCGCTTGCTCGGCACTTGTCCCGATTCAATGAAAAATAGTTCTATGCCCCGCTTTTTCGTCGGCAGCGCCCTGCAATCCGACGAGGTCGTCACCCTTCCCGACGAAGTCACGCGCCACGTCCAGGTGCTGCGCCTGCAGCCCGGCGATGCCATCGTGCTGTTTGACGGTCTTGGCGGCGAGTACAGCGCCGAAATTGTCGGCATGGAGCGCCGCGACACGCAGGTGCGCATCGGCCCTCGCCGCGACTTTGAAGCCGAGCCGCCTTACCGCGTCACGCTCGCTCAGGGCATTGCCGGCAACGACAAGATGGACTGGCTGATCGAAAAGGCCGTCGAACTGGGCGCGACGAACTTCGTGCCGCTCACCGCAGCGCGCAGCGTCGTGCGGCTTTCCGGCGAGCGCGCCGTGCGCCGCCAGGCACATTGGCAGCGCATTGTGCAGGCCTCGTGCGAACAATGCGGACGCAACCGCCTGCCCGACGTCGCGCCCGCGCGTGACATCGCCACATGGCTCGACTCCTTACCCGGGCGCCCCGGCGAAGGCGAACTGCGCCTGCTGCTCTCGCCGCGCGCCAACGTCGCGTTCTCGACCTTGCCGGTCGAGCCGCCTTCGGGCGAAGTGACGGTGCTGATCGGGCCTGAGGGGGGATTTTCGTCGCAGGAAGAGGAGGCGGCGCTCGACCGCGGCTTCCTCGCCGTGGGGCTCGGACCGCGCGTGCTGCGCACCGAAACGGCAGGCATCGCCGTGCTCGCGGCGCTCGCCGCACGCTGGGGCGGCTGGTAAGCGCAGCGGGTAAAAATGACAAAGCCCGCCGGAAGGCGGGCTTGCGATTTTCTGTCGCATGCGCGCGACGGAACGTGAGCCGAAGGTCAGGCGAACGAATAAAAAACGCGGAACGGCACCTTGCGCTCGGCCCAGTATTCCGAAGCCTCGCGAAAGACGTCGAGCAGCGTTTCCCGGCCGTCCTTGTCGAACTTCTGGGCAATCGGCAGTCCTTCCAGCACGATCACGAAACCGGGCTGCTCGCCGGCTTTCTGCACCAGATCGGTCAGGCAGTCGTACAGGCCGTCGTAGTTCTTGCCGAAATGCTTCGGAAACAGAAACGAGGTGGCAATCGTCTCGAGTACTTCCTGCCTGGTTTGCGCATTCGCGCAGAACGCATAGAGGAAATGCTGCTGCAGCCGCTGGGCTTCGTCCGAGAGATCCTGAATGCGAAACGCCCGGATCGACTGGACAATATTCGGCTGCACGGTCGAAAACAGGCTCATGGCCCCCTCGTTCGATGAAAGCCCCGCCTCATCCTGGCGCGCCTCGCTGTCGTGCTTCAACTGCATGACGCGCTGGAACAGGTTGCCCTCCCCGGACGCGAACAGATCGCTCGCGACCCGGGGGTCGTGCGCGTAAACGTTATCGCTCATGCCGCTCATCCCGGTGTCAATCAATAATTC
The DNA here is from genome assembly GCF_056155635.1 of Paraburkholderia sp. BR10141. Lineage (NCBI taxonomy): Bacteria > Pseudomonadati > Pseudomonadota > Betaproteobacteria > Burkholderiales > Burkholderiaceae > Paraburkholderia > Paraburkholderia sp. BR10141. Next base: position 400,594 of record NZ_JBMIQH010000004.1, on the reverse strand, counting down.
GCCTGAAACTGGCGTAGTGGTCGTCGGAGTAGTAACAGTTGTCGGTCCGCTTGCGTGGACCACCGCAAACGATGCGCTTGGCACCGCGGTTGTGCGCGCCCGGCGTCGGGACCGTGTACTCGTGATAGTAGCCCCGCCGCTGCGGTGGCAATATCCGCTCAAAATTCCCGAAAACGACGCCGTCCTTCTCGAAAGGGAACGGGCCGCCCGCCGCAATCAGGCTCAACGTGCCTACCGCCTCACGCGGAAGTTCGTTGACCGAAATGCTGCCGACCGGATTACCCGCATCTTCCGGCTGACTCGTGCGCGCCTGAGCGCCACCTGCCGCGAACGCTGCGGTTGCGACCAGCGCCACCGCTGCGGCGCGCCGCAAGCCAGACAAACCGCCGCCGAAACAATGAGTTAGACGAGGCGCCATCACCTGGTTCCCGCTTCCCTGGTTACGTGTTCGACGACCATGAAAGGTGTAAGGGTATCGCTAATGATGCCTGGAAGCAACGTTAGTCAGGCGAGGACGACTACAGCTTGACTCCCCACGAGGGTCAAACTGGTAAATTTTACAATCTCATTTCGCGCGATTTTGCTCGCTCGAGCCGGGTCTCGCGCTCAAAAAAAATCGGCGTGCTCACAGGAGCACACCGATTTTCAGGTCCGCGTCACCGGGCGCCGCCGGCGACTCGCAGGACTGAGCTCAACGTGCCGCGTTCACGTCCGCGACGAGCAGCGCCGTCATGTTGACGATGCGGCGCACCGTGGCGGAAGCCGTCAGCACGTGCACCGGCTTGGCTGCGCCGAGCAGGATCGGCCCGATGGCGATGTTGTTGCCTGCCGCCGTCTTGAGCAGGTTGTAGGAGATATTCGCCGCGTCGATATTCGGCATGATCAGCAGATTCGCTTCGCCTTCGAGCGTCGACTCCGGCAGGATCTCCTTGCGCAGGTTCGCGTCGATCGCCACGTCGCCGTGCATTTCGCCGTCCACCTGCAGGTCCGGCGCGCGCTCCTGGAGGATCTCGAGCAGGTCGCGCATCTTCTGGGCGCTCGGCGCGTTGCTCGAACCGAAGTTCGAGTGCGAGCACAGCGCGATCTTCGGCTCGATGCCGAAGCGGCGCACCTCCTCGGCCGCCATGATGGTGATTTCCGCGAGCTGCTCCGGCGTCGGGTCGACGTTGACGTGCGTGTCGGCGATGAAAATCTGCCGGTTCGGCAGCACGAGCGCGTTCATTGCCGCGTAGACGTTGCAGCCGGCCCTCTTGCCGATCACCTGGTCGATGAAGTGCAGGTGGCGGTGCGTCGTGCTGACCGTGCCGCAGATCATGCCGTCGGCTTCGCCCTTTTCCACGAGCATCGAGCCGATCAGCGTGGTGCGGCGGCGCATTTCGAGTTTCGCCATTTGCTGCGTGATGCCCTTGCGCGCCATGAGCTTCGCATAGGTCTGCCAGAACTCGCGGTAGCGCTCGTCATGGTCGGTGTTCACGACCGTATAGTCCTGGCCGGCGTGCAGGCGCAGGCCGTAGCGTGCGATGCGCTGCTCGATCACCGACGGACGGCCGATCAGGATGGGCTTCGCGAGCTTTTCGTCGACCACGATCTGCACCGCGCGCAGGATGCGCTCCTCTTCGCCCTCGGCGAACACGATGCGCTTCTTCTCCGGCTCCACGGCGCGCGCGAGCTGGAAGATCGGCTTCATGGTCGTGCCGCTGTGGTAGACGAATTGCTGGAGGTGCTGCTCGTAGGCGTCCATGTCCTCGATCGGACGGGTCGCGACGCCCGAGTCCATTGCCGCCCTGGCCACAGCCGGCGCGATCTTGACGATCAGGCGCGGGTCGAAGGGCTTCGGAATCAGGTACTCGGGCCCGAACTGCAGATCCTGGATGCCGTAGGCCGTGGCCACGACATCGCTTTGCTCCTGGCGCGCCAGTTCCGCAATCGCGTTGACCGCGGCGATTTCCATTTCGCGCGTGATGGTGGTCGCGCCCGCGTCGAGCGCGCCGCGGAAGATGAACGGAAAGCACAGGACGTTGTTCACCTGGTTCGGGTAATCCGTGCGGCCCGTGGCGAGCACGGCGTCCGGACGCACTTCGAGCGCGAGCTCCGGCAGGATTTCCGGCGTCGGATTGGCGAGCGCGAGAATGAGCGGCTTGGCCGCCATCTGCTTGACCATGTCCTGCTTGAGCACGCCGCCAGCCGAGAGGCCGAGGAAAATGTCGGCGCCTTCGATCACTTCGGCGAGCGTGCGCGCGTGGGTTTCCCGCGCGAATCGCTCCTTGTCCGGGTCCATCAACTCGGTGCGGCCCTTGTAGACCACGCCCGCCAGGTCGGTCACGACGATGTTTTCGAGCGGCAGGCCGAGGTCGACGAGCAGGTCCAGACACGCCAGTGCGGCGGCGCCCGCGCCCGAGGCGACCAGCTTGACGTCCTTGATGTCCTTGCCCACGACCTTCAGGCCGTTCGTGAAGGCGGCCGCCACTACGATGGCCGTGCCGTGCTGGTCGTCGTGGAAGACCGGAATCTTCATGCGCTTGCGCGCTTCGCGTTCGACGATGAAGCACTCGGGCGCCTTGATGTCTTCGAGATTGATGCCGCCGAACGTGGGTTCGAGCGCGGCGATCACGTCGACGAGCTTGTGCGGGTCCGACTCGTTGAGTTCGATGTCGAACACGTCGATGCCCGCGAACTTCTTGAAGAGCACCGCCTTGCCTTCCATCACCGGCTTCGAGGCGAGCGGTCCGATGTTGCCGAGGCCGAGCACGGCCGTGCCGTTCGACACGACGCCCACGAGGTTGCTGCGCGCCGTGAAGCGCGCGGCGTTGAGCGGATTTTCGACAATCGCCTCGCACGCGAACGCGACGCCCGGCGAGTACGCGAGCGAGAGATCACGCTGATTGATCATCTGCTTGGTCGGCGCGATCGCGATCTTCCCGGGCGTAGGGAACTCGTGATAATCGAGGGCGGCTTCGCGAAGCTTGTTCGTAGCGGGATTCGACATGGGGAGGCAGGACGTGGGTGCGGATTAGAATGACAACTCGAACGCTAAGTTTGACCGATTGTAGCGCCAATCCCTGGCAGCATTCCTTTCAGTTCGGGCGCAAGTCCGGCGACTGCGATGGGGGGAAAAGCCATGCCAGGGTGCCCTATGCGGCGACGGCCATATCCCAACTGACATAACCCTTTCGTCATGCTTTCCGAGTTCTCCCTGATCGACCGATATTTTGCGCGTCGAGCGCGCACGAACACGCAACGCGCCACGCTGGGCATTGGCGATGACTGCGCGCTCATCGCGCCCGCCGCGGGCGAAATACTGGCCGTCTCGACCGACATGCTGGTGGAAGGCCGCCACTTCTTCCCCGACATCGATCCGCACGCGCTCGGCCACAAAGCGCTCGCCGTCAATCTCTCCGACCTCGCCGCGATGGGTGCGCAGCCGCTCGGCTTCACGCTCGCGTTCGCGCTCCCCAAGGCGGACGAGGACTGGCTAGCCGCTTTCAGCGCGGGCCTCTTCGAGCTGGCCGACCGCTTCGACTGCGAGTTGATCGGCGGCGATACCACGGCAGGGCCGCTGAACTTGTGCCTGACAGTGTTCGGCTCCGTGCGTCAGGATGCCGCACTTCGGCGCGACGCCGCCCACGCGGGCGACGACATCTGGGTCTCCGGCACGCCCGGCGATGCGCGCGCGGGTCTCGGCATGATGCGCGGCGAATGGCCGGTGCGCGAGCAGGACGCCGCGCCGTTGCGCCGGGCGCTCGAATACCCTGAACCGCGCGTGGCGCTGGGCCTCGCGCTGCGCGGCGTGGCCCGCGCGGCGCTCGACGTATCGGACGGTCTGGCCGGCGACCTGCGCCATATCCTGGAACGCTCGCACCTCGCCGCGACGATCGACGTCGACGCCTTGCCGCTCTCGCCTGCGCTCGCGCGCCTGCCGCGCGACGTGCAGCTGCAATGCGCGCTCGCGGGGGGCGACGACTACGAACTGTGTTTCACGGCGGCGCCCGCGCAGCGCGACGCGGTCGAGGCGGCCGCGCAACAGGCGGGGGTGCGTGTCACGCGCATCGGTACAATGACTTCCCGCACTTCGCCGCAAGCCGCCCCCGAGATCGCCTGGCGCGACGCGGGCGGCACGCCGCTCAATCTGACGTTGCAAGGTTTCGATCACTTCCATGCAGACTGATCCCACGCCCTCGCCCGCCGGTCAGCCGGCTCCTCCGGCAGGCTCGGCAAGCAACGCCGCCGCACCCGGCACGGGCGCTCAGGCCACTCGCCCGCGCCGCGCCGACGCGCCGTTCATGCTCACCCATCCGCTGCACATCGTTTCGCTCGGCTTCGGCTCGGGACTCTCGCGCCTCGCGCCCGGCACGGCCGGCACGCTGTTCGCCTGGGCGTCCTTCGAGGTGCTCAACCGCTATCTGACGGTGACGGAGTGGGGACTGCTGATCTTCTTCGGCTTCTTTGCGGGCATCTGGATCACGGCCTTCACGGCGAAGAAGCTGCGCACGGACGATCCCTCGGCCATCGTCTGGGACGAGATCGTGGCGTTCTGGCTCGTGCTGCTCATGATCACGCCCGTCGCTTTCGAGGGCCGGCTGTGGGCCTTCGTCGTCTTCCGGTTTTTCGACATGGTGAAGCCGCCGCCCATCCGCTATTTCGACCGGCGCTTCAAGGGCGGCCTCGGCATCATGCTCGACGACATCGTCGCCGCATTCTTTACGCTGCTCGTCATCGCGCTCTGGCGCATGTCGGTGTAGCGCCACCTCGCCGCCAACCCAACGGATTGCTGCAATGGCTACCGATTCCGTCGTCCACCAACTCGCCATCCGCGTCGGCAACAAGCTGCGCGACGGGCGGCTCATGCTCGCGAGCGCCGAATCCTGCACGGGCGGCATGGTCGCCACCGCCATCACCGACATATCCGGCAGCAGCGTCTGGTTCGAGCGCGGTTTCGTCACCTACTCGAACCAGGCGAAAACCGAGATGATCGGCGTGCCGCCCGAACTCATCGAAAAGCACGGCGCGGTGAGCGAGCCGGTCGCGCGCGCGATGGCTGAAGGCGCGCTCAGCAACAGCCGGGCACAAGTTTCGCTCTCCATCACCGGCGTCGCTGGACCGGGCGGCGGCACGCCGGAAAAACCGGTCGGCATGGTGTCGTTCGGCTGGAGCAACCGGCTCCATACGAGCGTCGAGACGCTGGTCTTCAAGGGCGACCGCGAACAGATCCGCGTGCAGGCCGCCGCGCACGCGTTGCGCGGGCTGCTCGCGTTCATCGACGAACAGGAACGCTAAAACCGGCCCGCGCCTCGCCGGAGCGCCGGCCGGGCCCACCAAGGAGGCCCATGCCATGGCAGCCGCGAATACCGCAGTCGAAGCATTGATCCGCCGCTTCGGGCTCGAACCGCATCCCGAAGGCGGCTACTACAGCGAAACCTATCGAGCCGACAAGCTCGTGCGGCGCGACGGCGCAGCCGCCGCAGAGGGCACGCGCGCAGCCTCGACGGCCATCTACTTCCTGCTGGCGGAAGGCGCCTATTCGGCATGGCACCGCATCCGCTCCGACGAGCTCTGGCACTTCTACGCGGGCTCCCCCCTCGAGATTCATTCGATCGATGAACGCGGCGTGCTCTCCACGCGCAAGCTCGGCCACGCGCTCGACCATCCGGGCACCGTGTTCCAGGCGGTGGTGCCGGCCGGACACTGGTTCGCGGCGCGCTGCTGCGATCCTTCGACCTATGCGCTCGTGGGCTGCACGGTGGCGCCCGGGTTCGAGTTCAGCGAGTTCGAGATCGCCGATGTGAACGCGCTCGCCGATAAATACCCGCTGCATCGATCGATCGTCGAATTGTTCCGCAAACCGGCATCCGTTGCGGCTGCAGCCGCGAAGAAAGATTAGGGGCGCGGCGTCCGGGGACGCGGATTCGCATGATGCCCAGCTTCGGCCGCCGCCATGGCGCCCCGCCCACTTCGCCGTACGCCGCGCTCGAGGCGCTCCAGCGCAACCTCAGGCGTGAACGGCGCGTCTTCGCACTGCTCACCGGCCTGCTGATCCTTGCAGCGCTGTGCATGGCCGCCGCCGCGCTCGGCGGCATCGGGTTCAGCGCGCTGCGCGCGCAGGCGCTGGAAGCGAACACCCTCAGTGCGAAGGCCAACGCGCGGCTCGACCGGCTGTACACCCTGCTCGGCAGTGCGGGCGTCGTCCTCGTGCTCGAGACCGCCTCGACATCGAAGGCACCGTTGAGCGCCGAGCCAACATCCCGCTGCGCGACGACCTTCGAAGGCATGGACGGGTCGCCCGATCTGAGGGCGGTGTGCGAGCACATGGCTGGGGTGCTCGAGCGCGTCTCGTCCGCCGTTCCCATCATGTTGCTGCGCGCCGACGGCAGCGCGGCCTATAGCCGTGGTGTCGCCCTCGAGGGGTCGCATTTGCGGCCGGTCGAAGCCGCGCGCACGCTGGCCGATGCCGCGCTCCTGCAGATCACGACCCACGGCCTCGATCCGGTCGCGGCAGCCAGAGGGATCAAGGTCGCCTGGTTCCGCCCGCCCGAAGCGCTGGGGTTCCCGCGCGATCTCGTGCTTGGCGCGTTGCCGGTGCTCAGGAACGGCACGCTCTACGCGTTCACGATCACCAGCGTCGATCTCGACTCGCTCCTCATCGCCGCCAGCACCAGCGTCCCGTCGATCACCCCCACGCTGTTCGGCGCTGACGGCATCATGCTTGCCGGCCCGCTGCCGCCTGCTGACGCGCAGTCTCTCGACCGACGCCTTGCGAACCTTGCCCCCGGCAACTTCCACGTACTCCCCCGCTTCGGCGTCGCGCTGCGCGAAGCGCCGCTCGTGCATGGCTTCGGACACTTCTTGGTGGCGCTGTCGTGGGGCGAGCTCTTCGCGATCACGCGCACGCCCGTCATCATCGTCCTGATGCTGACGGCCGCGCTCATTGCCATGCTCACCTTGCTGTCGCGCTACTGGAATCGCCGGGTGCTGACGCGTACCTACGACGAAGCCACGCGCGCGCTCGAAGGCGAGTTGCTCAATCACCTGCTCGTGCACGCCACGCCGGTGGGTCTGTGCATCGTCCGGCGCAGCAACTTCGAGATCGTCGTGGCGAACCAGATGGTGCGCGATGTTCTCGGGATAGACGCGCACGCCACGCGCTTGCCGAACGCAGTGTGTGTCGCGTTCGAGCAGCACGGGCCATGGCCCGGACCCGCGAAACACGATGACGAGACCACGGTGTATGAGTTGCCGTATTCGCTGGAGCGGCCCGGCAAGGAAGCGCTCCATCTCGCCATCACCTATGCGCCGGCCACGATGCACCACGAAGCCGTCCTGTTCTGCGCGATAGCCGACATGTCGGAGCGCTACGAAGCCGAGCGCCTGCTGCGCGAAGCCAAGCGCATGAGCGACGAAGCCGCGCGCGCCAAGGTGAGCTTCTTCGCGGCGATGAGCCATGAGATCCGCACGCCGCTCGCTTCGCTCGTCGGCAATATCGAACTCGTCGCGCGCGGGCCGCTCGCGCCGGAACAGAGCGCGCGCGTGCAGGCCATGCAAAACTCCTCGGCTGAACTGCTGCAGATCGTGAGCGATGTGCTCGATTTTTCGAAAATCGACGTCGGTCAGATGAGGCTCGTCGAAGAACCTGGGGCGATTGCGGCACTCCTTGTCCGCATCGCGCTCGGCCATGCACCGCTCGCCGTGCGCCAGCACCTGCCGTTCTATCTCGTGATGGATCGGGCCATTCCGGCGCAGGTTCGCTTCGACGCCGTGCGCGTCGCGCAGATCGCCAACAATCTGCTCAGCAATGCGTTCAAGTTCACCCGCTCCGGGAAGATCGTCCTGCGTGCGCGCTGGAGCGAAGGTACGCTTGCGATCAGCGTGAGCGACTCCGGCGACGGCATCCCCGAAGACCTCAAGCCACACCTGTTCCAGCCCTTCACACAAGGCGACGCCCATCGACTGACGCAAGCGCGCGGCACCGGCCTCGGGCTTTCGATCTGCGCCCGGCTCGCCCAGTTGATGCACGGCCGCGTCGAACTCGACAGCGCGCTCGGCGTCGGGACGCGCGTGGCGGTGACGCTGCCACTGCACCCCGAAGGCGAAGCCACGGCTGGCGATGAATGGACGCTACCCGATGCGCATCCCGCCATCCTGTGCCGCGCGCCGGAGAATCGCGAGTGGCTGGCCAATCTGTTCGACAGCCGCAGCAGCATGCCGACCTTCCTGAGCCTCGAAGCGCCACCGCGTGACGGCACGTTCGACTACCTGCTCGTAACCGACGAATTCACCGGCGACGACATCGCTTCGCTATGGCCTGATCAAGCGAAAATCATATGGCTGCGACAGGACGGACCACTCGTCCCGCTCGAACTCGACGGCGGCGCACTCGTGGTGAGCCTGTACAGTCTCGCGGGCATACGCGCCGCGACGCAGAAGCGGATTCGCAGCCGTGTGGCGGCAGCGCAAGCACAGCAACCCGCAGCGGACCAGCCCGCGACAGATGAGAATTTCGCATCGCTGACTGCGCTGATCGCCGAGGACAACCGGCTCAATCGCGCACTGCTGCGCGACCAGTTGCGCATACTCGGCGCCACCGTCATCGAGGCGAAGGACGGCGAGGAGGCGCTGGCGCGACTCGACGAGCGGCCAGTGGACCTCATCCTCACGGATCTGAACATGCCGGGCATGAACGGCTACGCGCTGCTGGACGCCGTACGCGCAAAGCGCCCTCATCTGCCGGTCTACGCGGTGAGTTCGGATGCGCTGCCCGAGCAGATCGCGCAGGGGCGCGCGTTGGGCTTTAGCGACTATCTCACCAAGCCGGTCGCGCTTGCGGAACTCGTCCGCGTGCTGGCCGTCGTGTCGGCGCAGATCAGCGTCGCGGGGAGCGCCACACTCGCAGAGGATTCCGAATCAGATCCACAAGCCGGGCCGCCCCGCTTCCCGCCGCTGCCTGCCGCGCTCGCCGATATTTTCATCGCGCAGGTGGATCACGATATCGTCGATTACGCGCAGATCGCCTCGCAGCGCGACTTCGCGCGGTTGAACGACTGGGCGCATCGCGTGTCCGGCGGGCTGGCGGTGCTGGGTCCTTCGAGGATCAATGAAGCCTGCATGGAGTTACGCGCGACGATGCGCGATGCGGGCGGATGGACTGAGGAGGTCGGCGGTCTGGCAGCCGCCGTGGCGGCGGAACTCGAAGCACTGCGGGCGCTCGCGCGGCGCTCGCATTCGGGTTAGCCGCGCGGGCGTCGTCAACGTGACGCCCGCTCGCAAAGGCGGTGACGGTAAAGGCGCGAGCGCTCAGGAGCGTCTACCTGTCACCGCGGAAACCCGTCTCAACGATACGCGTTGATCCGGTCGCGCGTTTCTTTCGCGGCCGTTGCAGCCGCCTGCGCGTAGTCCTCGCCCTTGCTCGCGTAGATGATCGCGCGCGACGAGTTGATGAGCATGCCCGTGCCGTTCGCCGTGCGGCCCGCCTTCACGGTCGCCTCGACGTCGCCGCCCTGCGCGCCGATGCCGGGAATCAGCAGCGGCATGTCGCCTACGATGCCGCGCACGGTTTCGATTTCCTTCGGGAACGTCGCGCCCACCACGAGGCCGAGTTCGCCGCTCGCGTTCCATTTGTTCGCGGCAAGGTCCGCCACCACCTGATACAGCGGCTTGCCGCCGGTCTCGAGGAACTGCAGGTCCGAGCCGCCGGGGTTCGACGTACGGCACAGCACGATCACGCCCTTGCCCTTATGCGCGAGCCACGGCTCGATCGAATCGAAGCCCATATACGGGTTGACCGTGACTGCGTCTGCCTTGAAGCGCTCGAAGGCCTCGCGCGCGTACTGCTCGGCGGTACTGCCGATATCGCCGCGCTTGGCGTCGAGGATCACGGGCAGGCCCGGGTGCTTCTCGTGGACGTGCGCGATCAGCGCTTCGAGCTGGTCTTCGGCGCGGTGCGCGGCGAAGTAGGCGATCTGCGGCTTGAACGAGCACGCGTACGCCGCGGTGGCGTCGACGATCTCGCGGCAAAACTCGAAGATCGCGTCGCTGCGGCCGGCCAGCGCGGCGGGAAACTTCGTGGGCTCAGGGTCGAGGCCCACGCACAACAGCGAGCCGGTGCGCTGCCACGCGGCGCCGAGGGTCTGGATGAAGGAAGTCATGGTGGTTGCTCGCGGCGAGCCAATAAGGGAAAACGGCGCGTATTTTACCCGCCCCGGAAGATGAGGCCGCGCCACGGCTCCGGAATCGGCCGGCGCCCGGCGCTTCCGCGAGATGAATCGCCGCAAGTGCGTAGCGCGCGTGGTCGACGCGCGCTACGCCCAACTCACGACCATCTTAGGTCCGTGCGCGCGGGCCCTTGCCGCCTCTCGCGCCCGTGCGGCCGCGCGCGCCGGCGCGGTGCGGGCTCGCTGACGCGCGCATGTCCATGCGCTCCACGGTGAAGGAAAAGCGCCGCACGAGCCGCTCGCCGTGCGCGAGCACGGTCATGCCGTGCGCATCGCCGCCGCCAGTCAGGTTCACGGCGTTGATCGGATGATCGACGGGTTCGAAGCAGAAGAAGTCTGCGCCGGGAGGCGTGTAGAGCACGTAGTAGTCGGTATTCGCGCAAATCGAGAGCGAGAGCCTGCGGCGCTCCCACACCACCGCCGCGCGTCCGCTCCAGCCGCTGAACGCATGATTGACGAGTTGCGCAGGCAGCGGATAGGCGACGCCGAACTGCCAGGCGGGCGGCGCGGGCACGTGACGCACCGGCAGCCAGTCCTGGCCCGAGAGCCACAGGCCGCTCGCCGGGGCCGACAGCTCGGTGCTCGTGTCGCGCGCAAGAAACGGATGCACGCCAAGGCCGAACGGCAGCGCCTCGCGGCCCGTGTTCTCCACTTCCAGCGTCATCGCGAGCGTCGCGCCGTCGAGCGCATAGGTGAGCGCCGCGCGGTACGAATACGGCTCGCCGTCGCTGCGATCGAGCACGAGGCGCACGTTCTCTCGATCGGCGCTTTCGATGCTCCAGGGCGCGAGCCAGCCGTCACCATGGATCGGCAGCGGTTCACTAGCGCGATTGCGCGGCACTTCGATATCGCGGCCGCCAAAGTGAAAACGCCCTGCGCCGATGCGGTTCGAGTACGGCAGCAGCGGGTAGCACGCGAGTTCGTTCGGGTCCATGCGCGCGCTCACGCGCTCGCAACGACGAAACACGGGCTCGAACGCGCCTTCGCTGCGCCAGTCGAATCGCGTGATTCCGCCGCCCAGTTGGGGCGCGACGTCGAGCCTCAGATACGCGTTCGCGAGCGTCACGCACGCCACGTCGCTCGAGCCCGCCGCGCCGATCGCAACCGCGGAGGTGCTCGGCCCCGGCAAAACCGGATGCGTGGCGGCTTCGAGCCGCGCGCGGCGCGCGGCGGCCGCGGGTGACACGACCGGTGACACAGACGGAGCGGAGGTAGCGGTGGGCGGCGCGCTTGCAGCAGCGGCGCCTGCGGAAACGGTGGAACGGGTAGGTCGACGCACAGCGGAATTCGCGACGCTCATAAGATGCTCCTCGAGAGGCATGTTTGATTGCCGCCGCAAAAGGCGGCTCACCGGTGGCCTGTCGACACCGCGCCTATGCGCGGGCCTGTGGCCGCTTCTTGTGTTCGCCCTTCTAGTGGTACTGGCAAAGCCAACTGCACACTATCGATCGACTGCATCTGTTGCCGAACTACAACGACTGGCCGTCTCTTCATGCCGCCTGCCCGCAGCGGCGCTTCGCACTGTGCGTGCGCATGTATCGTCTGATGAAAATCCACGCGCGCCTTTGTGCAAGCGCCCGATACCCCGGACTCAAGCGCGCCTGCGCCCCTGAAACCGCGGTTCTTCAAGGCCCTGGCGGCCAATTCGAACCGAAAACACGCCGCCCGCATGCGGCTCGCGCGCGAGGGCCTCCTCCTCCATTTCCTCGCGCGCGCTCGTGACATAAAGCGTGTCCAGAAGCGCACCGCCGAGCGTAACGCAGCTTGGCTGCGCTGTGGGAATCTTTACGCGTTCGGTTTCGACGCCATCGGCGCCATAACGCACCACGCGCTCGCCGCCCCACTGCGCGTTCCAGAGGCCGCCTTGCGCGTCGACGGTCGAGCCGTCCGGCACGCCGGTGTCGTCGGTGAGCGTGACAAAGGTACGCTCGTTTGCAATCGTTCCGTCTGCGCCGTAGTCGCACGCGCGAATCTCGCGCGTGAGCGTGTCGCAGTAATACATGGTCGAACCGTCCGGGCTGAACGCGATGCTGTTCGAGATCGCGGGCGCGGGCAGCGGCAGACGTTCGAGCGTGAGATCGTGGTTCAGGCGATAGAAACCGCCGATCGCCTGCCTCGGCGTTCCTTCGTATTTCGTGCCGAATACGAAGCGGCCCTGGCGGTCGCAGCGTCCGTCGTTCAGGCGCGTCGGCACGCCGGGTTCGACTTCGACGATGGTATCGATCGCGCCCGTCTCCAGGTCGAAGAATGCCAGCTGCGAAGCGAGGCCGAGGAGCAGCGTGCGCTCGTCTTCGCACAGCGCGAAGCACGCGAGGCGCTCGGGCATCTCCCACGTGACGTGTTTGGCGCCGGACGCATTCGCGTCGTAGCGTTGCAGGCTTTTGCCCGAAATATCGACCCAGTAGAGCCGGCCGCTGCGCGCGCACCACGTCGCGCCTTCGCCCAGCTCGCATTTCGCGTGGACGAGCAGTTCGGCCACCGCTTCGTTCGAAGCGCTTTCCTTTGCGCTCATGCCCAGCCTCCGTCAACGACGATGTCCTGCGACGTGATCATGCGGCTGTCGTCGGCGGCGAGGAAGAGCGCCATGCGCGCGAGGTCTGCGGGCAGCAGCTCCGCGTCGATGCACTGGCCGCGCTTGATGGACTCGCGGCCTTCGTCGGTGAGCCACAGGCGCCGCTGCTTCTCGGTCATCACCCACCCCGGCACGAGCGAATTCACGCGGATGCCGTACGGGCCGAGGTCTCTCGCGAGACCGCGCGTGAGCCCCTGCACCGCCGACTTGCTCATCGTATAGACCGGCATTTCCGACTGCTTGAGCATCCAGCTGATCGAGCCCAGATTGATGATCGAGCCCGCGCGCGCGGCCTTCATGTCCGGGGCCACCGCCTGCGCGGCGAATAGCTGATGGCGCAGGTTCACGGCCACGCCGGCGTCGAACGACTCCGGCGTGACTTCGGCCAGCGTGTGGCGTTTGTCGTTGGCCGCGTTGTTCACGAGCACCTGAATCGGCCCGAACGCCGCCTTCACATCGGCGATGGCGGCGCGCAACGCCGAGATATCGGCGAGATCGACGTTGGCGAAGAGCGGCTTGTGGCGCGAATCGCCGAGTTCGTCGGCGAGCGCCTGGCCCGCGCTCGCGTCGATGTCGAAGAACGCCACGCGTGCGCCCTGCGCGGCGAAGTGCTCGACGAACGACGCGCCGATGCCGGTCGCGCCGCCCGTGATCAGCACCACGCGGTCGGTCAGGCTCGGATAGCGCGCGTAGTTTTCGTGCGCGTGGCGCGCGAGCGCGTTAGCGGGCGAATTTGCGTTGGACGACATCGTTTTGGTTTCCTTATGAAACTGTCAGCGAACTCAATCGCGAGCGCCACGATTCTTGAGCTGGTCGAGCAGCACCGCCGCGAGCAGGATCGCGCCGCGCACGAGGTACTGGTAGAACGCGTCGATGTTGAGCAGGTTCATGACGTTTTCGACCGTACCCATGATCAGCACGCCGATCACCACGCCCGAGATGGTCGCCCGGCCGCCCAGCAGCGACACGCCGCCCAGCACGCACGCCGAAATCACGTTCAGCTCGAAGCCTTCGGCCGCATTCGGCTGACCCGACGTGATACGCGAGGCGAGAATCACGCCCGCGAGCGCCGTGACCGCGCCCTGGATCAGGAAGATCCACACGCGCGTGCGCTCGACCTTGATACCGGCGAGACGCGACGCTTCCGGATTACCGCCGATGGCGAGCGTATTGCGCCCGTACACCGTCTGATTGAGCATCACGCCGAACACGATGAAGCAGACGAGCGTGACCCAGATCGGCAGTTGCACGCCGAAGAGCGAGGCCGTGCCCATGGCGATGAACGTGTCCGACGACACGCCCACGGCCTGGCCGTGCGAGGCGATGAAGCCGAGGCCGCGCACGATTTCCATCGTGGCGAGCGTGGTGATCAGCGCATTGATGCGTAGATACGCGATCACCGCGCCGTTCACGAAGCCGATCGCGGCACCCGCCGCAACGGCCGCTACGATGGCGATGAACGTGTTGTTCGTCGCGTTGAGCACCATCGCGCAGAGCACGCCCGCGAACGCGACGATCGAGCCCACGGAAAGGTCGAAGTCGCGCGACGCGAGACAGAACATCATCGTGCAGGCCACCATGCCGATCTGCGAGACCGACAGTGCGAGGCCGAGCATGTTCTCGATCGAGAAGAAGTGATCGACGGTCAGCGACATCACGATGAACATGACCGCGAAGATCACGATCAGGCTGTACTCGGTGATCTGCTGCCACCACTTCTGCTTGTCGGTGGGACTCGGAATCAGCGCGTCGGCGACGCTCTTGGCGGCGCTGTTGGCAGACTCGGCCGCCAGGTTTTCTCTTGCTTGCATTTCAGTCACTCCTCCCCATCCACTCATGCAGCCTTGGCCTGCGTGCGCTTGGGCAGCGCGAGGTCAAGCACCGCGTGTTCGCTCGCCGCGCTGCGCGGCAACTCGCCCGAAATGCGGCCTTCGCGCATCACCACGATGCGATCCGACACGCCGAGCACTTCCGGCAACTCCGACGACACCATCACGATCGCACAGCCGCGCGCGGCGAGCTGGTAGATCACGTTGTAGATTTCATGCTTCGCGCCGACGTCGATGCCGCGCGTCGGTTCGTCGAGAATCACGACCTTCAGGTCGGGCTCGGCGAGCCAGCGCGAAAGAATCGCTTTCTGCTGGTTGCCGCCCGAGAGAAAGCGGATTTTCTGGCGGCGGCTCGGCGTCTTGATCTTCAGCAGCTTGATGAAGCGGTCCGCCGTTTCCGCTTCCTTCTTGCGGTCGAGGAACATGCCCGCGCGCAAAAAATGGCGACGGCAGCTGATGTTGATGTTCTCCGACACCGTCGCCATCGCAACGATGCCCTGCTCCTTGCGGTCTTCCGGGCACAGCACGATGCCGTGGCGAATCGCGTCGCTCGCGCTTTTCACGCGAATGGTCTTGCCGTCCAGCTCGATCTCGCCCGCGCGCCGCTTGTGCGTGCCGTAGATGAGCTGCATCAGCTCGCTGCGCCCCGCGCCCACGAGCCCGAAGAAGCCGACGATCTCGCCCGACTTCACCTCGAAGCTCGCCGCTTCGTTGAGCGGATGCCCTTGCACGCCGCGTACGGCGAAACGCACGTTGCCGTGCTCGCGCGGCGAATAGTTGTAGATGTCGCTGATCTCGCGGCCCACCATTTCGGCCACGAGCGTTTCGCGCTTCACCGCTTCGAGCTTCTCGTGCGAGGCGACCTTGCGGCCGTCACGGAAGATCGTGCAGGCATTGCACAGCTCGTAGATCTCGTCCATGCGGTGCGAGATGTAGATGAGCGCGCGATTGTCGGCCCGCAGCTCGCGCACGAGCTTGAACAGCACTTCGGTCTCGCGGTGCGAGAGCGAGCTGGTCGGCTCGTCGAGCGCGATCACGCGCGCGTTGCGCAGCAGCGCCTTGCAGATTTCCACCATCTGGCGCTGCGCGATCGAGAGCTTGCGCAGTTTCGCGGCCGGATCGAGATCGACGCCCATCGCGGCAAGGCGTTCGCGCACGAACTTGCGCGCCTCGCCGCGCTTCACCCAGCCGAGCGCATTGGGCAACGCGCCGAGCAGCAGGTTTTCCGCGACGGTCAGGTCGGGCACGTACTGCAGTTCCTGGTGAATCACCGCGATGCCCGCGCCGATCGAGGCCGCCGCATCGGCGAAGTGCACCTCGTTGCCGTCCATCAGGATGCGGCCGGAATCGGGCTGATACTCGCCGCCGAGAATCTTGAGAAGCGTGGACTTGCCCGCCCCGTTCTCGCCCATCAGGCCATGGACTTCCCCTGCATTCACCTCGAACGACACGCCGTCGAGCGCGCGCACGCCTGGGAACACCTTGCCGATATTGTCAAAACGCAGTGTCGCTGACACTTCGGTTTCCTCTCATTCGATACGCTGCGGGCGCGGCCTTCATGCCTTTCGGGCCTGCTGGCCGCCCCGCAGCGGGAAACACCCTAAACCACTACTATCCAGCGCTTACTTCGACGCGAGACCCATCTGCTGACGCACGCTCTCCACGTTGTCGCGCGTGGCCAGCATGCCGGTCGTCAGCGTGAGCAGCGGCGGTTCCTTGCCTTGCGTGATCCACGAGTACATCAGGTCCGAGGTTTCCTCGCCGTGGCGCTTCGGGCTGATGATGACGGTGCCATAGAAGCCCGTCGGCTGCGGCTTCTTGAACTCGTTGAGCGCCGAGTCCGAACCGCCGATGCCGATGCCGATCATGTTGTCGGCCTTGAAGCCGCGGCCTTCCGCTGCGCGCACGGCGCCGAGCACGGCTTCGTCGTTCAGGCCGTATGCCACCCAGTGCTTGTACTGCGGGTTCTTCGTGAGCGCGATGTTGGCGGCGTTGAAGGCGTTTTCCGTGTCGGTCTTCGCTTGCGGCGCCTGGACGATGTTCGCCTTCGGGAAGCCCGCGGCCACGAGCGCGTCGGTCGCGCCCGACGTGCGGTCATGCGCCGTCGGCAACTGCTCGTAGGTCACGTCGATGGCGCCGACGTCCTTCATGTCCCAGCCGCGCTTCTTGATCTCGGCGGCGATGCCGTCGCCCACCTGCTTGCCGATGTTGTACGCCGAGATGCCCATGTGCGGCACCGACTCGATCGGCTTGCCCGCGCCGTCGACGAGACGGTCGTCTACCGTCATCATCTTGAGCTTGTCGGCCTTCGCCTTGGCGACGATGCCCGGTCCGAGCTTCACGTCAGGCGTGCAGATGATGAAGCCCTGCGCCTTTTGTGCGGCCAGGTTGTCGATCGCGCTCATCACCTTCTCACCCGAGGGCGCGCCGATCTTCACCAGCGTGAAGCCCTTCTCCTTCGCGGCCGCTTCCGCGAACTTCCATTCGTCCTGGAACCACGGCTCTTCGGGCTGCTTCACGAGGAAGCCGATCTTCACCTGGTCGGCGGCCTGCGCGACGGGCGCTTGCGCGAACATGGCAGTGGCGGCTGCAGCCACCAGCGTCAGAAAGATGCGTCGTTGCATGTTGCTAGTCTCCTGTCTTCTTCAGTCACGGGAAGGGTATCGGCCGCCTCTTCTTTTACCCGTCGATGCGCGCGGCCAGCGCCTCGGCGGATTCCTGCACATTCGTTCCAACCTCGTTTTCTTTCGTGCTGCGAATTCCTTTTTCAACGCGCTCATTCGTGATGGAGCGCCGTGCGGCCGCCATCGATCGTGATACAGCTCGCGTTGATGAACGGCGCTTCGTCCGAGGCGAGGAACACCGCCGTCATCGCGACTTCCTCCGGTCGGCCAATGCGTTTCATCGGCGGCAACTCGAGCGTCGCCTTGCGCGCGGCTTCCGGGTCGGGCTGCGCGTTCCACCAGTCGTGCGTGAGCTGCGTTTCGATGTAACCCGGCGCGATGGCGTTCACGCGCACGTTCTTCGGCGCGTACTCGATGCCGAGTGCGCGCGTGAGCCCGATGACGCCGTGCTTCGCCACCGGGTACGGGAAGCAGCCCGGAATGATCTGGAACGCGTGCGTCGAGGCGATGTTGATGATGCTGCCCGCACACCGCTCGACCATGCCCGGCAGCACCGCGCGGCAGCCATTCCACACGCCGTCCAGATCGACGGCGAAGCAGCGGCGCCAGTCGTCGTCGGTCATCGTGAGCGGGTCGGCGAACACGTTGATGCCGGCGTTGTTCACGAGCACGTCGACCGGGCCGAACGCGCGTTGCGCTTCTTGCACGGCGGCGCGCAGCGAGGCGGGCTGCGTCACGTCGGTTTGCACGGCGAGCGTTCGCGCGCCTTCACACGCGTTTGCAATCTCGCGCGCCGTTGCAACGGCCGTCGCGCCGTCCAGTTCCGCGAGCACGACGGCGGCGCCCTCGGCCGCGAACGCGCGCGCGATCGCCGCGCCGATGCCGCGTCCGGCGCCGGTGATGAGCGCGACCTTGCCCGCGAGGCGATTCACTTTTGCGCTCCTCGCGCAGCTTTCCAGCCTTCGATGAAGGCCAGTGCGTTCGCATGCGTGGCCGCCGCGTCCTGGCCCGGCTTGTAGAGCGCGGAGCCGAGGCCGAAGCCGCTCGCGCCCGCGGCCAGCTGCGGGCCCATGTTGTCCGGCTTCACGCCGCCCACGGGCAGCAGGGGCACGATCGGCGGAATCACGGCGCGCCATGCCTTCGTGACGGCCGGGCCGAGCTGCTCGGCGGGGAACATCTTGAGCGCGTCGGCGCCGTGCTTGAGCGCCGCGAACGCTTCGGTCGGCGTGGCGACGCCGGGCACGCAAGCGAGGCCCTGAAGCTTGGCGGCGAGGATCACGTCGGTGTCGGCGTGTGGCATCACGATCAGTTCGCCGCCCGCTTCCCGCACGTCGCGCACGCGCTCGGTGGTGAGTACGGTGCCCGCGCCGATCATCGCGTCGTCGGGCAGCGCCTCGCGCAACGCCGCGATGCTGTCGAGCGGCTGCGGCGAATTGAGCGGCACCTCGATCAACCGGAAGCCCGCGTCGTAGAGCGCGCGGCCATGCTCGGCGGCCTCGGCGGGCTTGATGCCGCGCACGATCGCGACCATCCCGCAGGCGCCGAACGCGGCGACGAAGCCGGCGTGCGGCGTGTACGGGGCGGGCAGATTCAGTTCGGGTTCCATGTCGGCTTCCTGTTGCCTGGCTTCCTGTTGCCTGGCTTCGTGTCTGGTTCGGTTCAGCGGATTCGATTCATCGGCCCATCGGCGCGCACTTAGCGCGGCGTGACGAGGCCGGCCTGCACGGCGATGCGCCAAAGCCCGTGTTCGGTCGCCTGGCGCACGAGATGCGCGCCGCTGCATCCGAATGCGGCAAGCGCCATGCGGTAACGCTCGCACAGCGCCTCGGCGCCGATCAGCTGCGGCGCGCAGCCGGCGAGCGTCACGTCGCGCCGCGCCAGCGCCGCTTCGAGGCCCGCCAGCTCATGGCCGATCACGAGGCCCGAGAGATAGTCGGGCTGCTCGTCGGCGGCGAGCTGGGCCGTGAGGCCGAGCGTGCGCGTGCTGAACGCGGTGGCCAGCAGTCCCACGCAGCCCTGCTCGCGCGCCACGCTCACGCCGCGCAGAAACGCCGCGGTGTCGGGCTCGACGGGATGCTTCATCGTGCGGCCGAGGATCGTGTGCGCGCACAGCGCCGCGTAGACCTCACCCGTCATGAAGGTATAGAAGCGCGCAATGCGCTCGCCCTCCACCACCACCCATTTCGCGTGCGTGCCGGGCAGTCCGACTAGCGCCGTTTGCGGCTCGGCGTCGTCACCCGCTGCGCCGAGCGCGCCAAAGATTTGCGTTTCCTCGCCGCGCATCACGTTGGGCAGCGCACCCGGCTCCAGCACGCCCGGGACCACGGCGACTTCGGCGCCGCATGCGGCGCGCACGCGCACGATGCCGGCCACCAGCGCCTGAGCGCTCGCGGGCGTTTCGACATACGGTGCCTGCACCCAGCCCTGGGCGCTGCCGACCATCCCCGCGGCCAGCACGGGCAGCGAGGGAGCCTGCGCGAGCCACACGCCGCACGCTTCGTCGAAGGCGGCGTCGAAGCCGCCTTCTTCGGCGGGCACGGGCAGGTTCATGATTCCCGCCGTCGAAACGCGCGTGGCGATCACCTGGCCCGCCGCATCGAACAGATACGCACGCAGCGAGGTCGTGCCCCAGTCGAGCGCGATGAGCGCGGCTTCGCGAGCGATCGCGGCGTCGCCGGCATCGATCGCCGCGCCGCTTACAGGCTTCTCGCGTGCTTTCATCGACGAATCCTGCGCGTGGTGGGCTGCGGCGCACGCCAGCCCAGTTCCTGCGAAATCGCGCGTGCCTCGCGCTGCACGACGGGAATCAGTTCGTCCATGCGCTCGAGCGGCATGTAGGGAATCGTGCTCGCCACCGAAAGCGCCGCCACGATCGCGCCGGAAGCGTCGCGCACGGGCGCCGCCACGCAGCGGATCGAAATTTCGTTCTCCTCCAGATCGAACGTGTACCCGCCCGCCGAATAAGTCGCCATGCGCTTGAGGAAGGTATCGGGTTCGAGGCTGTGATCGGGACGGAAGCTCACGCCGGCGAGCGTGCGGCGCGAAGCGTCGAACAGGTCGCGCCACGATTGCGGCGCGAGGTCGAGCATCATCGCCTTGCCGATGCCTGTCGACGCGAGCGGCATGCGGTGCCCCACGCGCGAGCGCATTTCGAGGCCCCGCTGGCCGGGAATCTTGTCGATGTACAGCACGTCGTCGCCGTCGCGCACGCCGAGGTGGATCGTGTCGAGCGTTTCGTCGGCGAGCGCCTGCAGATGCGGGCGCGCAACGGCCGTGAGCGGCATCTGCTCGAGTGCGATGGTGCCGAGTTCGATGAGCTTCGGCCCGAGCAGGTAGCCGCCCTGCACCTGGCGCAGATAGCGCGCCTGCACGAGGCTCGAAACGAGACGGTGCGTGGTGCTGCGCGTCGTGCCGAGCACCGCGCCGAACGAGCGCAGGTCGCGTACGCCGGCGGCGGCCGCTTCGAGGATCGCGAGGCCGCGCAGGAGCGTCTGGGTGCCGGCCTGCTGCATCGAGCCGTCGAGCAACGTGCTCGCGACGCCGATTTCATCGGCGGCGGGGCGGGCTTTCGGCTGCGCTTGCGCGGGGGTTGCCGCGGCGTTTTTTGCGGGCGCGGCCTCGTCGGGGAGATTCGCGGCGAGTGTGGAAGACATCGCTTTGTTCATGGCGAGGGCGATGAAAAGAGACGATCGAAAGGCGCGTGCCGTCAGGCGGCGCGCGAACCGTGCTTCGGGAGACGGCCCGCCGCGCGGGCGGCCGGGACTCGGACAGGTAGCGGCGGGCGGCGCGTGGCCGCGCAAAGCGCTGGCTGAAGCATGGCGAACGTCTCCTTTGCGGTCCGGTTCGCTCCGCGTGTTACGCGTGCGCCGGATTTATCTGGGTCTGCCGACGATGTCTGCCGCGCTGTGACAGTCGCGGCTTATCGGATGGACTGATTGTAGGCAGGTTTTTTCGAGTTCTCCAATATGTGATTGGGTCGCTCATATATTGGGAAAAAAGACACATGGGAGTGCCATCTGCCGAATGCCTAATGAGGGACAGAACTCAGCACGGAAAAGCCCGTCGGCATGACCAGCAAGAAAAAACGGCTGCCGGATGATTCCGGCAGCCGTTTCGTGCGGCACTCAATCAGGCTTTCGCGTATCGCTCGCCAACAGCCGCGCCCTTACTTCCCCGCCGGCGCCTTGTAAGCCACGCAGTCGACTTCGACCTTGCAGTCCACCACCATGCTCGACTGCACACAGGCGCGTGCGGGCGGATGCTCGCCGAAGTACTCGCGGAACACCTTGTTGAACGAGGTGAAGTCACGCGCGTCGTCGAGCCACACGCCGCAGCGCACCACGTGCTCCGCGCCATAGCCCGCTTCCTTCAGGATCGCGAAAAGATTCTGGATGGCCTTGTGCGACTGCTCGACGATCCCGCCGCTGATCACTTCGCCGCCTTCCATCGGCGTTTGGCCCGAGACGTACAGCCAGCCGTCGGCTTCCACGGCGCGCGCGAACGGCAGATGCTGTCCGCCCTGGCCCTTGCCGCCTTCCGCTCCAATTCGTTTCATCGTTTGCTCCTTTGAGATCGTACGGCGCGCGCAGCTTTTTGGGCCGCGTACGCCGGGGGTCGAAATTCGATAGATAAAGCCGGTTTAGAAGGCCATTGCCTCGGCCTGCGCCTCGCGTTTGCCGCGCGCGACGAAGTGGCCCGCGCGCTCGCCCGTGGGTTGCCCGTCGCGATACGAAAGCACGCCGTTCACCCATACCGCGTCGATGCCCTCGGCCACCTGCTGCGGCTTCTCGAACGTCGCCGCATCGCGCACGCGGGCGGGGTCGAACAGCACGAGGTCGGCGTGCCAGCCCACATGCACCTCGCCGCGCTGCGAAAGGCCGAAGCGCCGTGCCGAAAGGCCCGTCATCTTGCGCACCGCTTCTTCGAGCGGCAGCAAGGCCGCGTCGCGCGCGTAGTGGCCGAGCACGCGCGGAAATGCGCCCCACAGGCGCGGATGCGGCAGCGGATCGTTGGGCAGTCCATCCGAGCCGACCATCGTGGCCGGATGCGAAAGAATGCGGCGCACGTCGTCTTCGGACATGTTGTGGTACACGGCGCCCGCCGGCTGCAGACGCTTGCCCGCTTCCTGCTGCGACACGCCCCACCCGGCCGCGATGTCCTTGATGAGCTTGCCCGCCTGCTCCGGGTGCGGCGTGGACCACGTGATGGTGATGTCGATGTCGCCCGTCACCTGCTTGAGATCCAGCGTCGACGAGCTGCGGCTATACGGATAGCAGTCGCACCCGACCGGCTGATACTTGCGCGCGCTTTCGAGCGACGCGAGCACCTCCGTGCTGCGCCCCCAGTTGGTGGGCCCCGCGCACTTCAGATGCGAGATCACCACCGGCACGCGCGCATGCTGGCCGATGTGGTACGCCTCGTTCATCGCTTCGAGAATCGCGTCGAACTCCGTGCGCATGTGCGTCGTGTAGAGCGCGCCGGCGGCGGCGAGCGGCTGGGCAAGCGAGGCGACCTCTTCGGTCGAAGCCTCGAAGGCCGAGCCGTACGCGAGGCCCGTGGAAAGGCCGAGCGCGCCGTGCGCGAGCGCGTCTTCGAGCTGCGCGCGCATGGCCGCGATCTCGTCGCCGGTGGCGGCGCGCTTCAGGTCGTTCATGTGGTTGTTGCGCAGCGCCGTATGGCCAATCAACGCGCCGACGTTCACGGCGGGTCGCGCCGCGTTGACGGCGTCGACGTACGCGGAGAACGTCGGATAGCTGAACGCGTCGCGCTCGCCGAGCAGGTTCATCGGGTCTGGCGGATCGCCCTTGAGCGTCACCGGCGAGGCGCTGATCCCGCAGTTGCCGACCACCACCGTCGTCACGCCCTGGCTGATCTTGGGCAGCATTTGCGGCGCGCGGATCACGTGCGTGTCGTCGTGCGTATGGACGTCGATGAAACCCGGCGCGAGCGCGCGCCCATTGGCCTCGATCACCTCTTCCGCGAGCCAGTTCGACAGGTTGCCGATCGCCACGATGCGTCCGTCGCGCAGCGCCACGTCGCGCTCGACGGGCGGCGCGCCGGTGCCGTCATACAGCATGGCGCCGACGATCAGCGTGTCGGCGGCTTCGGGGTGCGAATGCATACGCGTCTCCTCAGGATGGCTCTTGGTTGGACGCTCAGTCACCGAGCGGCTGGCGTTCGCCGCCGCCGCGATGCGCGTCCAGCGTGTGCTTCATGCGGCGCAGCAACTCGCGGCTTTCTTCGGGTTGCGCGAGCGCCAGTTCGGTCACGAGCACGTCGAGTGCCATCATCATCGCGTAACGTGACGACGACGGCTTGTAGATGAAATCGGTCTCGCTCGCGACGATCGGCACGAGCCAGTCGGCGAGCGCGGCGAGCGGCGAAGCCGGCGCGGTGAGCGCGACGAGCTTCGCGCCGTAGTCGCGCGCGATGCGGCACGCGTCGACGAGTTCGGGCACGCGCCCTGTTACGGAAAGCGCGACGACGACGTCTTCGGGCGAAAGCGTGCTCGCCACCATGCGCTGCAGCATGCTGTCCTGGTACGAAGCCACCGGGCGGCCCAGGCGCACGAGGCGAAAGCGCATTTCGTCGGCGAGCGCACTCGAGCCGCCGCCCATGCCGAACACGTAGATCATGCGGGCCTGCGCCAGCGCCGCGGCGGCTTGCGCAAACGGCGCCTGGCACAGCAGCTCGTGGTTGCGCGCGAGCGCCGTGTGAATTTCGTCGTAGACGCGCGTGGCGAGCGGTTCGGCTTCGCCGTTCGCGTCGGCGGCGCGCGGCTTGCCCGCGCCTTCGGAAGCGCCAGTTGCCGCACCGCGCAGGAAGCGGTCGCCCACGGCGGCCGCCTGGGCGAGCCGCAGCTTGAGTTCGCGCACGTCGTGGCAGCCCACCGCCTTCGCAAAGCGCGTGACGGAGGCGATGCTCACGCCCGCACGCTGCGCCAGCTCGCCGATGCTCGCCCGCGCGGCGCTGGCAAGATCGTCGAGAATGAGCGCAGCCACGTCGCGCTCGGCGGGACGCAATTCGGGCACGCATTGCGCGATACGCGCGACGATGTCGAAGCGGGCCGGATCGGCGGCGGTGTTCATTGCAGTGGAGTCTGTTAATAAATAACAATTCACGAAGCGATGTTACTTTGTGTACTATCTCCGAGTCAACGCCGGTCCTGAAGATGCCGGTGTAGCGGAGCCGCATGAAGCATATGGAGCGAAGGGAAATGAAAGTTACAAACTATCAGAGTGCAACGATCGACCCGAACAGCAAGGGCCTTGGCAACGTACCGGGCGCGAGCGTGCCGCTCGGGGACGCCGGGCGCCTCGAATGGAATTTACTCGAAGAGGACGTGAGCCTGCCCGCTGCGGTGCTGTATGCCGACCGCGTCGAGCACAACCTCAAGTGGATGCAGGACTTCGTCACGCGCTATGGCGTGAAGCTCGCGCCGCACGGCAAGACGACGATGGCGCCGCAGCTCTTTCGCCGCCAGATCGACACCGGCGCGTGGGGCATCACGCTCGCCACGGCGCACCAGACTCGCGCCGCCTACCGCGGTGGCATCTCGCGCGTGCTGATGGCGAACCAGCTCGTGGGCCGCCGCAACATGGCGATCATTGCCGAACTGCTCAGCGACGCGACCTTCGAGTTCTTCTGCCTCGTCGATTCGGTCGAAGGCGTGGAGCATCTGGGCGAGTTCTTCCGCGCAGCGGGCCGCACGCTGCAGGTGCTGCTCGAACTGGGCGTGCCGCGCGGCCGCACGGGCGTGCGCGACACCGACACGCGCAACGCCGTACTCGCGGCAATCGCGCGCTATCCCGACTCGCTCAAGCTGGCGGGCGTGGAAATCTACGAGGGCATCCTCAAGGAAGAAAGCGAAGTGCGCACCTTCCTGCGCGACGCGCTGAACGTCACCCAGGAACTGGCCGCCGCGGGCCGCTTCGCGCGCACGCCCGCGCTGCTTTCGGGCGCGGGCTCGGCCTGGTACGACATCGTCGCGGAAGAGTTCGCGCCGGCCACGCAGGCGGGCGCGATCGACGTGGTGCTGCGCCCCGGCTGCTACGTGACGCACGACGTGGGTGTCTACAAGCAGGCTCAGTCGCAGATCCTCACGCGCAACCCCGTGGCGCGCGAAATGGGCGTGGCGCTGCTGCCCGCGCTACAGCTCTGGGCCTATGTGCAGTCGATTCCGGAGCCCGGCCGCGCCATCATCGGCTTCGGCAAGCGCGACGCCGCGTTCGACGCGGGCTTTCCGGAGCCGTCGCGCCACTATCGCCCCGCGAACGGCGGCGCGCCGCGCGAAGTGGCGGCAAGCGAAGGCTGGGAAGTGTTCCAGATGATGGATCAGCACGCCTACCTGAAGATTCCAGCGGGCGCGGACCTCAAGGTCGGCGACATGATCGCGTTCGATATCTCGCACCCCTGCCTCACGTTCGACAAGTGGCGTCAGGTGCTGATGGTCGATGCGAAATATCGCGTGACGGAAGTGATCGAGACGTTCTTCTGAGCTTGGCGCGCATCGGTGCAGGCTCAGCCCGCTTCGGGCTCGGCCTGCGGAGCCTGCGCGAGCGCGGCCGCCGCCATAGCGGCCTCGCCGATGCGCGCCTCCATCATCCCCAACGCGCTCGACAGCGCCGCGAGCGCATCGTCGGGCAGCGACATCGTCACGTCCAGGAACGCGTTGCGGCGCGGCAGCCCCTCTTCGGTCACGGCGCGGCCGGCGTCGGTCAGCGTCACGTTGGTGATGCGGTTGTCGCGCTCGTCGGCGCGGCGCGCGATCCAGCCGAGCGCCTCAAGCGCTTTCAATTGGCGCGTGAGCGCGCCCGGGTCGACACGCAGCCGCTCGACGAGCCGCTTTTGCGACGACTCGCCGTCCTGCTCGTAAAGCGCGAGCAGAATGCGCCAGCGCGGCAGCGGATGGCCGACCTGCGCCTCGAACGCCGACATGAACGTCCGGTAGGTCCGACCAAACTGCTGCATGACGGCGATGCGATCCTGAATTTCCATGCTTTGTCTTCCTGCCGGCATCATCGCCGCGCGTTTGCCGGGTCCGTGCCGGTGCCCGCCAGGGGCGGAACGTCTCAATCCGCGTGAATCACGGGCTCCAACTTGCGCTGCAGCTTGACGGGCGGCACGCGCCGGGTTTGCCAGATCGACACCACCGCGATCGCCGCCGCCACGGCAATGCCCCGGTGAATCGCGCCCACGAGGGCCTCGCGCGCGGCTTCGAGCAGCGGCGCGCCATTATGCCCGGCGTTGGCGAGATCGGCGATCAGTGAAGCCTGCGCGTCGCGGTTGATGAGGATCTGCGGGTCGGCGAGCTGCGGCAGCCAGTGCGTGGCGTGGTCGGCATCCAGCGCGCGTTGCACGCCGCTCGAGTAGAGCTGCGTGACCATCGTGCCGGTGAGCGCCGTGCCGATCATGCCGCCGATCATCCGCAGCGACTGCAACAGCGCGGTGGCGATGCCCAGATGCTCGCGCCCAGCGGTCTGCTGCGCGAACACCGTGAGGTTCGGCATGACGAAGCCCAAGCCGATGCCAGCCACGATCATGAACGTCATGAGCAGGCCGCGCGGCGTGTTGCGGGTGGCGAGCGCCACGGCGAAGCAGGCCACTGCGAGCATTGCGAAGCCGATGTAGAGCATCAGGTTCGGATTGCGGATGCGCGAGACGATGCGCCCGTTCGCGATACTGCCGATCGTGATGAACACCACGAGCGGCGTGATGACGACGCCCGCTTCCTTCGGCGTCATGCCGAAGCCGCCCTGGAAGAGGAGCGGCGCGTAGAAGAGCAGCGAAAACATCGTGAAACCGCCCAGCACGGCGAGCGTGAAAAGCGCATTCAAGCTCGCGTTGCGGAACATGTCGACGGGCAGGATGGCTTGCGGGCAGCGCCGCTCCCATTGCCAGAGCGCCCAGCCGGCCGCCAGCGCGAGGGCGAGCAGGCCGATGGCCGAAGCGCTGAGACCGTGCCCCGGCAGACGCTCCACGAAAAGCTGCAGACTCCCGAGCGCGACCGCGATGAGGAGCGCACCTGGCCAGTCGAGCCGCATGCGCGCCTCGTGCGCGACGTGGCGCAGATGCGGCAGATACTTCCAGACGAAAAACAGCGACAGCAGGCCAACGGGCAGATTCACGTAAAACACGGAACGCCAGCCGTAGTACTGCGTGAGAAAGCCGCCGAGCGACGGCCCGACCGCGTTGGCGATACCGAATGCGGAACTCATGAGGACCTGCCAGCGCAGGCGCACGACCGAATCGGGGAAGAGATCCGGAATGCAGGCGAACGCCGTGCCGACCAGCATACCGCCGCCGATGCCTTGCAGCCCGCGCGCAATCACGAGGAACAGCATGCTGTTGGCCGCGCCGCACAGCACGGATGCGGCGGTGAAGACGACGATCGACGCGATCACGAACGGCTTGCGCCCGTAATAGTCGCCGAGCCGCCCGAAAATGGGGACAGTGATGACCGAGGTGAGCAGATAGGATGTGGCGACCCACGCATAAAGCTCGAAGCCGCGCAGTTCGGCGACGATGGTCGGCAGCGCGGTGCCGACGACGGTCTGATCGAGCGCGACGAGCATCGTCACGAACGAGACGCCGAGCATCGCGAGCAGCGACTCCCGGAACGGCAGAACCTGCCCGCTCGAATGGTGGGCGGCGGTATGAACGGCCATTTTTTGATCCAGCAACGGTTGACGCGTCAAAGATTGATCATCATAGCACGGTCCGATCCACTACACTGGGGCGTCGAACGGCGGCGATGCCCTCGCCGTCGTCGCTGAAAATCCGGGAGCGCCATGGAACCCACGACCGAACCGACCGCCGCAGATCCGGCCCGCACGGGCGCCATCGCGGCCTTCACAGAGGCCGATCTCGACGCGCTGCGGCGCGCCAAACATGAGCTCGAAACGCCGCCACTCGGCATGAAGCTCGCAGCGATCGTGGGTGCGCCGGTAGAAAAGCTGATCGCGCGGCTACCCGGCGTCGCGAACGACAAGGTGACCGAGGCGACGCAAGCCGCGCTGCGCAAGTGTCTGCAGCTCGCGCTGAAGACGCTCGGCAAGCAAAGCGCCCTCTCCACGGCCCAAGCGCGCACGAGCGCGAAGCCGAGCAACCTGCTGCACAAGTTCGCGGTGGCGACCACGGGCGCGGCAGGCGGCGCGTTCGGCCTGTTCGCGCTGCCGGTCGAGCTGCCCGTCACCACCACGCTGATGTTTCGCTCGATCTGCGACATCGCGCGTAGCGAAGGCGAGAATCTGGCCAGCACCGACACGCAGCTGCAATGTCTGACCGTGTTCGGCATGGGCGGCCGCTCGGCCGCCGACGACGAGGCCGACTTCGGCTATTTCATCGCGCGCGGCGCGCTCGCGAAGGCGGTATCGGCGGCGTCGTCGGAAATGGCAACGAAGGGCTTCGCCGCACACGGCTCAACCGCGCTCCTCAAGCTCATGCAGACCGTGGCCGCGCGCTTCTCCGTGCAGGTGAGCGAGCAGGTCGCAGCGAAATCGATACCCGCCATCGGCGCGGTGCTCGGCGCCATGGTCAACACCGTGTTCATCGATCATTTCCAGCAGGTGGCGCATGGGCACTTCACCGTGCGCCGGCTCGAGCGCCGCTACGGCGAAGCCGCCGTGCACGCGGCCTATGACGCGATCGATGTCTCGCTCGATTGAGGCGGCTGCGGTTTTTCGTCGCCGCGCGCCGGCACGGTCGTCACGCGGCGCACGAAGCGCGCGGCGACGTCGAGCGTGCGGCGCGCTTCGGGCATGAACGGCGCATAGATCGGCCAGATATGCGGCATGCCGCTGGCAATCTCGCACTCCACCGACACACCGTCGGCGCGCGCGCGCTCGGCGACGCGGCGCGTGTCATCGAGCAGCGTTTCGGAGCTGCCCACGAAGAGGCTGAGCGGCGGCAAGCCGCGAAAGTCGGCATACAGCGGCGACACGTAGGGATCGGTCGCACTGGCCGCGCCGAGGTAAAACGGCGCGATGCGCTCGAATACCGCGCCGCTGAACATGGGATCGCGCCCGTCGTTCTCGCGTATCGAAGCGCCCGTCGCCGCAAGATCGGTCCACGGTGAAAAGAGCACGGCGCCGGCGGGAAGCGCGTCGCCTGCGTCGCGCAAGGCGACGAGCGTCGCAAGCGCAAGTCCGCCGCCAGCCGAATCGCCGCCAATCACGATCGAGCCGGGCTGCGTTCCTTGCGCCAGCAAATGGCGGTACGCGGCCATTGCGTCCTCGAGCGCGGCGGGAAAAGGATGCTCGGGCGCGAGGCGATAGTCGAGCGAGAAGACGTCGGCGCCGGCGCGCTTGCCCAGACCGAACGAGATCGCGCGCTGCGAACGCGGCGAGCAGAAGTAGTAGCCGCCGCCATGCAGATAAAGGAGCGTGCGATGCGCGGGCAAGCGCTCGCGGAAGAGCCACTCGCCGCGCATCGGAACATCGGAGGCGTCGTACTGCTCGCGCAGGCGCCAGCCGCTCGGCACGCCCGGCGTCCAGATGCGCCTCGCCGTCAGCATGCGCACGCGCGCGACGTTGATCGACTTGCGCGTTTGCGGCCGGAAGGTGCGGCGCAAGAACCTGCAGATCAGCCTGCTTTGCCAGCTCATCGGCTCAGCCCCTCCGCAGCACTCAAACTGGCCTCGACCAGCACTCGGCGGCGGTCGGTCGATGGCGTCCCGCAATCAGACTTCGATCGCGGGAACGCGCGGCGCGCACGGTGCGGCGAGTGAGGCGAACGATCGAGGGCCGGTCAATTGGCGGGCAGCACCTGACCGCGAATCTCGCCTGACGGGTTCTGCGCCGTATGAATGTTGAAATACCACTGTCCGCCCATCAGCTGGGTGACCTGCTGCTCGTTGAGCGTGGCGGAGCCCTTGATCGGACTCGCCAGTTCGCCCTTCGGAATCGGTACCTGCACGTTGGCGTTCTGTCCGACCGGCGCCGGGCCGTGGAAGTGCGCGGCGGCAGCCGGGCCGGAGAGGCCTTCATAGGTGATCGTCCAGTTCAGCGTTTTCGTGGACGTGTCGAAGGTGGCGTTGAGCATGCCGTGACCCTGGCTCACGCGCGGCGGGACTTCGCTGGACGGTTCGAGATCGGCCTTAAGGGCAACGGTGTCGGCATACGCGGCGCTGGAGGCAAGGACACACAGAGCGAGAGCGAGCTGCAGCGGACGAAGCAAATTCATGGAATTTCTCCTGTTTTTGTGGCGCGCTGCGCCAGAAGGCGCAAAACCGCGCTCTCACATGCTAGAGCAAATCGGCTGGGCGCGTCCGCTGCGCCGATGTCGGCCCAACGTAAGCTGCGTGCAATAAAAAATGCGCCGCAAGCGACGCCTTGCAACCCAGGTACTCCCTTCCTGCCATCGGGTATTGCCACCGAATGCCTGGAAGCGATGGCGAAGAACCGTTCGAGGTGCATGGACGCAACACCGAATTGATTTGCATAGCGAAGTGTCTTGGCGCCATCGTTTGACGAACCACCATTTGACAACGCGTACGTTCCGGCAAAAACACGCTCGTTCATCGATTTCACGGTCGAACCATTTCGCCGCCATGACACCGCGGCAGCAAGCGCGATTACCTGCACTTCCTGTAATAGTTAATTGATCGAAATTGTCTCGATTTCTCGTCGCACGGCGGCTAAGCTACCCAGTGCGAGAAGTGACTCTTCATCGAAGGGTCTCCAAGCTTGAACGCGGCTTCGGCCGCGTTTTTTTTCGCCTGTTTTTCCGCTCTATTGCCCTGCGCCAGTCGATTTCCTGATGTACATCATTCACGCGAGCAGCGCGACCTGCTGCTCGATTCCGACCAGCATCGCCTGGCAAGTGCGGATGAGCGCATAGCCTTCCTCACGCAGTTGACCGGCAGTGTGACCGTTCATATGACCGCGAAACGTCTCGAGCTCGGCGAGCAGCGCAGGGTACTGCAGCACGCCCACCGCACCGGCAAGCCGGTGATGCCATTCGCGCAGGCCCGCGACATCGGCTTGTTCGAGGAGCGGCGGCAAGGCATCCAGGTCGTCGCGCATCGCCGAAACGAACGAGCCGAGCAACGTCTTCACGGTCGCCTCGCCGCCCCAAACCTGGATCATATGCGCGAGATCCAGCGGCTCGAACGCCCGCGCGTTTGCAGGCTTTTCCGCGAGCTTTCCGTCGCGTCCCGGTGAAGGCGACCCGGAAGCCCGCAACGCTGCTTGCCCCGCCCGTTGTCCGTTCGCGCCTGCCTCGCGCACGACTTCGTCCTGCACGGTGCGCTGTATGCCCTCCACGCCGAACCAGCGCGCGAGATGCTCGCGCAGCGTGGCCACGCGCGTGGGTTTGACGAGGCAATCGTCCATGCCCGCTTCGCTGCATTGACTCAGGTTCTCGGGCGCCGTATTGGCCGTGATGCCGAGGATCGGCAAGCGCCGCGCGCCGTGCGCCTTCTGTTCCATTTGGCGTACGCGCCGGGCGAGATCGTAGCCCGATACGTTCGGCATATGACAGTCGGTGATCAGGCAGCCGTATTCGCATTCGGCCAGCGCTTCGAGCGCCTTCGCACCGTCGTCGACGACGTCGCAAGCGAACCCGATCAACGCCAGTTGATGGCGGATCAGTTCCTGATTCACGGGATGGTCCTCTGCCACGAGGATGAGGCGGCTAGCAGCGCGTTCCTGCTCGCGATCGGGCGCCGGGAGTGTGGTTTCGACATCGGCGGCAGGACGCGACGGGCTGGCAGCCTTGACCGGCAGCCCCGCCAGCGCCAGCGCGCAAACGGCGCTCAAGCCCCGCCAGGATAACGGGTTGACGCTCACGCGCACGCCGCTCTCGACGACGCGATAACCGCTAGGCTTCGGGTTGTCCGTCAGACAAAGCACAGGCACACCGGGTTTGCCCAACTGCTCGGCCAGCGCTTCCGACACGAACACCAGATCGGCCTTGTCCGCGCTTACGGCGCGGGCGAGGTCCGCTGGCGCGGCGCGACGCATTTCCATACCGAGCGCCGAGCCAAAATGCATCAATGCGGCGGCGATGCTCGCGTCCTCGCACGCCACGAGCGCGCGCTTGCCGCGCAGCCCGGCGGCCGTGCCGCTACGCACTTCCACGGGCAATTCGATATGCAGCGTCAGACAGGTGCCGCGATCGACTTCGCTGTTCAGTTCGAGCGTGCCGCCCATCAGCGCCGCGAGCTTGCGGCAGATCGTGAGGCCGAGCCCCGTGCCGCCGAAGCGTCGCGTGGTCGAAGTCTCGGCCTGCACGAACGGCTCGAAGAGCTGCGCCTGCGCTTCGGGCGCAATGCCGATGCCAGTGTCGGCCACCGCGATCGACAGCCGCTGGCAGGCAGGCGCGCCTCCGCGGACGCCGATATCGCACGCGCTAAAGTGCACGCTCACTTCGCCTGCCGGTGTGAACTTGATCGCATTGCTGAGGAGATTGAAGAGGATCTGCCGTAGCCGCACACTATCGCCGCGCAACTGCACCGCGACGTCCGGCTCGACATCCACGCGCACCTTCAGCCCCTTCTCGTGCGCACGCGCGGCCAGCAGCCCAACGGCGTTGTCGACGAGTTCGCGCACGTCGAACGGCTGCGAGTCGATGACGAGATGGCCGGCCTGAATCTTCGAGTAGTCGAGCAGGTCGTCGAGGATTTGCAGCAGCGCCCCTGCCGATTCGTGCACCATGTCGACCATCTGCGCCTGGTCCGGGTTCAGGGGCGTACGTTCGAGCACCTCGACGAGACCCAGCACGCCGTTCATCGGCGTGCGGATCTCGTGGCTCATCATGGCGAGAAAATCGTCCTTCGCACGAGAGGCCGCCTCTGCGATATCGCGCGCATGCTCGAGTTCGTCGGCCCGCGCGTGCTCGACGCTCGCATCCAGCGCATAGCCGCTCCACACGATCGCGCCGTCTTCGGCACGGCGCGGCGCGAACTCTGCGCGCACCCACACGAACCCGGCCGCGCCCTGAAAGCGGAACTCGGCGTGCACGGGTACGAACCGGCGCGCGGAGCGTTCGAGCCGCGATGCAAGGCGCGCGCGGTCTTGTCGCCCCACCCGCGAGAGATCGACCGAATACGCGCGGCGCAGCTCCTCGACGGTATTGCCGAGGAGCTGCTGCGTGTCGCCGCCAATGTACGGAAACGAGTAGCGGCCATCGGGCGATCGGCGCAACTGGAATACGATCGCGGGCAGCGAACCCGTCACCTCCGAAAGAAGCCGCTCCGATTCGCGCTCGCGCAACTCGGCGCGGCGAATGTCGGTGACATCGATCATCGTGCCGAGCACGCAGAACGGCGCGCCTTGCAGGTCGCGGCACAGGCGTGTCCAGAAAATGCCATGACGTGTCTCCCCGAGCGCGTCCTCGAACGTCAGTTCGACACGCTGGCTCTCCCCCTCGACGATCGTGAGCCGGTAGAGATCGTCCATGCGGCGGCTGTTTTCGGGCCCCCACGCCATCACGGCCGAACCTGTGCGCCCCAGCACCCTGGCGCGCGCGAGGCCCGTCGATTCTTCGTAGGCGCGATTGATCGCGAGATAGCGGTTTTCGAGATCCCGTGCACCGAGCGGATACGGGATCATCTCCATCATCGTGTCCTGCAGTTCCACCTGGCGCGCGAGCACCTGCTCCGCGCGCCGCCGCCGGTGCATTTCTCGCTGGAGCAGCACATAGGCGCGCAGCGTGACGAGCAGCAGCACGCCGAACACGATCAGGAGCGGCAGCAGCCGCAGCGCGTTCACGCTCCAGCCCCCGGCCCGAGTGGCGACGGCAGCGGTCCAGCGATTGCGGATGCGCTGCTGTTCGACGGGCGGCATCGCGTCGAGCGCGCGATTGATGAGCCGCGCGAGCGGGGCAAGGTCGCAGCGCACGGCAAATGCCGTCGAATCGTCGACACCCACCGCTCCCAGCACCTTCAGCGTGTCGAGATAGGTGCCGCTGAGCGGCTCGTCGAGCGCGGCCGCGTTGCCCACCAGCACGTCGGCCTCGTGGCGACCGATCATTGCGAGCCCCGCGTCGAGGCTGGCGGCGCGCACGAGCTGCGTACCCGGCAACGCCTGCATGGCCGGCGTGTGCGGCGCCAGCACGATGCGGCGGCCCGCAAAGTCGGCAAGCGAGCGCGCCATCGGCTCGTCGCGGCGCCCCACCATGACGAGCGGATAGTGCTCGAACGCTTCCGTGTACGCTACGCCTGTGCCGAACACGCCATCGCCGACCGAGGTTGCGGCGAGCGCGATCTCGCCACGCTGCATTGCGTCCCCGGTGCTCGTCCAGGGAGAAATCGGCACGCGCTCGAAGGTAACGCCGAGGGTACGCCCCAGATAGCCGAGATAGTCGACGGCCATGCCCGCCGGCTCTCCAGCCTTGTTCGTGAAGCTGAACGGGAGCCAGCCGCTGTCGTAGCCCACTTTCAGCGGCGACAAGGCGCGCAGCCACGCGCGCTCGTCAGCGCCCAGGCTGAACCCGGGCGGCGACGCCTGTGCTGGCGCGTCGCCTTCGAACCAGCGCGCCCGCTCGGCCGCCGCCGCGGCAGGCCGCACGCCAGCGAGCAGAAGGTCCAGCCGGTCACGCAGGTCCGACCTCGAGACCGGCACGGCGTAACGCAACTCGCGCAAGCGCTCGCGCTCCGCGAAGGCGACGCGCAGATCCCGGAATTCTTCGAGCGTGAGCTGATCGCGCGCCACGGGCGAAAAACCTGCATAGACGTCGGCCTGACCCTGAGCGACGGCGCGCAACGCTGCCTGCGTGCTCGCGAAGGTTTCGAAGCGCGCCTGCGCGAAACGCTCGCGCAATACCGATTCGAGGGCCTCGTCGCGCTCGACCGCAAACGTCGCACGCGCGAGGCGCGCCGGCTGGGTCGCGAGCGCAGTATTCCCGGCACGTGTGACAAATGCAGTGGTGCCGCTCAGATACGGCACCGTGAAAGCGAGACAGCGCTCGCGCAACGGTGTACGCGCGACGCTCATCACGATGTCGACATCGCCTGCGCAAGCCGCCGCGAGCAACGCCGGCATGCCTGCGAAGACGCGCGGCTGAAGCTTGACGCCAGCACCGGCGAGAAGGCGCAGATAGTCGGCGCTGAAGCCCGTGAGCGTGGCGCCGTCGAGCACCTCGAGCGGCGGCCGCCCGCCTTCCACCACGCCGACGACGAGCTCTCGCGGCAACGTCGGGGCGACCTGCCGCGAGAGTTCGACGCCCTCGTTTGTCTGCTCACACGACGTCGCGGCGCTCGCTGCCGCGGAAAACGCGAGTACCCATGCCGCAGCGAGCGCGCCGAAGCAGGCGAACGCGCACGCGAGTCGGCGCGCCCGCCACGATGCAGCCGCGCGCGCGCGAAGACGGAAGATGCGGTGAATCGACTTCATCGGCGCACGGCAGACTTGATTTCAGACGCCGTCGCGAGATGACGTGGTGCAAATGCGCGAGCGCCGGCTCCCGAGGCGGTAAATCACGCCAGCCGCGGCGCCCCCCAGCAACGGCGCCGCCCAGAAGAGCCAGAGCTGATCGAGCGCCCATTCGCCGACGAACAGCGCGGGGCCGGTCGAGCGCGCCGGATTCGCGCCGCCGTTGCTCACCGGGATGGCGATGAGATAGATGGCGGCAAGGCAGGCTCCAACGGCGAGCGCCGCAGTCTTGCGGCGTGCGACCGTGCTCGACATCAGCAGATGGAAGAGGACGAACACGAAGGTCGCCGACAGTTCCAGCAGGAATACGGCAGCGAGGGCGTAGCCGGTCGGCGAATGATCGTCATAGCCGTTGCTGCCGAGGTCGGACGCCGCGATGGAAAAACCCGGGCGCGCGCTCGCCACGCGCAAGAGCAAGGCCGCGCCGAGAACGGCCCCGATGGTTTGCGCCGCGAGGTAGGGCCCGGTATCGCGCACCGGAAAGCGCCCGGAGAACGCGTAGCCAATCGTGACGGCGGGATTGAAATGGGCGCTCGCCGCGCGCGCGGCGGCGTAGTTCGCTAACGTGAGCGCGAGCCCGAATGCTGCGGCCATCTCGAAAACGTTGAAGCCCTGGGAGGGCGGGCTCGCGTTGAGCGCCGTGGTTGCGCAACCCGCGAACACGAGCCACGCGGTGCCCGCGCCCTCGACCGCTAAACGCCTACCGTGCTTCATCGTTTCATCTCCACATCCGGCCTGCATCGCGGCCCGGGTCTGACCTGGCCGTCGTTCGAACGCATTCCCAGGGTCGGCAATATCTGACGAGCGATGCGTCGAGCTTGGAATTATGGAGAGACGATTCCTGCAATCAGATAGGAGAACTCTTAAAACTCCGGCCGCATTGCGCTACACACGGCGAGAGAAAATCCGGCGATCGAAGGACTAATTTAGGGACGCGCCGCCTGACGATGGATCAGGTCAGCCCCACCTGCATGGCGAAATCGCTCAGATCGCGCTCCGTGACGAGCCCCAGCTTGCGCATCGTGCTGCGCTTTTGGGCGCTGATCGTTTTGCCGCTACGCTGAAACCGCTGCGCAATCTGGTGCACCGACATACCCTGCGCGTAAAGCTGGAAGACCTCCCATTCGCGCACGCTCGGCACACCCGAGCAGGGGGCGCACGCGGCACCCGCGCTCGCGAGCGTTGCGCGTGCATGGCTTGAGAGAAACGGCGTGCGCTCGCGAGCGGCGGCAACGGCGAGCAGGAGATCGTGCGTGACGTCGCGCTTGTCGACGATGACGTTCAGGCCGTGATGCATCAGGCCTGTCAGGATGGGCGGCGTCGACACCATGCTCAGGACGACGACGCCAGGCGTGCCTCGTGTTTGCGCGAGGCGCCGCAGCAGGGTGAGAGAGCCATATTCGCCGTCCAGCCCCGGCATGCAGAGATCGGAGATGACGACGTCGCACTCAGTCGTATCGAGTTGCGTGGCGAGCTCGAGCGTGTTGCCGGCTTCGCCGACGACAAGGGCTCGATCCGTTGCGCGCAGCAGACTGGCCACGCCGAGCCGGATGCACGCGTGGTCGTCGGCAACGATCACGCGCAGCGGCTTGCCCGTGTGAAGCGCGTCTTCTCGACCGACCCGGATAGCGTGCATGGGAGACCTCGCGTGCGAAGAACCGTTCAGGTTTGCTCGCCCTGCGTCACGCCGCATTCGACCGCGAAGCGATAGAGCTCGATATCGTTGCCGAGTGCGAGCTTCTTCATCGCCGCGCACTTTTGCGCACTGATCGTCTTGACGCTGCGCCCGAGCAGACCTGCGATTTCCGTTACGCCGAGCCCCGTTGCATAGTGCGTGATCACCTCGAATTCACGCCGCGTGAGAATGCGGTGCACCTCTTCGCGCCGCTCGGCGCGCGCCGCTTCCGTGAGCAGGTCGCGTACGACTGGCCCGATGTATTGCTCATGCGCCATCGCCGACAGGATCGCAACCGGGATCAGGTCGATGCGGTCGCGCTTGCTGAGCACCGCATCCACTTCCATGTCGAGGGTCTTGCGCAGCACCGAGGCCTCGCTTTCCATGGTGAGGACGACCACGGCCTTGTGCGGGAACCCGGCGCGAAAGGCGCGGATGGCTTCGAGCCCGTCCAGCTCGCCGGGCAACGCCATGTAGAGGTCCATCAGCAAGAGGTCGAACGCATTGCGGGCCGCGACTTCGAACAGCTCGGGCACGCTGCGCGCACACGCGACGACCTGCACGTTGGGATAGCTGGTGAGCATGCTGTCCAGCGCATGCACGACGAGCGGATGGTCGTCGGCGATGATCACGCGTACGGGTGCCGCGAGGTCGGCCGTATCCGTCATGTTGCGTGCCGCGAGGCAGGCGCGCTGTTCGTCGTGGTCGCGCATGGCGCGCTGGGAAGCGGTCGCCGCAGCGGCATGATCCGGCAGTGATGAGGGAGGCAGGTTCATAGAAGTCCGTACGCCCTGACATAGGCGAAGAGTCCCGCGTCGTTACTGATGCCGAGCTTCGCCATGGCGTCACGCTTCTGGCAGCTCACCGTGCGCACGTCGCGGCCGAGGGCGCGCGCAATTTCCGTGATCGAGCCGCCGCTCGCGAATTTGCGGACCACCTCCGATTCGCGCGGCGTCAAACGCGGCAAACACAGGTCGGAAGGTCCGCCGGCGGCCGCGAGTTCGCGCTCGATGGCCGGGCTGAGATGGGCGAGACCCTGGGCGGCGCCGCGCACGATGGCTGCGAGATCGTCCATCGGCCCGGTTTTGCGCAACATGGCGACAACGCCCGCGTGCGCCACTGCGCGCAGGAGGACGGCGTTCGCAACCCCGGTCAGCACGACCACGGCGATATGCGGCCAGTCGCGGCGCAAACGCTGCACGAGGCGCAGGCCGTCCTCCGCTTCGCCGGAGACAGGCGGCATAGTGAGGTCAGTGATCACCACGTCGCATGGGACGGCTTCGAGCGTCTGCAACAACTCTCGCGCGCCGCACGCTTGCCCCACGACCTCGATATCGTCTGCTGCAAGGAGCACCGAGCGAACGCCGAGCAGAACGAATGGATGATCGTCGGCGAGGACGATACGTAGCTTCACACTGAATCTCCTTCGAGGCGGATCTGCGTGGAAGCGATGCGCCGCATGAGCGCATCGGCAACCAGCAACATCGACAAGGTGTTCATCTGACCATTGAAAGGCCGCCGTCGAAATCGGAGATTTCCGAAACGTTAAATATGGCTTGTGTTCCGTACGGTCAAACCGCGGCGCGCGCGCGAGTGCGTTGTCGACGCTCGCCAGTGCGCATCGCGTCGCTGCGCTCGCGCGGCGCCGCGAATGCGGGCCATGCCAGCGCGGCGCAGAGCGCGGCCGCCGCCCAGACCGCCGGCCACCCGAACCACGACAACAGCAGCGGGATCGCCGAAGGCGCGACGAAGAACGCAAGGAATGCGCCGGTATTGCCCATGGCGAGTGCGGTTCCCACGCGACCGTTGCCCGCGAGCGTCGCGAGTTCGGTGAAGGCAACGCCATGCCAGGCGGAAGCGGCGATACCGCCAGGCACGATCACCACGGCAAGCAGGGTGACGAACGCTGCGCTTGCGCGATGCGCTGGCGACGCAAAAGCCGTCAACGCGGCAAGCACGACGAACAGCGCGACGGTGAGCGCCGCGCAACCGCGCAGCCAGATGCGCCGGTCGCCGTGCCGGTCTGTCCAACGGCCGCCGTACACACGCATGAAGGCCGCGCCGCCCTGCACGGCCGCAAGCGTCGCGCTGACTGCTGCGGTACCCGCATGGCCGACGTCATGCAGGAAAATGCTCGCGAACGAGAGCACCGCCACCTGGGGAACGCACAGCACGCCAATGCCGGTCACCATGCGCCACACGGTGACGCTGCGCAGCGGTGAGACGGCGCGTTGTGCCTGTCCGAGCGCCTCGTGAGCGACGAGTGGCGCCTGCGCGGCGTCCTGTTCGTGCGCGGGTTCATGCAACCAGACGATCGTCAGCACGGTGGAGACCACACACATCGCCGCGAGCGCGCCGTACACGGCTGCGAATCCCGCATGCTCGGCGAGCGCGGGCAGCACGAGCGCTCCCAGCCCGCCGCCGGTTGGCACGGCCGTTTGGCGGATGCTCATCGCGAGGCCGCGCTCGTGGGTGGCGAACCACGCCATCACCGCACGCCCGCTCGAGCCGTTCACGCTTCCGCCAAGCAGGCCGAGCGCGAGCAGGCCTACCGCGAGCACCGTGCCGCTGGGCGTGTGCGTGCCCGCCGGTGCGCCCCAGAGCGCCATCGCGACGAGGGCG
Source organism: Paraburkholderia sp. BR10141 (assembly GCF_056155635.1). Classification (NCBI taxonomy): domain Bacteria; kingdom Pseudomonadati; phylum Pseudomonadota; class Betaproteobacteria; order Burkholderiales; family Burkholderiaceae; genus Paraburkholderia; species Paraburkholderia sp. BR10141. The sequence continues at coordinate 360,696 of NZ_JBMIQH010000004.1, read as the reverse complement.
AGCGCTGTCGTGGAGAGCCCCGTGAGCAACACGCGCCGGTCGCCCCAGCGATCCGTCAGGAGTCCCCAGGGAAGCTCGCTCAGCACGATGCCCAGTCCCAGCATGCCGAGCACGACACCCAGTTCCCCGGTACCGATACGGTAATCCGACCGGATCAAGACGCCCGTTGCGGGAATGCCGCCGAGCGCTGCCGCAAAACTCGCGTTGGCCGCCACGCCCACCGCGAGCACTTTCCAGCGGTGTGCCGCGCCCCGCGTCGTACTGCGTCCCATGATGATCTCCAGAAAACGGTTGACTGAGGGCATCGTAGAGGCGCACCATCTATCGGAAAAGCGGGAAATTCCAATCCGTATATTCGGAATTTCCGAATCATGGAATTGCATGAAACGCATCTGATCAAGCCGAATCAATGAACGCACGCGGTTTCGATCTCGCGCAGTTGCGCACGTTTATCGCCGTGACAGAAGCGGGCAGTGTCTCTGCGGGTGCCGAGCGGGTGTTCCTCTCGCAGTCGTCGGTGAGCGAACAGCTCAAGAAGCTCGAAGAGCGCGTCGGCCAGCCGCTTTTCGTGCGCAGCAAGCAGGGCATGTCCGCCACACCCGCGGGCGCGAAGCTGCTCGACCACGCACGCCGCATCGTCGCGCTTTGCGACGCCGCCTTCGACGACATGCTCGGCCGCACGCTCGACGGCGAAGTGCGCATTGCGATCACGGACTATTACCGGCCGCACGACGTCGCCGAGATCATCCGGCGCTTCGCGGTCCAGCATCCGCGCCTGCGTCTGCATGTGACCGTGCTGCCGAGCGCCGTGATCGACAGCAGCGCCGACGATAACGCCTACGACATCGGCTTGTCGCTGCGGCTGGTGGAGGAAGGCCGCAGCACGCACAAGAGCACGTCGATACGCCGCGAAAAACTGGTGTGGGTGGGCGCGACGCAAACGCTGCGCGAGCGGCCCGCGCTCACGCCGCCCTGGCCGCTCGTGCTGCTGCCGGCGACCTGCCAGTTGCAGCGCCGTGTCGTGAGGTTGCTCGACGAAGCGCGCATGCCCTATCTGATCTCGCATTCGGCTTCGGGCGTGGCCGGGCTGCAGCTCGCGCTCAAGGCGGGGCTGGGAATCTCGTGTCTGAACGAGTCGTCGATCGGCGAAGGACTGATGCCCTGCCCGGCTTCATTCGGCTTGCCTGCACTGCCCGCGGCCGAATTTCATTTGCTGCCGGGCCGGCCGGGCGAGTCCGCGCACGTGACGAACGCGCGCGCGGCGCTCGCGCAACTGCTCGCTTGAGTTCAGGCGCTTTAGCCTGCGGCCTGAACCAGTTCGGCGAAGCGCAGCAGGTCGACGTTGCCCCCGGAGATGAGCACGCCCACGCGCTTGCCGCGCACGTCCACCTTGCCGTGCAGCACCGCCGCCGCCGCGAGGCAGCCGGTGGGTTCGACCACGAGCTTCATGCGGTTCGCGAAGAACTTCATCGTATCGACGAGTTCCGCGTCGCTCACCGTGACGATCTCGCTCACGCGCTCGCGAATCACCGCGAAGGTCAGGTTGCCGAGATGCTGGGTTTGCGCGCCGTCGGCAAGGGTCTTCGGCGTGTCGATGTGGACGATCTCGCCCAACTGCAGGCTGCGCTGACCGTCGTTGCCGGCCTCGGGCTCGACGCCGATCACCGTGCACGCGGGCGAGAGGGCATTCGCGGCGGTCGCACAGCCCGACAGCAGCCCGCCCCCGCCAAGCGGGGTGAGCAGCATGTCGAGCTCGCCCGTTTCCTCGAACAACTCCTTGGCGGCCGTGCCCTGCCCGGCCATCACGTGAGCGTGGTCGTACGGCGGAATGAGTGTGAGGCCGCGCTCGGCCGCAAGCCGTTTGCCGAGTGCCTCGCGGTCCTCGGTATAGCGATCGTAAAAGACGACCTCGCCGCCATAGCCGCGCGTGGCCTCGACCTTCACGGCGGGCGCGTCGTGCGGCATGACGATCACGGCCTTCACGCCGAGCAGACGCGCCGACAGCGCGATCGCCTGCGCATGGTTGCCCGACGAAAACGTGATCACGCCGCCCGCCTTCTGCTGCGGCGTGAACTGCGCGATCGCGTTATAGGCGCCGCGGAACTTGAACGCGCCCATGCGCTGCAGGTTCTCGCATTTGAAGAAAAGCTGCGCGCCCGTGCGTTCGTTCGCGGTGCTGGAAGTCAGAACCGGCGTGCGGTGCGCGACGCCACGCAGGCGTTCGTGGGCGGCGGCGACGTCTTCGAAGGTAATAGGCAGAGTGCTCATGGTCGTTCTTCGGCTGGCAGGTAGGTGTAGACGGTCGAGCGCGCCACGCCGAGCGTGGTGGCCACGTCGGCGAGCGCATGACGCAGGTTCAGCATTCCGTTTGTCGCGAGCTCGCGCACGGCCTCACGGCGCTGCGCGAGCGTCATGCCGATCGGTGTGGTGTTGCGCGTGGCAGCGAAGCGTTCGAGCGCCTCGCGCACACAGCCCACGCCGCGCGGTGCGAGCGTTTCGGCGACGGGCGCAGCCGCGCTCGTCTGGATCAGCTGGCCGAGGCCCGCCGTCACCGCGCCGATCAGCGACACATCCATGTTCAGGCAGAGGGCCGCGACGTACTCGCCCGCGCTGTTCTTCAGGCCGATGGATGTGCTCTTGGCCGGACGCCCGTCGGGAAAGCGGTTCGGATAGTTGGCCACGACTTCGGGAAAGCCGGAGTCGGTGATGCGCGCGAGGCCCATTTCGGTGGCGGCGTCGCCGACTTGCCGTCCTGACAAATTGTTCGCGATCGCCACGACCGAGTGCTCGGGCCGCGTGAGGTCGTGCAGCACGACCTCGACGAGCGGCGCGAGCGTCTGCCCGAGCGCCGCGACGATCTTCTCGCCTTCGCGCAGGAGCAGCGCATTTTCGTCAGTGGAAAGGCCGGAACGGGTTTTTCGGGTTGGCATCATGATATTGGACATTTTGACAGTTAATGACTGAATGTCAATCGCTTGAACAGATCGCTCGGAAGTGCCGTGCATGGCCGCCCGAGACGCGAAAAAAAACCCCGCCCGAAGGCGAGGTCAATCAGACACGAAGAAACACGACTCACTGCATTGCTGCTCAGACCGTGAAGCGTTCGCTCACGAACTGCGTGGACGGCACGCGTGCGCGCGCCGCCACCGCCTGCGCGGCGCTCACCATCGCGGGCGGACCGCAAACGTAGAGTTCGGGTGCCGCGCCAGCGTCTGCCAACGCGGCGGCGAGCGCGTCGACAGGGGTGCTGTGCGAGCCCTGCCAGCCATCGCCCGCTTCGCGCACGCAAAGCTCGACATGCAGTTGCGGCAACGCCTCCCGAAGTGCGTCCAGTTCGTCGAGCAGGAAAAGTTCGCTCTCGCGATTCACGCCGTAGAAGAGCCGCGCGTCGTTCATTTCCCCGAATTCGGCCATGCGGCGCAGCATCGAGAGCACGGGCGCGAGACCCGTGCCGCCCGCCACGAACCAGCGCGGGCGCAGACTGTCGGCGATCAAACCGAAGCCGCCCTGCGGGCCGTGAACGGTGAGCACGTCGCCCGGCTGCGCTCGCTCGCGCAGATACGCCGAAAACTCGCCTTGCGGCCGCAGCCGGATCAGGAACTCGAGACGCCCCTCCCAGTTGCTCGTGTTGGCAAGCGAGAACGGGCGCTTCACGCCGCCCTTCGGCAGCTCCAGCTCCGCGAACTGGCCCGCTTCGAACTCGGCGGCGCTGCCGCTCGTGTCGTCGGCGTCGAGCAGCAGTTCGAGACGGCGCGTGTCGTCGGCGATCGTGTCGAGCGCGGCGATGCGCGCCGTGCGCGCGGCGACCGGCTGCAGCAGCACCTTCGTGCCGTCGTACGGCGCGGCGACGCGCAAGTCTGCCGAAGGTCTCGTGCGGCACAGCAGAACCGCGTGCGGGTCGCCGGACGGCAACGCGTCCGCACTGTGGTCGCCAAGCGTGTACGCGCCTTCAGTCACGGTGGCGTGGCACGCGCCGCAGCTGCCGCGCCGGCACTGCGAGGGCAGCGTGATATCCGCCGCCGCCGCCGCGCTCAGCACGTCCTGCCCCGGCTCGCACGCGAAACCGAACGCCTGGCCGTCGCGCGTGGTGAGCTCGATTTGATAACTCATGACCTTTCACCCGCGCTCAAGCGGCCTTGCGAGCGAGCGCCGCGGCGAGGTCCGCCTGCGCCTCGCCGATCGGCGAAATGCCGAACTGCTCGACGAGGATGTCGAGGACATTCGGCGTGAGGAAGGCGGGCAACGTCGGTCCGAGATGGATGTTGCGCAGGCCGAGCGCGAGCAGCGTGAGCAGCACCGCGGCGGCCTTCTGCTCAAACCACGACACCACGAGTGTGAGCGGCAGATCGTTCACCCCGCAGTCGAAGGCCTTCGAGAGCGCGATCGCGATCTGGATCGCCGAATAGCTGTCGTTGCACTGGCCCAGATCGAGCAGGCGCGGAATGCCGCCGATGTCGCCGAACTGGTGACGGTTGAAGCGGTACTTGTTGCAACCGAGCGTCATGACGACGGTGTCGCCGGGCGCGCCCTGCGCGAACTCGGTGTAGTAGTTGCGGCCCGGCGCGGCGCCGTCGCAGCCGCCGATCAGGAAGAAGTGGCGGATCTGTCCGGCCTTCACCGCGTCGATCACCTTGTCGGCCACGCCGAGCACCGTATTGCGCGCAAAGCCGATGGTGATGGTTTCCTCCGGCGTCGTTTCGCGGAAGCCCGGCAGCGCGAGCGCGGCCTGCACGACCGGCGCGAACGCGTGATGCTCGAGATGGCGCACGCCGGCCCAGCCTACCGGCCCTGTCGTGAAGATGCGCTGGCGGTACTGCGGCAGCGGCTCGATCAGGCAGTTGGAGGTCATCAGGATCGGGCCGGGGAAATGAGTGAAGTCCGATTGCTGGTCCTGCCATGCGCCGCCGTAGTTGCCTGCCAGATGCGGATAAGCCTTGAGCTTCGGGTAAGCATGCGCGGGCAGCATTTCGCCGTGCGTGTAAATCTGCACGCCGGTGCCCTGGGTGGCTTCGAGCAGCGCCTCCAGATCGCCGAGGTCGTGGCCCGAAACCAGGATGGCTTTGCCCGCCGCGGGCGTCACGCGCACGGCAGTGGGTTCGGGCATGCCGAAGCGGCCCGTGTTTGCCGCATCGAGCAGTTCCATGACCTTGAGGTTCAGGTTGCCGAGGGCGAGCGCATGTTCAAGAAGATCGCCGGCCTGCGTGGGTTCGCTCGCGAGAAACACGAGCGCCGCCTCCACGCCCGTGTAGACCTCTTCGCTCTCGTATCCGAGCACGCGCGCGTGATGAGCGTAGGCACACACGCCTTTGAGGCCGTAGAGCACGAGGGCGCGCAAGCCCACAACGTCCTCGCCTACCTTCGGCAGCCCGGCCTTGATGCCGACGAGCGCGGCCTGCGCCTGCAGTTCGGCGAGGTCGTTGCCCGGTTGCCAGAGCGCGGCGCCGCCCGGCTGCGCATTGGCGACGCCGTGCGCGAGCGCCTCGCAGGTCGACTTCACGCGATCGCGGTGTTGCGCTGCCTCGCGCAGCATCGCCACGAAACGGCTGGCGTTGAAATTGACGTTGGTGAGCGTTGTGAACAGCGCGTAGAGCATGAAGCGGTCGGCTTCGCGATCGGGGCTGCCGAGGCCGCGCGCGAGCGCGCCATACTGTGCAATGCCCTTGGCCGCGTAGATCAGCAGGTCCTGCAGATCCGCAGTCGTGGCGTCCTTGCCGCAGTTGCCCTTGGCCGAGGCACAGCCCGGTATGGCCTGGGTGCGGTCGGTCTGTTCACATTGATAGCAAAACACGGTTTACTCCTTTTCCTTGTGGGGTGACGGCGCGAGCCGTCTTGTAAGATGCAAAATCAATGCATCTTTTAAATGGTCGCGCGCCGGCGGGAGTTTTGCCGTGACAAAAATCAGAAAACGTGTCGCTTGAGGCGGAGAATTGACTGTGTGCGCGAAAACGTCGCAGCGGGTCGGCGCTCGACTCGCGTGGTTCGCTCGGTCCGCACGCACAAATGAAAAACCCCGCCTCGACCGCAAGGTCGAGCCGGGGCTTCAGGTCCTGCCGATCTGTTCGAACGCTTTAGAACGGAATATCGTCGTCCATTTCATCGAAGCCGCCGCCAGCCGGCGCGTTCGAACGGCCGCCGCCTGCGCCGCCGCCGGCACCGCCACCGCTCGAACGCGGCGCGCCGCCACCGCCCGAAGCACGGCCGCCGCCGCGCGGTGCGGACTGCTCACGGCTGTAGCCGCCGTCGTCGCCCATGTCGCTGCCCATCGAGGCGCCGCCGCTGCGGCCGCCCAGCATCTGCATCTGGTCGGCGACGATTTCCGTCGAGTAACGGTCGGTGCCGTCCTGCGCTTGCCACTTGCGCGTGCGGATGCGGCCTTCGATATACACCGACGAACCCTTCTTCAGGTACTCCGAGACGATCTCGGCCAAGCGCCCGAAGAACGACACGCGGTGCCATTCGGTCATTTCCTTGAACTCGCCGGACGCCTTGTCCTTGTAGCGGTCGGTCGTGGCGAGGCGAATGTTCGCCACGGCGTCGCCGCTCGGCAGATAGCGCACTTCCGGATCGGCGCCGAGGTTGCCGACGAGGATCACCTTGTTCACGGATGCCATGAATTTCTCCTGTTTGATTCCGTTGCGAGGAGCGGCCGCGCGGTGCGCGCCGGCGAGCGCCTGATGTGTCATGCGCCTTCGCCGGTCGCGGACCGCCTCCGCGAATTGCGTTGCTGTGAACCGCTGGTTCTAACTCAGGCCCGCCCGGGTCAAGCCCGCGTGGCTTCTGCCCGCTTGGGCGGCGCCTTCATATTGGCCGCGATTATAAGCCAGCACAAGACGAGCCCCGAGCACGTGTAAAAGACGGCGCTCGCGCCCTCGTGCTTGAGGATCCATCCGCCCACCACGCCGCCGAGCGCGAGCCCGATCGACTGGGTGGTGTTGTACACGCCCGTGGCCGCGCCCTTGCGGTTGCCCGGCGCGAGCTTCGACACGAGCGAAGGCTGCGAAGCCTCCAGGATGTTGAAGCCCAGGAAGTACACGAACAGCACGGCCGACACGATGACAAGTGTATGCGCGAGCGAGCCGAGCAAAAGCTGGCCGATCAGGATAAGACCGATCGCAGAAACGAGCACGGCCTTCATCCTGCCCCGCTTCTCCGCGACGATGATGGCGGGCACCATCATGACGAACGCGAGGCCCATGACCGGCAGGTAGATCATCCAGTGCGACGCGACCGGCAGGCCCGCGTCCACGAGCAGGCGCGGCACGACGAGAAAGAGCGCCGTCTGCGTGGCGTGCAGCACGAGCACGCCGAAGTTCAGGCGCAGCAGCTCCACGTTGTGCAGCACCTCGGCGAACGGGGCGCGCACGTGCACGGGCTTGCTGGGCGCGTCGGGCACGACCCAGATCACCACGCCCACCGCGAGGATCGAGAACACCCCGACCAGCGCGAACAGGCCGCTCATGCCGACCCAATGGAACACGATCGGCGCGCCGACGATGGCCACGGCGAACGACATGCCGATCGAGCCGCCCACCATCGCCATGGCCTTGGTGCGGTGCTCCTCGGCCGTCAGGTCGGCGATGAACGCCAGCACGGCCGACGACACCGCGCCCATGCCCTGGATCACCCGCCCGACGATGATCCACACCATGTCGTGCGCGCCCGCCGCGACGAAGCTGCCGATCGCGAAGATGACGAGGCCGGTGGCGATGACGGGCTTTCTGCCCACCATGTCCGAAACCCAGCCGTAGAAAATATAGAGAAGCGACTGCGTGACGCCGTATGCACCGAGCGCGATGCCGACCAGCAGCAGGTTGTCGCCGCCGGGAATGGTTTTCGCGTAGACGGAAAACACCGGCATGATCATGAACAGACCGAGCATGCGCAGCGCGAAGATCGCCGCCAGCGAGACGGTCGCGCGCAACTCTGGCGCGCTCATGCGTGAAGAGGTAGCGGGTGAATTGGAGGACATCGGAGCGTTATGTGTTCGGACCGCAAGTGCCCGCACGTTTGTTGACCGGGACGCCCCCTGACGCGCCTCTTTCGAGGCCCTTGCACTTGCCGCTCCGGGCCCTTTCAAAGACCGTCAGCAAGCCGTAACGGCGGTCTGGAAAAGTCGTTATAGTAGCAGGTTTGGTTTCCCTTTCTCCCGCAGGTTCATGGAACAGATCCGTATCCGTGGGGCCCGAACCCACAACCTGAAGAACGTCAATCTGGACCTGCCGCGCCACAAGCTCGTGGTGATCACCGGGCTTTCCGGCTCGGGCAAGTCCTCGCTGGCGTTCGACACGCTTTACGCGGAAGGCCAGCGCCGTTACGTGGAAAGCCTGTCGGCCTACGCGCGCCAGTTCCTGCAGCTCATGGAGAAGCCCGACGTCGACCTGATCGAGGGTCTGTCGCCGGCTATTTCCATCGAGCAGAAGGCCACGTCGCACAACCCGCGCTCGACCGTCGGCACCGTCACCGAGATCCACGACTACCTGCGGCTGCTTTACGCACGCATCGGCACGCCCTACTGCCCGGACCACGAGATTCCGCTCGAGTCGCAAAGCGTCTCGCAGATGGTGGACGCCGCGCTCGCCCTGCCCGAAGAAACGAAGCTGATGATCCTGGCTCCCGTGATCGTGGACCGCAAGGGCGAGCACGCCGAGCTGTTCGACGACATGCAGGCGCAGGGTTTCGTGCGCTTTCGGGTGCGCTCGGGCGGCGGCACGGCCAACGAAGGAGAAGCGAAGATCTACGAGGTGGAGTCGCTGCCCAAGCTCAAGAAGAGCGAGCGCCACACCATCGACGTGGTGGTGGACCGTCTGAAGGTGCGCCCCGACATGAAGCAGCGCCTCGCGGAGTCGTTCGAAACCGCGCTGCGTCTGGCCGACGGCCGCGCCATCGCGCTCGAAATGGACACGAACCGCGAGCACCTCTTCAGCTCGAAGTTCGCCTGCCCGATCTGCTCGTATTCGCTGCCGGAGCTGGAACCGCGCCTCTTCTCGTTCAACAACCCGATGGGCGCGTGCCCCGAGTGCGACGGTCTGGGCCAGATCACGTTCTTCGATCCGAAGCGCGTGGTGGCGCACCCGTCGCTCTCGCTCGCGGCGGGCGCCGTGAAGGGCTGGGACCGGCGCAACCAGTTTTACTTCCAGATGCTGCAGAGCCTCGCCGCGTTCTACGACTTCGATATCGACACCGCGTTCGAGGACCTGCCGGAGAAAGTGCGCAAGACCCTGCTCTACGGCTCCGGCAAGCAGGAGATTCCGTTCTCGTACATCAACGAGCGCGGCCGCACTTCGGTGCGCGAGCATGTGTTCGAGGGGATCATCCCGAACCTCGAACGCCGCTACCGCGAGACCGACTCCGCCGCCGTGCGCGAGGAGCTGTCGAAGTACCAGAACAACCAGGCCTGCCCGCACTGCGAAGGCACGCGCCTGCGCCGCGAAGCGCGTTTCGTGCGCATCGGCGCGGGCGAAGAGGCGCGCGCCATTTATGAAGTGAGCGGCTGGCCGCTGCGCGACACGCTCGGCTACTTCCAGACGCTGCACCTCGAAGGTGCAAAGCGCGAGATCGCCGACAAGGTGGTCAAGGAAATCGTCGCGCGCCTCATGTTCCTCAACAACGTCGGGCTCGACTATCTCTCGCTCGAGCGCAGCGCCGAGACGCTTTCCGGCGGCGAGGCGCAGCGCATCCGCCTCGCCTCGCAGATCGGCTCCGGCTTGACGGGCGTGATGTACGTGCTCGACGAGCCGTCCATCGGCCTGCACCAGCGCGACAACGACCGCCTGATCTCCACGCTCAAGCACCTGCGCGACCTCGGCAATTCGGTGATCGTTGTCGAGCACGACGAGGACATGATCCGCATGGCCGACTACGTGGTCGACATGGGTCCGGGCGCGGGCGAGCACGGCGGCATGGTGATTTCGCAAGGCACGCCAGGGGAAGTCGAACACGATCCGGCTTCGATGACGGGCCAGTACCTCTCGGGCGCGCGCCGCATCGACTATCCCGACGAGCGCATCGAGCCCGGCGAGCGCCGCCTGCGCATCGTCGAGGCCCACGGCAACAACCTCAAGCACGTGACGCTCGACCTGCCCGTCGGTCTTTTGACCTGCGTGACCGGCGTCTCGGGCTCGGGCAAGTCCACGCTCATCAACGACACGCTTTATCACGCGGTGTCGCAGCATCTGTATGGATCGTCGGCGGAACCTGCGCCGTTCGAGGCGATCGAGGGCCTGGAGCACTTCGACAAGGTCATCAACGTCGACCAGTCGCCGATCGGGCGCACCCCGCGCTCGAACCCGGCCACCTACACGGGCCTGTTCACGCCCATCCGCGAACTGTTCGCGGGCGTGCCGGCCGCCAAGGAACGCGGCTACGAGTCGGGCCGCTTCTCGTTCAACGTGAAGGGCGGACGCTGCGAAAGCTGCCAGGGCGACGGCGTGCTCAAGGTGGAAATGCACTTCCTGCCCGACGTGTACGTGCCCTGCGATGTCTGTCACGGCAAGCGCTACAACCGCGAGACGCTGGAGATTCAATACAAGGGCCGGAACATCAGCGAAGTGCTCGACATGACGGTGGAAGCCGCCTACGAGTTCTTCAAGGCGGTGCCGGTGGTGGCGCGCAAGCTCAAGACGCTGCTCGATGTGGGCCTCGGCTATATCCGCCTCGGCCAGTCGGCCACCACGCTCTCGGGCGGCGAGGCGCAGCGCGTGAAGCTTTCGCTCGAGCTTTCCAAGCGGGACACGGGCCGCACGCTGTATATACTCGACGAGCCGACCACGGGCCTGCACTTCCACGACATCGCGCTTTTGCTCGAAGTGATTCACCGGCTTCGAGATCAGGGCAACACGGTGGTCATCATCGAGCATAATCTCGATGTAATCAAAACCGCCGACTGGGTCGTGGACATGGGACCCGAAGGCGGCGCGGGCGGTGGGCAGATCGTGGCCCAGGGGACGCCCGAACAGGTGGCGAAGTCGAAGGCAAGCTTCACGGGCCGCTATCTCGCGCCGCTGCTCAAGCGCCAGATCGCCGCGCTGGACACGGCCTCGGGCAAATGACCCGCCAGGCGGGCTGACGACCGGGCCGGAAATTTAGCAGTAGAAATAGCTGCAGCAACAACGGGGCAGGGGCGCGTGCGCCCCCGAAGTTTGGAGACGGAATACACCCAACATGGTCAAGCGCAACGAAGCGACGGAAGATAAACAGGTGCGCGACCTGCGGCCACGGCCGGTCAGGCTCACGAGCGACATGAGCCTGCCGAAGCTTTCGGCAGTGGAAATCGGCAGCTATGTGGCCGCGCTCGCCGGCATGCTGGCGGTGCTGCACCTGAACCTGCTCGGCGCGCTGCTCGCGGGCATGCTCGTCTTCCAGCTCGTTCATACCATTTCGCCGCTCATCGAGCGGCGCATGTCGAGCAGCCGCGCCCGCTGGCTTTCCGTGGTGCTGGTTTCCATCGTGATCGTGGGCGTGCTCACGGGGCTCACCGTGGGCGTCATCGAGCAGTTCGAAAACGACGTGCCGAGCGTGCAGAAGGTCATGGCGCAGATGATGACGTTCGTCGACCAGGCGCGCGGGCGCATTCCCGAGTCCATTGCCGCCTATCTGCCCGTGGACGTCGCCCAGATGAAGCTCAAGGCGCTCGCGCTCATGCACGAGCACGCCACCCAGCTCGGCCAGGGCGGCAAGAACGCCGCGCGCATCTTCGGACATATCGTGATCGGCATGATCATCGGCGCGATCATCGCCATTGGCGCGCAGAAGAACGCCACCCGGCTGCCGCTTTCGACCGCGTTCGTCGCGCGCGTGTCGCGTTTCGCCGACGCGTTCCGCCGCATCGTGTTCGCGCAGGTGAAGATTTCGGCCATCAACACGGTGTTCACCGGCCTCTTCCTCCTGCTCGCGCTGCCGTTGTTTCACGCGCCGCTGCCGCTCGCGAAGATGCTGGTCGTGGTGACCTTCGTGGTGGGCCTGTTGCCCGTGATCGGCAACCTGATCTCGAACACGCTGATCGTCGCCATCGCGCTCACCGTGAGCCTGCCCGCGGCGGTCACGGCGCTCGTGTTCCTCATCCTGATCCACAAGCTCGAATACTTCCTGAACGCGCGCATCGTGGGCGGCCAGATCGAGGCGCGCACGTGGGAGCTGCTCGTCGCGATGCTCGTGATGGAAGCGGCGTTCGGCATTCAAGGCGTGGTCGCCGCGCCGATTTTCTACGCGTATATCAAGCGCGAACTGATCTATCTGCGGCTCGTCTGAGCCCGTTTTTCCCAGACCCGCGCGCGGCCTTCAGCGCCCGCGCGGCTCGCCGGGCACGTCGGTCATGCCGTCGTGCCCCATCGCGTAGATCGCCACCTGCACGCGGCTCGTGAGATTGAGCTTGCGCAGAATGTTGCGCACGTGAATCTTCACCGTGCTCTCCGCCAGGTCGAGCGCACGCGCAATCTCCTTGTTGCTCGCGCCGCGCGCCAGTTCGCGCACGATGTCGCGCTCGCGCGCCGTGAGCGCCTCCGCGCTCGCGCGCGCGGCGCCAGTCGTGCCGGTTGCGCCGGTCGACTGCGCAGGCTTGCGCATCTGCTCCACGAGCTTCGCCGTCATGTGCTCGGTAATCACCGGCTGGCCGCTCGCGGCCTTGCGGATCGCCGCGACGAGCGCGTCGGCGTCGATGCTCTTGAGCAGGAAGCCACGCGCGCCCTCGCGCATCGCGGCGGTGAGCTCGTCGGCTTCCTCGGAGACGGTGAGCATCACGACCGCCGTGTCCGGCAGATCTTCCACCAGCAGTTGCAGCGTTTCGAGCCCCGAGAGGCCCGGCATGTTGAGGTCGAGCAGGATGACGTCGGGCAGGTGCTGCTTCGCGCGCTTGACGCCTTCCACGCCGTCCGACGCCTCGCCCACCACTTCCAGGTCAGGCTGGCGCTGCAGGAGCGCACTCACGCCCGAGCGAAAGAGCGTGTGGTCGTCGATGAGCAGGATGCGTATGGTCATGGGGATCGTTGTTTTGTCGCGATGTCTTCTGATTTTGAGCGTAGCGCCATCGACGAGGTTCATTGGCCATATTTACGCGGCCATGCGGCTCGCGGCGGGCAATACCAGTTCGACGCGCGCGCCGCGCCCCGGCGCGCTCTGCAGCGTGAGCACGGCGGCAAGACGTCGCGCGCGCTCATGCATGATGTGGAAGCCCACGTGCGATTCGCCACGCGAGGCGATATCGGCGGGATCGTAGCCCACGCCGTCGTCCTCGATCGTGAGGCGGAAGTCGCGCGCGTTCACGACACTCACCTGTACGTGCAGCGCCTGCGCATGCTTGCGTGCATTCGAGAGCGCCTCCTGCAACACGAAAAGTACCTGCAGCTGCTGGTCAGGCGGCAGCGGCGGCCCGTCTTCGTCGCGATAGTCGAGCGTCAGCTCGGCGTCCGACTGGCGGCGAAAGCGCGCCACCGTGTCCTCCACGGCGAGCCGCAGCTTGCCTGGGCTGAGCTTCGTGCGGAAATTCAGCAGCAGTTCGCGCACGTCGTCGTAGCTCTCCTCTACGCCGCCCGCGAGCAGCGGCACGATCTCGCGAATCTCGTCGAGGTCGCCCCGTTGCGCCGCCCCATCGAGCAGGTGCACCTGCATCTTCAGGAAGCTCAGGCCTTGCGCGATGCTGTCGTGCAGCCCCTGAGCGACGAGATTGCGCTCCTCGGACACGGCGAGCTGGCGTCCGAGCGCCACGAGCCGCCGGTTCATGAGCGCGACGCCCAGGTGGCGGCCGAGCGTCTGGAGCAGCTGGACGCCCGAAGGCGGAATCTCCCGCTCGCGCCGGAAGTGCAGCGAGAACGTGCCGAGCGTCTCGTTCTGCGCGACGATGGCCGACACCGCGACGCTCAAGAAGCCCGCCTTCAGGCAGCGCTGCGTGAAAGCGCCGCTCAAGCCGCTTTCGCCGCTTTCTCCGCCGGCCGCGCGCGTGCCCGGCTGTGCCACCAGGCCGAATACGACCGGCGCCTCGGCCGTGGCACCGCCGCACGCACAGTCCGCCGCCGGCATGCACTGCTCTGCGCGCGTGATCGATTCGGGCATGCCTTCCGAGACGAGCAGATGCAGATTGCCGTCGTCAGGCGAAACGACGCGCACCGTGCCGCCGTCGGCGTCGAATTCGCGCATGACGCGCGTGAGGAAATCGTGGCACAGGCTTTCCGCCGGGCCCGGCGTGTTGAGAAACGCCGCCATCTCGTAAAGCGTGGCGAGTTCGCGGTTTTGCGCCGCCAGTTGCGCGGTCTTGGCGTCCACGCGCCCGGCAAGGTCCTGGTACAGCGCCTGCAACTCCGCGACCATGCGGTTGAAGCCTTGCGTGAGATGGCCGAACTCGTCGTACGTTTCGACCGGCAACCGCGTGTCGAACTCCCGCGCCTCGATGCGCGCGAGCCCGTCCTGCAAGCGCTGCACAGGCGCCACGAACCACTGGTAAAGCAAATAGACGATCGCCATCGTGCCCACGCACGACAGCGCCGCGAGCGCGACCTGCGAAATGCGCAGCCACGCGGTCTTGCGCGCGTTCTCGCGCTCGATCAGGCTGACGAGCCGGTTCGCGTCGTCGACGAAACCGGGCAGCAGGCCGATATACATCGAGGGCTCGCCCCCGCTGGCGGCGAGGTCGCTTAGCGCAGCGGGCCTGAGCGTGTGATTCCAGGCAGACGCGACGCGTTCGAACTGCGCATGGATGCCGGCGTCCGCGGGAAGAAAGAGCGGGCGCGCCGGATCGCCGTCGCGCAATTCGCGCAGCGTCTCGTCGAGTTGGTGCATCTGCGCGTCGACTTGCGAGGGCTGACCGGTGCGGGCTTCCCATAGCGCGATCGCCACCGCGTTCGCGCGCATGCGCAGGCTGCCCGCGTCGTTGATCGCCGCGCCGCCGCCTTCGAGCTGCCAGGAGAGCCAGAGCGTGCCGCTGATCATCGCAAGCACGAGCGCCAGCGCAACCGTGGAGAGCACAACGATGCGCGTGGAGAGCCGCTTCGGGAACGGCGCTTCGTGCGCGCCGGAGGATACGGCGGAAGCGGCAGATGCGGTTGCGGAATCGGAAGACGGAGTCATGGCCGGGACCGGGAATCGGCTGCGCCGAAGCGGCGGCGCCTGTATCGACATTATCGGACCGAGTGCGGCCGATCGCGCGCTATGTCGCGGTCTGCACGGCCAACTGCGACACTATGCGTCAGGTCAGCTGCCTCCCGGGCGAGTCCTGGCGAACCACGTCGCGCCGCCCCTGACCTGGGCGCATCGCGAAAAAAAGCGGGGAATGCGAGTGGGTCTCGCTCCCCGCAATGAACGGCCATCCCCACGGCCGTCCAGAGGCAAACGTTGGCCGCTAGCGGCTGCGCACGAGCTGCCAGGCGCGCGACAGATAGGTGATCGAGGCGAACCCGCTCCACACGTGCACGAGCCGCGTGAACGGGAAGATCACGAACAGCGTCATGCCCATGAAGAGGTGCATGCGGAAGATAAGCGGTGCTTCTGCCACATAGCTCGCTGCGTCGCCGCGGAACGTGACGATGTGCTGCGCCCAGGTCATGAGCCGCACCATCATCGCGCCGTCCATGTGGCTCGCCGATTCGCCGATGGTGCTCAGCCCGAGCAGCAGCGTGACGAGCAGCCACAACAGCAGCACCTTGTCGCCCACGCGCGTCACGGCCGAAACGCGGGCGTTCGAAAGCCGCCGGTGCAGCAGGATCGCGAGGCCCACCAGACACATCGAGCCCATCACGCCGCCCGCGACCATCGCCACGAGCTGCTTGACCGCGTGCGGCACGCCGAGCCAGTCCCACACGGCGACGGGCGTGAGCAGACCGAACAGATGCCCGAAGAAGAGCCCGAGGACGCCGACGTGAAAGAGGATATTGCCGAGCCGCAAATGTCCGCGATAGAGCAGCTGCGAGCTGTCCGCCTTCCATGTGTACTGCTCCCGCTCGAAGCGCGCGAGGCTGCCGAACAGGAAGATGGCGGCGGCAATATATGGATAGATGCCGAACAAAAACTGATTGAACGTGTTCATGGCGATTCCTTTGCGCAGGCAGCCGCGGTCGTCGCAGTGGTCGCGGCAAACTGCGCTCGCGGGTGGAATTGAACGACCTGCGGCGAGTTGCTCGCGCCGAACGCGTGCACGAGCGGCTCCACGCCATCTGCGCCGGTGCCGAAGCGTTCGAGCGCCTCGTCCATGTCGCGCACGGGGGCGTCCACGAGCGGCAGCGGCTCGACATCGGTCAGCTCGCACAGCACCGTGAAGATGCCCGCGTACGGGCTTTCGCTCTTCTCGAGCTGATTGCCGAGCGCCGCGAGCACGTGAATCGCCTCGCCAAGCAGCGCGCGCGCCTCGTCCTCGCCAATCAGGCCGAGCACTTCGAGAAAGAGCGGCACGTAGTCGGGCAACTCGCTCGTCGCGACGTCGAGGCCATGGCTGCGGTATTCGTCGAGCAGATCGACCATCGCCTGGCCGCGCGCGCGGCTCTCGCCGTGCACGTGCTCGAACAGATGCAGCGAGTGGCGCGGATTGCGGTCGAAGGTGGCCACGTACGCCTCCTGCGACTCGACGAGCGAGCGCTCGCGCAGCGCCGCGATGAGCGGCGCCAGTTCGCGCGCTGCGAATGCACCGTTCGGCAGGGCCTCGAGCGCGGCTTCGATCTCGTCGAGCGCGTCGAGCAAGGGCTGCTCGGGATAATCGAGCAGCGCGGAGAGAACCGGATAAATCGACATGATGATGCCCTCCCGCTCAAGCTTCAGACGGCGTCTTGCGACGCGACTTCGGCATATCGACATACGCCACGCTGCCTTCGACCTTCGAGCCGAACAGCGAACCCTCGGAAACGCCGCCCGAACACCCGTTGCCGAACGAGAAGCCGCAACTGCCCTTCTCGTTGAACGAGTCCTCGACCATTTCCTTGTGCGACGGCACGACGAAGCGGTCCTCGTAGTTCGCGATCGCCATGGTGCGGTACATGTCCTCGACCTGCTCGGGTGTGAGGCCTGCGCGCGCGAGAACCGCGTTGTCGTTCACGCCGTCCACGGCCTGGGTGCGCTTGTAGGCGCGCATCGCCAGCATGCGGTTGAGCGCCGAAATCACGGGCTTTTCGTCGCCGGCGGTGAGCAGGTTGGCGAGATAGCGCATGGGAATGCGCAGGCTCGCCACGTCGGGAATCACGCCGTCCATGCCGATATGGCCCGCGTCCGCGGCCGACTGGATCGGCGACAGCGGCGGCACGTACCAGACCATCGGCAGCGTGCGGTACTCGGGGTGCAGTGGGAACGCGATCTTCCACTCGACCGCCATGCGGTACACGGGCGAGCGCACGGCGGCGTCGAGCCAGCTCTGCGGCACGCCCTGGCGGCGCGCCTCGGCCTGAATGGCGGGATCGTGCGGATCGAGGAACACGTCGAGCTGCGACTGATACAGATCCTGCGTCGATTCAACCGAGGCCGCCTCGCTGATGCGGTCCGCGTCGTAAAGCATCACACCCAGATAGCGGATGCGGCCCACGCACGTTTCCGAGCAGACGGTCGGCTGCCCTGCCTCGATACGCGGATAGCAGAAGATGCACTTCTCGGCCTTGCCGCTCTTCCAGTTGAAGTACATCTTCTTGTACGGGCAACCCGAGATGCACATGCGCCAGCCGCGGCACTTGTCCTGGTCGACGAGCACGATGCCGTCGTCTTCGCGCTTGTACACCGAGCCCGAGGGGCACGACGCCACGCACGCGGGATTCAGGCAGTGCTCGCACAGGCGCGGCAGATACATCATGAAGGTGTTCTCGAAGGTCGAGTACATCTCCTTCTGCACGTTCTCGAACAGCTTGTCGCGGCTGCGCGAGGCGAACTCGCCGCCCAGGTCGTCTTCCCAGTTGGGACCCCAATGGATCTTGTCCATCTTCTTGCCGGTGATGACCGACACGGGGCGCGCGGTGGGCGGCGTCTGCGAGAGGCGCGCCTTCTGCAAATGCTCGTAGTCGTACGTGAACGGCTCGTAGTAGTCGTCAATGCCGGGCAGGTTCGGGTTGGCGAACAGGTTGGCCAGCACCTTGAGCTTCGGGCCCTGGCGCGGCTCGATCTTGCCGTTCGGGTTGCGGACCCAGCCGCCGTTCCACTTCTCCTGGTTCTCCCATTCCTTCGGATAGCCGATGCCGGGCTTCGTCTCGACGTTGTTGAACCACGCGTACTCGACGCCATCGCGCGACGTCCACACGTTCTTGCACGTGACGGAGCACGTATGGCAGCCGATGCACTTGTCGAGGTTCAGGACCATCGCCACCTGGGCGCGGATTTTCATGATGCTGCTCCTTCCTTCATCGGGCCTTCCAGCCACTCGACCTTCCTCATCTTGCGCACGATCACGTACTCGTCGCGATTGCTGCCGACGGTGCCGTAGTAGTTGAAGCCATACGCGAGTTGCGCGTAGCCGCCGATCATGTGCGTGGGCTTGAGCACCGTGCGCGTGACCGAGTTGTGAATGCCGCCGCGCATGCCGCTCGTTTCCGCGCCGGGAACGTTGATGATCTTTTCCTGCGCGTGATACATGAGGCACATGCCGCGCGGCACGCGCTGGCTCACCACGACGCGCGCGGTGAGCGTGCCGTTCACGTTGAACACTTCGACCCAGTCGTTATCGACGAGCCCGGCTTCTTTCGCCTCGGCTTCCGAGACCCAGACGTGCGGGCCGCCACGCGAGAGCGTGAGCATGCGCAGGTTGTCCGTGTACGTGGAGTGGATGCCCCACTTCTGGTGCGGCGTGATCCAGTTCAGCACGAGTTCGTGCTCGCCGTTGGGTTTCGCGCCGAGCATCGGCGAGGTCGTCTTCGTGTCGATGGCGGGCTTGTAGTTGCACAGGCCCTCGCCGAAATCGAGCATCCAGCGGTGATCCTGATAGAACTGCTGACGGCCCGTGAGCGTGCGCCAGGGAATCAGCTCGTGCACGTTCGTGTAGCCCGCGTTGTAGCTCACCTCTTCCGATTCGAGCCCCGACCACGTGGGCGCGGAGATGATCTTGCGCGGCTGCGCCTGCACGTCGCGAAAGCGGATCTTGTCGTGCTCGCGGCCTTCGGCCAGATGCGTGTGATTCCGGCCCGTGATCTTCGAGAGCGCGTCCCACGCCTTCACCGCTACGTGGCCGTTGGTTTCCGGCGCGAAGGTGAGGATCATCTCGGCGGCGTCGATGGCCGTTTCCAGACGCGGGCGCCCCTCGGCCGCGCCGCGGTTCTGCTGGATGCCCGTGAGCCGGGCAAACTCGCCCACCTCGTGCACGGTGTTCCAGTTGATGCCCTTGCCGCCGTTGCCCAGCTTCTCGAGCAGCGGCCCGACCGACGTGAACTTGTTGCAGATCTCGCGATAGTCGCGCTCCACGAGCGTCATCGAGGGTGCGGTCTTGCCAGGGATCAGATCGCATTCGCCAAGACGCCAGTCCTTCGGCTCGAACGCCTGGCCGAGTTCGCCCGGTGTGTCGTGCATGAGCGGCGTGCACACGAGGTCCGTGCGCTTGCCCAGATGCGCGCCGCCGATCTCCGAAAACGTCTTCGCGATGGCCTTGTAGATCTCCCAGTCGGTCTTGCTCTCCCACAACGGCTGCACCGCCTCCGAAAGCGGATGGATGAACGGGTGCATGTCCGACGTGTTGAGGTCGTCCTTCTCGTACCACGTGGCCGAGGGCAGCACGATGTCGCCGTACAGGCACGTGGTGCTCATGCGGAAGTCGAGGACGGTGAGCAGGTCGAGCTTGCCTTCGGCCGCTTCGCGCACCTTCACTTCGGAAGGCTTGATCGAGTCGGCTTCGTCGCCGAACAGCGCGTTCTGCGTGCCGAGCAGGTACTTGAGGAAATACTCGTGCCCCTTGCCCGAACTGCCGAGGATGTTCGAGCGCCACACGAACATGTTGCGCGGGAAGTTCGCAGGGTTGTCGGGGTCGTCGCAGGCGAAGTTCAATGCGCCCGACTTCAGCTGATCGACGGTGTATTGCACCGGCGGCACGCCCGCGCGCTGCGCGGCATCCACCACGTCGAGCGGATTGGCGCCCAGTTGCGGCGCCGAAGGCAGCCAGCCCATGCGCTCGGACTTCGCGTTGAGGTCGAGCATCGACAGATTCTTGTAGCGTTCGCGGTCCGCGCCGGGGCCGAGGATCTCGTCGAGACTCACCTTCTCGTGGCGCCACTGGCTCGTGTGGTTGTAGAAGAACGACGTGCCGTTCATCTGGCGCGGCGGGCGCGACCAGTCGAGCGCGAACGCGAGCGGCGCCCAGCCGAATTGCGGACGCAGCTTTTCCTGGCCCACGTAGTGCGCCCAGCCGCCGCCGCTCTGGCCGATACAGCCACACATCATCAGCAGATTGATGATGCCGCGGTAGATCATGTCGTTGTGGTACCAGTGATTGAGCGCCGCGCCGACGATCACCATGCTCTTGCCGCGCGTGCGGTCGGCGTTGTCGGCAAACTCGCGCGCCACCTGGATCACGAGCTTGCGCGGCACCGTGGTGTGCTTCTCCTGCCATGCTGGCGTGCAGGGCACGTCGTCGTCATACGAGGACGCGACGTTCGGGCCGCCAAGCCCCTGGTCGACGCCGTAGTTGGCCATCTGCAGGTCGTAGACGGTGGCGACCAGCACACTCGTGCCGTCCGCCAGCGCCACGCGCTTCACGGGCACGCGGCGCGCGAGCAGCGCGCCATGTTCGCCGCCGAAGTACGGGAAGCCCACCTCGACCACTTCGTCATGCCGATCGACGAGCGAAAGGCGCGGATCGATTTCGCGGCCGCTGCCACCGTCCTTCATTTCGAGGTTCCAGCGGCCCACCTTCTTGCCGCCGTCGTGCTCGCCTTCGCCCCAACGGAAGCCGATCGAGCCGTTCGGCGCGACGATGTCGCCCGTGGTCGAATCGATGGCGAGCGTCTTCCACTGCGGGTTGTTCGCTTCGTCGAGATTCGCGGCGAGTTGCGACGCGCGCAGGAACTGGTCCGGCACCAGCGAGCCGTCGCGCTTCGCGAGCGCGACGAGCATCGGCATGTCGGTGTACTGCTTCACGTAATCGCGGAAGTACGCGGACTTCGCCGTAGCGTGAAACTCCTTGAGCACCACGTGGCCCATCGCGAGCGCGAGCGCCGCGTCGGTGCCCTGCTTCGGCGCGAGCCAGATATCGCCGAACTTCACCATCTCGCCGAAGTCGGACGACACGGCCACCGTCTTCGTGCCCTTGTAGCGGACCTCCGTGTAGAAGTGGGCGTCGGGCGTGCGTGTTTGCGGCACGTTCGAGCCCCACACCACGAGATAGGTGGAGTTGTACCAGTCGGCCGATTCGGGCACGTCGGTCTGCTCGCCCCACACTTGCGGGGAAGAAGGCGGCAGGTCGCAATACCAGTCGTAGAACGACAGGCACGCCCCGCCGATCAGGCTCAGATAACGCGCGCCCGCGGCGTACGAGACCATCGACATTGCGGGAATGGGCGAGAAGCCAATCACGCGATCGGGACCGTACTTGCCGATGGTGTAGGCGTTGGCCGCCGCGATCATCTCGGTGGCCGTGTCCCACCCGGCGCGCACGAAGCCGCCCTGGCCGCGCGCGCGCTTGTAGTGCGCCGCCTTCTTCGGGTCCTCGACGATCGAAGCCCATGCCTTGACCGGGTCGAGCGTCTTGCGCGCCTCGCGCCACATCTCGATCAGGCGCCCGCGGATCATCGGGTACTTCACGCGCTGCGCCGAATACACGTACCAGCTATACGAGGCGCCACGCGGGCAGCCGCGCGGTTCGTGATTGGGCAGGTCAGCGCGCGTGCGCGGATAGTCGGTCTGTTGCGTTTCCCACGTGATCAGGCCGTTCTTCACGTAAACCTTCCACGAGCACGAGCCCGTGCAGTTCACGCCGTGGGTCGAGCGCACGATCTTGTCGTGCTGCCAGCGGCTGCGATAGCCGTCTTCCCATTTGCGGTCCTCGTTCACCACCGCGCCGTGACCTTTCGAAAACGTCGACTTCACGCGCGACATGAACTTCAACCGGTCCAGAAAATAACTCATCAGGTTCTCCGGGACTGCTGCTGGAATCGATCGATCGCGCCTGTCGCCGCCCGCTCGCGTTGCAAGCCTGGCGCCTCGCGCTCGTATCGTTCCGAGTATGGCGAGCAGGCACCTGCCTGCCCATTCATCAACGGGAGAGTTCGCACTACTCCCAAAGGACTAATCCGGTTCAGCAAGGTGTGGACGCGTTGCGGCGCGCATAGAAGAACCACGTCACCACCGCGCACACCACATAGAAGCCGATGAAGCACACGAGCGCGCCGACCGGCGAGCCGGTCATGTCGAGCGACGAGCCAAAGCTCTTCGGAATGAAGAAGCCGCCGTACGCGCCCATCGCGCCCGCGAAGCCGAGCACCGCCGCCGATTCCTTGCCCGCTTCGGCGAGCGCGCCGCGCTGTGCGTCATCACCCTTGCTCTTCGCGGCGCGTTGATGGTGCGTCAGGAAGATCACGGGAATCATGCGGAAGGTCGAACCGTTGCCGATGCCGGTGAGCGCGAACAGCACGACGAACATCGCGAGGAAGCCGGCGAAGCTGCCTTGTGCGCCGCCCAGCGCGCCGCCCGGCAGGAACGCGATCACGCCCAACACCGCGACGATCATCGCGAGGAAAGTCCACAGCGTGACTCGCGCGCCGCCGAGCCTGTCGGAGATCCAGCCGCCGACGGGGCGCGTGAGCGCGCCGGCGAGCGGCCCGAGGAAGGCCCATGCAGTCGGGTTGATGGCGGGAAACTCCGCCTTCGTGAGAAGCGCGAGGCCGGCCGAGAAACCGATGAACGAGCCGAACGTGCCGACATAGAGAAAGCACATGATCCAGTTGTGCGCGCGGCGGAAGATCACGGCCTGCTCGCTGAACGAGGCCTTCGCGTCGGCGATGTCGTTCATGCCGAACCACGCGGCGAACGACGAGACGACGATGAGCGGAATCCACACGAAGCCGGCGTTCTGCAGCCAGATGCTGTGCTCGACGCCGTCCTTCACGTAGGTGTGCCCGTCGCCGAGCAGGCCGGCGAACACGGCTGTCGAGATGACGATCGGTGTGACGAACTGCACGAGCGAGACGCCGAGGTTGCCGATGCCCGCATTGAGGCCGGTGGCGAAACCCTTGCGCGCCTTCGGGAAGAAGAAGCTGATGTTCGCCATCGACGAGCTGAAGTTCGCGCCGCCCAGACCGCACAGCAGGGCGAGCACGAGCAGCGTCGAATACGAGGTGGACGGATCGCGCAGCGCGAAGCCCATGCCGAAGGCCGGGATCAGCAGACTCGCCGTGGAGATCGCCGTGAAGCGGCGGCCGCCGAAAATCGGCACGAGAAACGAATAGAAGATGCGCAGCGTGGCGCCCGAAAGCGCGGGCAACGCCGTGAGCCAGAAGAGTTCGTTCTTGGTGAAGTGAAAGCCGCCCTTGTCGAGATTGACGACCGTGACGCTCCACAGCGACCACACCACGAACGCCAGCATCAGCGCGGGAATCGAAATCCACAGGTTACGGGTGGCGATCTGCTCGCCGGAAGCCTGCCAGAACCTGGCGTTCTCAGGCTCCCATTGGGTCAGGAGATACTTGGACATGATTGTGCTCGTTCAGTAGGCGCCGCACGCGCGGCGCAAGTTGGATCATTCGGAGTACGTGGTTTCCTTCGGCGCCGGCGGCGCGGCTCGAACCTTGTGCGCGAGCTTCGCGCTGCCGTGGGCGAGCGCTTCGGGGCGGAACGAAAAGTGCATGAACAGCAGGCTCACCAGGGTGGCGCCGAACATCAACATGAAGCAGGTGGTACGCACGCCCGTGAGGTCGACGAGCAGGCCGAACAGGATCGGCAGCACGAAGCCCGCGAGACCGCCCGCCAGCCCCACGACGCCGGAGACGGCGCCGATGTTGTCGGTGTACTCGTCGCCGATGAACTTGAAGACCGAGGCCTTGCCTACCGCCATCGCAATGCCGACGACGAACATCAGCACCGTGTAGAACACCGGTCCGGTGCTGATATGCAGACCGAGCGGGCCATGCGCGCTGTGGATCGTGAAGTCGGTCGGCGGGTAGCTCAGCAGGAAGAAGCACGCGAGCGCGACCCACATCACGGCCCACGTCGTGCGATAGGCGCCGTAGCGGTCGGAGAGCCAACCGCCTGCCGCACGCAGCACGCCGCCGGGCAACGAGAAACACGCCGCGAGAAACGCAGCCTGCTCGATGCCGAAGCCGTACTGGTTCACGTAGTACTGCGGCATCCACAGCGACAGGCCGACATAGCCGCCGAACACCACCGAGTAGTACTGCGCGTAGCGCAGCACACGCGGGTCGGCGAGCACGCGCAACTGGGCCGCCACGCTCTGCGTGCCAGGCACGCGGTGCGCCGGGTTGCTCGCGGAGAACATCCAGAACAGCAGCGCGGTCACGAGCATCGCAACGGCGTAGACCTTGGGCACGATGGTCCACGTGCCGGCCGCGACGATCAGCACGGGCGCCACGAACTTGTTGAGCGCGGCGCCCGAATTGCCTGCGCCGAAGATGCCCATGGCGAGACCCTGGCGCGACTTCGGGAACCAGCGTGCGACATAGGGCGTGCCGACCGAGAACGATGCGCCGGCGAACCCCACGAACAGGCCGAGCGTGAGGAATTGCCAGAGTTGCGTCGCGTACGAGACGAGCCAGATCGGCACGACGGTCACGAGCATCGTGATGAAGAAGACGATGCGCCCGCCGAAGCGGTCGGTCCAGATGCCGAGCGGAACGCGGGCGAGCGAGCCCGTGAGCACGGGCATCGCGGCAATCAGGCCGAATTCGGTATCGGTGAGGTGAAGCTGCTTTTTGAGCGGAATGCCGAGGATCGCGAACATCATCCAGACGGCAAAGCAGATCGTGAACGCGAAGGTACTTGAACCCAGCACGCGCCAGGCACGGCTATCGGCGACAGGTTCCGCCTGCGGAGATGGGGCGGCTTTCATGAATTTCCCTCTTGTCGTTTAGTTGACGTGACAAGAGTAGGAAAGACGAAAGGTGCGGGCTATTCTCCGCAGGGAGTGCGCGACGATGCGCCACTAGAACTTAAGGAGTAGTACCGCGGGAACGAGTTGGCGCGGAAGAAAAATCGCACGCATGCGAACGCGCCGGAGAGCAATAAGATTAGTCCGAGAAGCCGTAGCGTGTCATGAAACACGCTACGGCATGGTGTCGCACGCGATCAACCAAAGATCAGCGGAACACGACCGTCTTGTGACCGTTGAGCACGATGCGATGCTCCACGTGCCACTTCACCGCGCGCGCGAGCGTCACGCACTCCACGTCGCGGCCGATGGCGGTGAGCTGGTCCGGCGTCATGTTGTGATCCACGCGCTCGACTTCCTGCTCGATGATCGGGCCTTCGTCGAGATCGGACGTCACATAGTGCGCCGTGGCGCCGATCAGCTTCACGCCGCGATCGAACGCCTGGTAGTACGGCTTCGCGCCCTTGAAGCTCGGCAGGAACGAATGGTGGATGTTGATCGCGCGGCCTTCGAGCGCCTTGCAAAGCTGCGACGAGAGGATCTGCATGTAGCGCGCGAGCACCACCAGATCGACGCCTTCGCGGTTCACCACTTCGAGCACGCGCGCTTCCTGCGCGGCCTTGTCGGCCTCGGTGCCGCCGAGCAGCGGGAAGTGATGGAACGGAATGTTGTAGCTCGCGGCGAGCTGATAGAAGTCCTTGTGATTCGAGATGATCGCTGGAATCTCGATAGGCAGCTGGCCGGTGCGATAGCGGAACAGCAGGTCGTTCAGGCAATGGCCGATCTTCGAGACCATGATGACGACGCGCGGCTTCACGTTCGCGTCATGCATCTCCCAGCGCATGCCGAACTCCTGCGCGAGCGGCTCGAACGCGCTGCGCAGACCGTCGAGGCCCGGGTCGCCGCCCACTTGCTGGAAGTGCACGCGCATGAAGAACTCGCCCGTGTGGCTGTCGCCGAACTGGGCCGAGTCGAGGATATTGCTGCCGCGCTCGAACAGAAAGCCCGACACGGCGTGCACGATGCCAGGCCGGTCGGCGCACGACAGTTTGAGGATGAAGCTGTGATCGGTCGACATGACCTTGGTAACTCCCGTCAAGACTTGGTGTTGCTAAAAGGGCTTTGGGCTTTGCTAAAAGAACCGGCGCCCTTTCACAGCGTCGGCGGTTCGAAGATCGCGGCAATGCCCTCGCACGCGTCTTCGTCTATCCATCGGCGGCGCAGCAGGCAGTCGAGCGTCGCGAGGCTCGCGTCCACCGTCATCGCGCCCTCCTCGATCCAGCGCGCGGCCTCGTCGATGCGTGCGAGGCGATGCTCGCCCACTTCGCCGTCCTGGTTGTGCGGCACGAAATCGGCCGGGAGCACGAGATCGTAGATGAAGATCTGCTCAGCCTGCGTGCCCTCTGGCAGCGACTGCAGCACGTGCACGGTGCGGCCCGCGCGCGCCTCGCGCGCCAGCTCCTCGGCAATGCCCGCCTCTTCCCAGCATTCCTTCACGAGCGTGGCCTCGATCCCGAAGCCCCAGCCGATGCCGCCCGCCACGACGTTGTCCAGCATGCCGGGGTCGGTGGCCTTGGTATCACTGCGCCGCGCGATCCACAATTGCGGCGCGCCGGGCGCGCCTACGCCGGCCGCACCGGAATCTGCGTATTCTACGACGCCGTTCAGATGAACCGCGTACGTCATCGTGCCGAAAAAGCGCGAGGCCGCACGTTCGATAAAGGCGAGCGGCGGCGCATCGAAGGTGTTGCGGATCGCGTAGGTTTCGTTGCGCCAGCCCGGAATGTGCCCTTGCGCCGCGAGTGCGCCGATCACCGAACCGAGCGCGGCGCTGCGTGCATCGACGCTATCGAAGTGCGGGGCGAGCGTCACGCGGGCGCTATCCGCATCGCCGTCGATTTCGAACACGTCGGGCCAGCGTGCGAGCCGCGCCACGTCGTTCTCGCGTATCCAGCCCACGCGCTCGTCACCGATGTGAAACGGCAGATGCGCGCCGGCATCGAAGCGTCGCGCGTCGATAATGCAAGGCAAGCTCATCGATCAGGACTCCATGGATCAGTCGCGCAGGGCGACGCGTATGCCGATGGCGATGAAGGTGATGCCGGCGAGGCGGTCGAGCCACACGCCCGCGCGCGGGCGGCGCTTCAGCCAGCCGCCGATCGTGCCCGCGCACAGCCCGAAGAGGGAGAACACGACGACCGTCTGCGCCATGAACACGATGCCAAGCTCGAGCATCTGCAGCGTGACGGGCTGCGCGCCATGCGGGTCGACGAACTGCGGCAGGAACACGACGAAGAACAGCGTCACCTTCGGGTTCATGATGTTGCCGAGCACGCTCTGGCGAAAGATCGCGGAGAGCGGCTGGCGCGGCTTGTCGCCGGCGGCGGCGAGGCCCTGGCTGCGCAGCGCCTTCACGCCGATCCACACGAGATACGCGGCGCCCGCGAGCTTGAGGATCTGGAACGCGAGCGGCGAAGAACGCAGCACGGCGGCCACGCCGAATGCCGCGAGCGTGGTGTGGAACGTCACGCCCGCGGCGAAACCCAGCGCGGCCACGAGGCCGGCGGCGCGGCCCTGCGAAATGCCGCGCGCGAGCACCTGGAGATTGTCGGGACCGGGCGCGAACGTGATGGCGATGGAGGTGGCGAGAAAGAGCGCGAAATTCGGCATGAGATCGACTCGTGACGGTGGGCGTTCGGGTTGTTTCAGTGGCCGCCGAAGGCGGTCACGGTGAAGAGCGGCAGGCCGGCATCGGTGAGCAGCCTCGAGCCGCCCAGATCCGGCAGGTCGATGATCGCGGCGCCCTCCACCACGCTCGCGCCGAGGCGTTCGAGCAGCAGCTTGCCGGCCATCATGGTGCCGCCGGTGGCGATCAGGTCGTCGACGATCACGACGCGGTCGCCCTTGCTGCAGGCATCCTCGTGAATCTCGACGGTCGCTTCGCCGTATTCGAGCTTGTAGGTCTCGGAAACCGTCTTGTACGGCAGTTTGCCGATCTTGCGGATCGGAATGAAGCCCACGTTCAGCTCATACGCGACGATCGGCCCGATGATGAAACCGCGCGCGTCGAGCCCGGCCACGTAGTCGAGCTTCGCATCGACATAGCGCTCGACGAACAGGTCGATCAGCACGCGCAGGCCCTTCGGATGGCCGATGAGCGGCGTGATATCGCGGAACTGCACTCCCGGCGCAGGCCAGTCGGGCACCGTGCGGATCAGGCTGTTCACGAACTGGGCGGCTTCAGCGCTCGGGTTCGCAGGTGCGTTGGACATGATTTCTCCGGGTAATGACCAGACAAGAACGGTAGAGTTATTTAAACGGGGCTGGACCGCTTGGCGCGGTCTCGCGATCGCGCGAACGATGGCGTATCAGACCGCCGCCGCGCCCGCACCGGCCGCGCCCGGCTTGCGATGCCGCGAAAGCCGCTCCTCGGCCTGCGCGAGCTGCTCAGGCAGACCGCGCAGCACGACGATGTCGGCCTCGCGCAGTTTGGTCGATGGGTCCGGTTCCACACCGCGAATGCCGTGGCGGCGGATCGCCGTCACCTCGACGCCAAGCTCGTACAGACCCAGTTCCGCGAGCGTGCGGCCCACGGCGTCGGCGCGCTCGTCGACCGGTACGGATTGTAGCCGCACCTGCTCGTGACCGTCCTCGCCCACATCGTCGGTACCGTGGAAGTAGCCGCGCAGGAGGCTGTAACGTTCGTCGCGTAGTTCCTCCACGCGGCGCACCACGCGCCGCATCGGCACGCCCATCAGCACCAGCATGTGCGAGGCGAGCATCAGGCTGCCTTCCACGATCTCCGGAATCACCTCGGTCGCGCCCGCGGCGAGCAGGCGTTCGAGATCGGCGTCGTCCACCGTGCGCACGATCACGGGCAAGGTGGGCTCCAGTTCGTGAATGTGATGGAGCACGCGAAACGCCGATTGCGTATTGGCGTACGTGATCGCCACCGCGGCCGCGCGGTGGATGCCCGCCGCGACGAGCGATTCGCGCCGCGCGGCGTCGCCGAACACCACCGACTCGCCGGCCGCCGCAGCCGCCGCGACGCGGTCCGGGTCGAGGTCGAGCGCGACGTACGAAAGGCCTTCGTATTCGAGCATGCGCGCGAGATTCTGCCCTGCACGGCCGTAGCCGCACACGATCACATGGCCGCTTTGCTTGATGCTTTGCGTGGCGATGCGCGTCATCATCAGCGACTGCTGCATCCATTCCGTCGAAGAGAGGCGCAGTACGATGCGGTCGGCGTTCTGAATCAGGAACGGTGCGGCGAGCATCGACAGCAGCATGGCCGCGAGGATC
The DNA here is from genome assembly GCF_056155635.1 of Paraburkholderia sp. BR10141. Lineage (NCBI taxonomy): Bacteria > Pseudomonadati > Pseudomonadota > Betaproteobacteria > Burkholderiales > Burkholderiaceae > Paraburkholderia > Paraburkholderia sp. BR10141. The sequence goes on along the minus strand of NZ_JBMIQH010000004.1, from coordinate 331,424 downwards.
GCCTGGAGCAGCGTGGCGTCGACCAGATGCTTGTCGAGAATGAGGTTCAGCAGCACGAAGCCGAACTCGCCGGCCTGCGCGAGACCGAGACCCGTGCGCATGGCCACGCCCGGCGAGGCGCCGAAAATACGCGTGAGCGCCGTGATGAGCACGGCCTTCATCACGACCGGCCCGAGGAAGAACGCCGCCACCATGATGGGGTGCTGCCAGATCACGTGCGGGTTGAGCAGCATGCCCGTGGTCACGAAGAAAAGGCCGAGCAGCACGTCGCGAAACGGCTTGATGTCCTCTTCCACCTGGTGCCTGTACGGCGTCTCGGCGATCAGCATGCCCGCGATGAAGGCGCCGAGCGCGAGCGAGAGGCCGAACTTGTCGGTGATGAACGCGGCGCCCAGCGTGACGAGCAGCACGTTGAGCACGAACAGCTCCTGCGAGCGGCGGCGGGCGACCACGTTGAACCAGCGCGTCATGAACTTCTGGCCGACGATGAGCAGAATGCCGAGCGCGAGCACGATCTTCACGGCCGCCGTGCCGAGCGACTCGACGAGCGACGCCGACGAACCGCCGAACGCCGCGATCACGATGAGAAGCGGCACCACGGCCAGATCCTGGAACAGCAGCACGCCCAGAATGTTGCGGCCATGCTCCGATTCGATCTCGAGCCGCTCGGAAAGCATCTTGCTGACGATGGCCGTCGACGACATGGCGAGCGCGCCGCCCAGCGCCACGCACGCCTGCCACGTGATATGCACCCACGGTTCCAGCACGAGCCCGAGCAGCAGTGCCACGACGATCGTGCCCATCACCTGCGAAAGCCCGAGTCCGAACACGGCGTGGCGCATGGCGCGCAGCTTCGAGAGCGAAAACTCGAGGCCGATGGAGAACATCAGGAACACGACGCCGAACTCGGCCAGGTTCTGCGCGCCGTGCGTGTCCGGCACGATGCCGAGCGAGCGCGGGCCCACGAGAATGCCCACCGTGAGGTAGCCGAGCATCGGCGGCAGATTCAGATAACGAAACAGCACGACGCCAACCACCGAGGCGAGCAGCAGGAACAGTGTCATTTCCAGCGGGGAGATCATCGTGTGAAGCGTCCTCGTTCGTCTGCGTCGTTACCGGCGATGCAAATTCTGCCCCGCGCCGGGTCAATGATCGACGCCAGGGCGGCTAAGGCCTGTTTACATGAATAACGGGCTAAATGGGAAGGGCTACGGAGAAACGGCTGGGCAAGCCCGGCGGCTCGCGCACGGGGTTTTGGCGCTGGGGGCGCCGGCGCGGCGCGCAGACGCCTTTGCTATACTCCGCGGATGATAGCGAAAATCAATGGCGACCGGGCGCTGAAGCTCGCTCGCAACGTGCTCGACATCGAAGCGGACGCCGTGCGCGGGCTTCGCGACCGGCTCGACGACAACTTCGTCGGCGCGGTCGACCTCATCCTCAGCTGCCGTGGACGCGTGGTCGTTTCCGGCATCGGCAAATCGGGCCATATTGCCCGCAAGCTCGCGGCCACGCTGGCCTCCACGGGCACCCCCGCGTTTTTCGTGCACCCGGCGGAAGCGAGCCACGGCGACCTCGGCATGGTCACCGCCGACGACGTCTTCATCGGCCTGTCGAACTCCGGCGAATCCGAAGAACTCGTGGCGATCCTGCCGCTCGTCAAACGCATTGGCGCGAAGCTCATCGGCATGACGGGCAATCGCCCGCAATCGACGCTCGGCCAGCTTTCCGACGTGCATCTGGACGCCGGCGTGGAGAAAGAAGCCTGCCCGCTGAACCTCGCGCCCACCGCCAGCACGACGGCGGCACTCGCGCTCTCCGACGCACTCGCGGTCGCGGTGCTCGACGCGCGCGGCTTCGGTGCCGACGACTTCGCGCGCTCGCATCCGGGCGGCGCGCTCGGCCGGCGCCTGCTCACCTACGTGCGCGACGTGATGCGCACGGGCGACGAAATCCCGAAGGTGCGCGACGACGTGACCGTGCGCGACGCCCTCTTCCAGCTCACGGCCAAGCGCATGGGCATGACGGCGATCGTCAACGCCGACAACCACGTGCAGGGCATCTTCACGGATGGCGACCTGCGCCGTGTGCTCGAGCGCGTGGGCGATTTCCGCGACCTGCCGATCGCTCAGGTCATGACGAAAGGCCCGCGCACGATCGGCCCGGACCAACTTGCCGTCGAAGCTGTGGAACTGATGGAGCGCCATCGCATCAATCAGATGCTGGTCGTCGATGCCGAGGGCACGCTGATCGGCGCCCTCAACATGCACGACCTGTTCTCCAAGAAGGTGATCTGATGGCTAGCCCACTCGACGCAACCGCGCGCGCCGCGCGTGTGCGCTTGATGATTTTCGACATCGACGGTGTGCTCACCGACGGTGGCCTGCTCTTCACCGGCGCGGGCGACACGATGAAGGCGTTCAACTCGCTCGACGGCCACGGCGCGAAGCTCCTGCGCGAAGCCGGCATCGACACGGCCATCATCACCGGGCGCCGTTCGGAGATCGTCGCCGTGCGCGCGAAGGAACTGAAGATCACGCATCTGTGGCAAGGCGTGGAAGACAAGCGCGTCGCGTTCGCCGAGCTGCTCTCGCAAACCGGCATTGCGCCCGAAGCGTGCGGCTACATGGGCGATGACTGGCCCGACCTCGGCGTGATGCTCCAGTGCGGCTTCGCGGCTGCGCCCGCGAACGCCCACCCCGACGTGCTCTCGCGCGCCCACTGGGTGTCCGACAAGGTGGGGGGCCACGGCGCCGTGCGCGAAGTCACCGACCTGATCCTGCGCGCGCAGAACCGCTACGACGCCCTGCTCGCCGCGGCCTGCGCGCCGCTCGCCGGGATGCCGCGATGAACCACCAGAAGTTCCGCCTCACGTCGCTCGTGCCGCTCGTGTGCGTCGCCGCGCTCGCCGGCTTCACGTGGTGGCTGCTGCAGGCCGTCCAGCCGCGCGAGAAAGAGGCGGCGCCGCGTGCGCCCACGCATACGCCCGATTATTTCGCCGATAACTTCTCGGTGTCCGAGCTCGACCAGTCGGGCGCCACGCAGTACCGGCTCACGGCCACGCACATGGTTCACTACGAGGACGACGAGAACAGCGACCTCACGAACCCGGCCGTGCGCGCATTCCAGCCCGGCAAGCCGATCGTCACGGCCACCGGGCTGCGCGGCACGGTCAACGCCGACGCCTCGATCGTCAATCTGTACGACAACGCGCGCATTCTGCGCGCGGCGGGCGCCGGCGACCCCGAAATGCAGGCTGATTCCGAGCATTTCAAAGTGCTCGTGAACGACGATGTGATCCTGACCGAAAAGCCGGTTAAACTTCGACGCGGCCAGTCGGTCATGACGGCCACCAGCGGCATGAACTACAACAATGTCTCCCGGGTCATCCAGCTCTTCGGCAACGTCCGTGGAGCCATCGCCCCGGCAGACTCCGGCGGCTCGTCCTGAACGCCGGGCCGTCCACGCAAGGCACGATTGCATGAACGATTCGCTTCCCCGTCCACTGAACGGCCGTTCGCCTGACGCCCGCCGCGCACGCTTCGCGGCGCTGATGGCGCTCGCCAGCGCGCTGCTGTTCGCCGGCCTCGCGCCCGCGGCCCACGCCGAGCGCGCCGACAAGGACAAGCCGCTCAATATCGAAGCGGACAACATGACCTATGACGATCTGAAGCAGCAGACCGTCTTCACGGGCCACGTGGTTGCCACCAAGGGCACGATCCTCATCAAGGCCGACAAGCTCGTCGTCACCCAGGACCCGCAGGGCTACCAGTTCGCGACCGGCACCGTCGCGCCGGGCACGCCCGCCGACAAGCTCGCCTACTTCCGCCAGAAGCGCGAAGGCCTCGACGAATACGTCGACGGCACGGCCGAGCGCATCGACTACGACGGCAAGCAGGACCTCACCACGCTCACGACGCGCGCGACGGTGCGCCGCCTGCAGGGTCTCTCGACGGTGATGGATCAGGTCCACGGCAGCGTCGTCACGTACGACGGCCAGAACGACTTCTACACGGCGCGCTCCGGCAAGGACGTCGCGGGTCCCGGCAACCCCGGCGGCCGCGTTCGCGCGATGCTCTCGCCGCGCAACACCGCCACCGGCGCACAGCCGCCCGCCGGCGCCCCGGCCGCCCTCACGCCGTCCACCAAGCTGCAGGAAGCGCCGCCACAGTGAATACCGTCACCGCCACCCAAAGCTACGGCCGCCAGCTGGCCGGCAAGACGAGCACGCTCGTCGTGCGCAACCTGAAGAAGCGCTATGGCTCGCGCACCGTCGTCAAGGACGTGTCGCTCGACGTGAAGAGCGGTGAAGTGGTCGGACTGCTCGGCCCCAACGGCGCCGGCAAGACCACGTCGTTCTACATGATCGTGGGTCTCGTGCCGCTCGACGCGGGCGAGATCGACCTCGACGGCCGCTCCATCAGCCTTCTGCCGATCCACAAGCGCGCGGCGCTCGGTCTTTCGTATCTGCCGCAGGAAGCCTCGGTGTTCCGCAAGCTCACGGTCGAGGAGAACATCCGCGCGGTGCTCGAACTGCAGGTCGATGGCAACGGCAAACGTCTGTCGAAAGACGTCATCACCGAGCGCGCCGAAGCGCTGCTCGAGGAGCTGCAAATCGCGCATCTGCGCGAGAATCCGGCGCTGTCGCTCTCGGGCGGCGAACGCCGGCGCGTCGAAATCGCGCGCGCGCTCGCAACCGATCCGAGCTTCATCCTGCTCGACGAGCCGTTCGCGGGCGTCGACCCGATCGCCGTGCTGGAAATCCAGAAGATCGTGAAGTTCCTGAAGCAGCGCAACATCGGCGTGCTGATCACCGACCACAACGTGCGCGAGACGCTCGGCATCTGCGATCACGCGTACATCATCAGCGACGGCAGCGTGCTCGCGGCCGGCGCACCCGGCGAGATCATCGAGAACGAGAACGTGCGCCGCGTTTACCTCGGCGAGCACTTCCGCATGTAAGCCCCCGGGCGCGCCTCGCGCGCCCGTTCACCGCAGTCCCGCAGCGCCCACCCGGGCGCGCGCGATCCGCTTTCGCGTTTTTCCCGCCTCATCTTTCGCGTTTCCCCGTGTAACTGCTCGACCTTGCCCCCAAAACGGTGCATGGCAGGCCCGGGAGCGCCCCTGTTTGCGCACCAAATTCCGGGCAGGCACCGGCGTGGCGCACGCTCGTTTTTGCGAGTGCCCCGTGGTTTCGTCCGCGTGGCAAACTCTTTACAATGGTTCGCACACCGCCATGAAAGCCAGCCTCCAACTCCGCCTCTCGCAGCATCTTGCGCTCACGCCACAACTGCAACAGTCCATCCGGCTGCTGCAGCTGTCGACGCTCGAACTGCAGCAGGAGGTCGCGACGGCGATCTCGCAGAACCCGCTGCTCGAGAACGAGGACGACTGGATCGCGAGCCCGCTGCGCGTGGCCGCGGACGGCTCGGTCATCGCGCAGCCGCCCGCGCCCTCCGGCGCCGAGCCGATGCAGGGCGCGAACAGTTCCACCTCGACGTCCAACGGCAGCGGCGAAAACAGCGAGAGCGAGCCGCGAGGCGTGGACGAATACGACGGCCTTGGCGGCGACGCGAACGGCGACGCGAGCCAGTGGAACCTGGACGATTACGGCCGCTCGGGCAACGCCTCCGACGACGACGACCTGCCGCCGCTGCAGATCCACGAATCGACCACCACGCTGCGCGACCATCTCATGGCGCAGTTGCGCGAAACGAACGCGAGCCAGCGCGACCGCGCGCTCATCACGTTTCTCATCGAATCGCTCGACGAAGACGGCTACCTCAGCGCGACCTGCGAGGAAATTCTTGCCGACATTCCCGAAGAATTCGAAGTCGACGCCGACGAATTCAATGCGGCGCTAGCGCTGCTGCATAGCTTCGACCCCGCGGGCGTGGGCGCGCGCTCGGCCTCCGAGTGCCTCAAGCTGCAGTTGTTGCGCGTCACTTCGTCGCCCACGCGCACGCTCGCGCTCGAAATCGTGTCGAACTATCTCGAACTGCTCGCCGCGCGCGACTTCACGCGGTTGCGCAAGCAACTGAAGACGGGCGACGACGAACTGCGTGACGCGCATGCGCTGATCCGTTCGCTCGAACCGTTCCCGGGTTCGTCGTATGGCAAGGCCGAAGCCGATTACGTGGTGCCCGACATCATCGTGAAGAGGACCGGCCAGAACTGGCATGCGGAACTCAACCCCGAGGTGGTGCCGAAGCTGCGCATCAACCACCTGTACGCGAATATCCTGCGCAACAACCGTGGCGATCCGGCTAGCGGTTCGCTGCGCCAGCAGCTGCAGGAAGCGCGCTGGCTCATCAAGAATATCCAGCAGCGCTTCGAGACGATCCTGCGTGTCGCGCAGGCTATCGTCGAGCGTCAGAAGAACTTTTTCGTGCACGGCGAAATCGCCATGCGCCCCTTGGTTTTGAGGGAGATTGCTGATACGCTGGGCCTACACGAATCAACTGTCTCGCGTGTGACAACCGGTAAATACATGCTGACTCCATTCGGGACACTTGAATTTAAGTACTTCTTCGGATCGCATGTATCGACGGACACCGGAGGCGCTGCATCGTCCACCGCCATCCGCGCCCTCATCAAGCAACTCATAGGAGCCGAGAACACCAAATCTCCTCTTTCAGACAGCCGCATAGCCGAACTGCTGGCAGAACAGGGCTTCGTGGTCGCGCGACGCACCGTTGCGAAGTATCGCGAGGCGCTGAAGATTCCAGCCGTCAATCTGCGCAAGTCTCTTTAGCCTGTTCCGGCTTTTTCGGAGCAGGCGTTTTCCGGCCGCTACGCCCGTTGGCGGACATGGCCGGCCGAGTTCGCCCGCCGTCGCAGGCCTTTCGGGGAGCCGCGTTCTGGCAGACAGTCGACCGGCATTGCCGCACTTCACGCGTCACGCGGCCATCAGCCTGGAGAAGCACTATGAATCTGAAGATCAGTGGACACCATCTCGAAGTAACGCCAGCGTTGCGAGAATACGTGATCACCAAACTGGACAGGGTGCTAAGACATTTCGATCAGGTAATCGATGGCAATGTGGTCCTCTCGGTCGACAACCATAAGGAAAAGGATAAGAGACAGAAGGTCGAAGTGAACCTTCATCTGAAAGGCAAGGACATATTTGTGGAGAGCGCGAACGGCGACATGTACGCCGCCATCGATCTCGTGGTCGACAAGCTGGACCGCCAGGTCGTACGTCACAAGGACCGCGTGCAGGGACATCAACATGAGGCGATCAAGCACCAGCCTGCGCCCATCATCGAAATCCCGCCGCAGTGATCCCACAGTGTCCTGTGTGGCGATTCACGCCATGAACCGGGGCTGGAGTCGATAGTTCATCCTCCGCCCCTCGAAGCGAAGCCGCCCAAACCGGGCGGCTTTTTCGTGAGTACGCGCAATGCTGGGTTTTACCGCTGGGTGCAACCGGGCAACGAGGGTTGCGCTCATGCGTGGCGCATCGCACCATCGGCGTGGACGCTTGTTCTATAATGGTCCAGTCGTATTACGGGGTCTAACGCGCCAACAGGTCCCCACGGTCCCGGCACCGGGCTTCGTCGCCAGATCCAAAGCTTCCGCCAAAGCGGTCAGCTGTCGGGGTGTGGAGCATTCAGGCCACGTTTTCGCCTGCCAACATGAATCGTTTAGCCAAAATACTTCCCATCGAGAACGTCGTCGTCGGCCTGTCCGTCACCAGCAAGAAACGCGTCTTCGAGCAGGCTGGCCTGATCTTCGAAAACCAGAACGGCATCGCCCGCAGCACGGTTACCGACAATCTTTTCGCACGCGAGCGTCTCGGCTCCACGGGCCTCGGCGAAGGCGTCGCGATCCCGCACGGCCGCATCAAGGGCCTGAAGCAGCCGCAGGCCGCCTTCGTGCGCCTCGCCGAGCCGATCGCCTTCGAAGCGCCAGACGGCCTGCCCGTGTCGCTTTTGATCTTCCTGCTCGTGCCCGAACAGGCCACGCAGCAGCACCTTGAAATCCTGTCCGAGATCGCACAACTACTGTCGGATCGCGAAACGCGTGAGCGGCTCCATACGGAAGAAGACCGCGAAACGTTGCATCGCCTGCTCACCCAGTGGCAACCTTGATGTAATGTGCGGCGTCTTGCGAGGCGCGGTCGCGGTACGCGCGGCCGAACAGCGCGCGCTCGACGCTCGTTGCAGGGGTGAAGCGTAAGGCGCCGGCAGCCGTGAACCACCCAGGTAGCGCACCGAGGCCAGGTCGCGCGGATTATTTAGCCAGCAATTCAGTCAGCCGTTAAGCGAGTCATCTCGCGGAGTCACCGACTCATGGACACTTCCAGCATCAACGCCCAAAGCATCTTCGACGACAACGCCACCACGCTGAAACTCAGCTGGCTGACGGGGCACGAAGGCTGGGAACGCGGCTTTTCGACCGAAACGGTGGCCACGGCCACGGCGAGCGCCGACCTCGTCGGTCACCTGAACCTGATCCACCCGAACCGCATCCAGGTGCTCGGCGACGCCGAAATTCACTACTACCAGCGCCAGACCGACGAAGACCGCTCGCGCCACATGGCCGAGCTGATCGCGCTCGAACCGCCGTTTCTCGTGGTCGCCGACGGCATGACCGCGCCGCCCGAACTGGTGCTGCGTTGCACGCGTTCTTCCACGCCGCTCTTCACCACGCCGATGTCGGCGGCCACCGTCATCGACAGCCTGCGCCTCTACATGTCGCGCATTCTCGCGCCGCGCGCGACGCTGCACGGCGTGTTTCTCGACATTCTCGGCATGGGCGTGCTGCTCACGGGCGACTCGGGTCTCGGCAAGAGCGAGCTGGGTCTGGAGCTGATCAGCCGCGGCCATGGCCTCGTAGCCGACGACGCCGTGGACTTCGTGCGCCTCGGCCCCGATTTCGTCGAGGGGCGCTGCCCGCCGCTGTTGCAGAACCTGCTCGAAGTGCGCGGCCTCGGCCTGCTCGACATCAAGACGATCTTCGGTGAAACGGCCGTGCGCCGGAAGATGAAGCTCAAGCTCATCGTGCAACTCGTGCGCCGCCCGGACGGCGAGTTCCAGCGTCTGCCGCTGGAGAGCCAGACCGTCGACGTGCTCGGCCTGCCCATCAGCAAGGTCACGATCCAGGTGGCCGCGGGCCGCAACCTCGCCGTGCTGGTCGAGGCCGCCGTGCGCAACACGATCCTGCAATTGCGCGGTATCGACACCCTGCGCGACTTCATGGACCGCCAGCGTCTCGCCATGCAGGACCCCGACAGCCAGTTTCCCGGCAAGCTGATCTGACGCCCGAAGCGGTGAGGCCGGCGAGGCGCGCGCAATGTACGCCGAGCGCGCCCTCGAAACGAGCGCCTGCGGCCCGGAGAGCCAATACAGGCGCGCGGATCGGATGCTATGATGACCCAATCGGGTTCATCGACTCTCCCATGCGTATCATCCTGATCACCGGCATTTCGGGTTCCGGCAAGTCAGTGGCGCTCAATGCGCTCGAAGACGTCGGCTATTATTGCGTCGACAATCTGCCGCCGCGCTTTCTACCGCAACTCGCCCAATATCTCAGCGACGACGGCTACGAACGCCTCGCCGTCGCTATCGATGCGCGCTCGAGTTCGTCGTTCGACGACATGCCGGAGATGATCCGCGACCTGGCGCTTCGCCACGATGTGCGCGTGCTCTTCCTCAACGCGAGCACGCAGTCGCTCATCCAGCGCTTCTCGGAAACGCGCCGCCGCCATCCGCTTTCGGGCTCCGCCGCGCACGACGCCAACGTGGGCATGCTCAAGTCACTCGAAGAAGCGATCGAGCACGAGCGTGAACTCGTTTCGAACCTCGCCGAGTTCGGCCATCAGGTCGACACGAGCAACCTGAGTTCCAACGCACTGCGCCAGTGGGTGAAGGTGTTCGTCGGCGGCGAGCGCGGCTCGCTCATGCTCACGTTCGAATCGTTCGGCTTCAAGCGCGGCGTACCGCTCGACGCCGACCTCGTGTTCGACGTGCGCACGCTGCCGAACCCGCATTACGACGCCCGCCTGCGCCCGCTCACCGGGCTCGATCAGCCCGTGATCGACTTTCTCAATGCGCAGCCGGCCGTCCACGAAATGATCGACGATGTCTATGCGTTCGTCGCGAAGTGGCTGCCGCATTTTCGCGCCGACAACCGCAGCTATCTCACCGTTGCGATCGGCTGCACGGGCGGACAACATCGATCGGTGTACATCGCCCAGACGCTCGCCACGCGCTTTGCCGGCGAGTCGAACGTTATCGTGCGTCACCGCGACGCGCCTCTCGATGTCGGAGAGTCGTCACGGCTGATCGCCTAACCGGCTGCGCATCGCGCGGCCCTTAACCGAAAGCGTTGCGCCATGTCCTCGTCTCCTGCCGTGCTTGGCCGTTTGCCGTTGTTCCCGCTGCATACGGTGCTGTTCCCCGGCGGCCTGCTGCCGCTCAAGATCTTCGAAGCGCGATACCTGGACATGGCGAGCGAGTGCCTGCGCGAGCACACGCCGTTCGGCGTGTGCCTGCTCAAAAGTGGCGCGGAAGTCGCGCAGCCCGACGAGACGACTGCCGTGCCCGAATCCGTGGGATGCCTCGCGCTCATCGAGCAATGCGATGTCGAGACCGTCGGCATGCTGCATATCCAGGCTCACGGCACGCAACGCTTTCATCTGCTCTCGCATCGCGTCGAAGCCGACGGCCTGCTCGTGGGCACGGCCGAGTTGATCCCCGAAGATATTCCACTGGAAGGCGGCAAACAGCTCGCGCAATTCGGCGCGTGTGCGGAAGTGCTCGAGCGCATCATCGCGACGATCCGCGAGCGCGATTCCGCGAGCCTGCCGTTTGCGGAGCCGTTCCGCTTCGACGATCCCTCGTGGGTATCGAACCGTCTGGCCGAGGTGCTGCCGATCGCGCTGCGCGCGCGTCAGAAGCTCATGGAGTTGAACGACGCCGGCGCGCGTATCGAAATCGTGCATCACTACATGCAGCAGCATCAGCTGCTTTGATGCAGCGTTGATGCCGCTTGCTCGCTGACTCAGATCAGCGGTCCACGCAAACCATCGAGCAGTTTGCGCACCGGCGCGGGCACGCCATACGCGTCGATGTTGCCTAGCGACACCCATGCGCTCTGTCCATCATTGGCTTCGAGCGGCGCAGCATTGCGCTTGAGTTCGATCACGCGCGGCTCGATGTCGAGCTTGAAGTGCGTGAACGTATGCGTGAGCGGCATGAGCGCCGAACTCGACGCCGCGCGCTCCGGCGTCACTCCGAAGTCTCGCGCGCGCTCGGCGAGCGCGGGTTCGTCCGCGGCTTCGGGCAAGCTCCACAACCCACCCCAGATACCCGATGGCGGGCGCTTCTCCAGCATCACCGCATCGCCGTCGAGCAGCACGAGCATCCACGTGCGCCGCGTGGGCACGGCCTTCTTCGGGCGCGCGGCGGGTAGTTCGCGTTGACGTCCCGTCGTGTTCGCCACGCAGTCCTGCGCGAACGGGCAGCGCGCGCAGTCGGGCTTGCCCCGCCCGCACAGCGTCGCGCCAAGATCCATCAAGCCTTGCGTGTACGCGCTCACGTCGGCGTCGCTCGCTTCGGGACCCGGCACGAGCGTTTCGGCGAGCGTCCACATCGCGTTCTCCACGCGCTTTTCACCAGGAAAGCCTTCCACGCCGAACACGCGCGCGAGCACGCGCTTCACGTTGCCGTCCAGGATCGTTTCGCGCGCGCCGAACGCGAACGACGCGATCGCCGCCGCCGTCGAACGGCCGATGCCGGGCAGCTCCGCGAGCGCCTCGACCGTCTGCGGAAACTTGCCACCGTGGGTATCGGCCACGACCTGCGCGCAGCGGTGCAGATTGCGCGCGCGCGAGTAATAGCCGAGGCCGGCCCAGAGCGCCATCACGTCGTCGTCGGGCGCGGCGGCGAGCGCTTCGACCGTGGGAAAGCGCTCGAGAAAACGCGCGTAGTACGGAATCACGGTCGAGACCTGAGTCTGCTGCAGCATGATTTCCGAGAGCCAGATGCGGTACGGGTCGCGCGTGTTCTGCCACGGCAGGTCGTGACGGCCATGCTCGCGCTGCCAGGCGATCAGGCGCGGCGCGAAACCGGTAAGCAGCTCAGCGGGATACGCGCCAGCCGGTAGCGGCACGGAAGTGGAAGAAGTTCGGTACATGGAAATGCCTGGCGCTCAGCGCTGGCAGCGCGGACAGAAATAAGTGGAACGCTGGCCCTGCACGATCTGTTTGATCGGCGTGCCGCACACGCGGCAGGGTTGGCCCGCGCGGTCATAAACGAAGTATTCGAGCTGGAAATAGCCGCTTTCGCCGTTGCTGCCGACGAAGTCGCGCAGCGTGCTGCCGCCCTTCTCGATGGCCGAGGCGAGCACGGCGCGCACGGCATCCGCGAGGAGTTCGTAGCGCGCAAGCGAAACGCGGCCCGCCGGGGTCGTCGGCCGGATACCGGCGCGGAACAGACTTTCCGATGCGTAGATATTGCCAACGCCCACCACGATATCGCCCGCGAGGAGAGCCTGCTTGACGGCGACCTTGCGGCCGCGGGTCTCGCGAAAGAGCAGTGCGCCGTCGAAGGCCGGTGTGAACGGCTCGATGCCGAGCGCCGCCAGCAGCGGATGGCCGAGCACGTCGCCAGCCTCGCGCGGGTGCCAGAGCACGGCGCCGAACCGGCGCGGGTCGCGAAAGCGCAGCGTGAAGTCGTCGAAGAACCAGTCGACGTGATCGTGCTTCTCCGCGGCCGGCGGCTTCGGCAGATTGCGCAGCACGCGCAGCGTGCCGGTCATGCCGAGATGCACGATGAACCAGCCTTCGTCGACCTCGAACAGCAAATACTTGCCGCGCCGCCCAACCGAACGTATCGTGCGGCCGCGCAGCGTACGGGCGAGCGTAGCCGGCACGGGCCAGCGCAATGCGGGGTTGCGCACCTCCACACGCTCGACGCGGCGGCCCGCGACCCACGGTTCGATCCCCCTTCGGGTAACCTCAACTTCTGGCAACTCTGGCATATCTCGCGGCCTGATTCGGATGCTGGTCCGGGTTGGTCTGCAACTTGCGTAAACGTGTGTGCGCGTTGTGCGCGTATTGTAGCCAGCGCGTTACAATCGACCGAAACATTCGACGGAATTCCATGGAACTGTCTTTCGTTAAGCTGTTCGCGAAGCGTCCCGCGACGCCCCGCGCCCCTGCCGCCTTCGCGCGTCGCCTCGTTGGCGCCGCAGTTCTCGCCGCCTGGGCGTTGACCACGTCGAGCGCATATGCGCAGGATCCGTCCCCTGACACGGACGACACTTCCGTCACCATGCCGGACGCTTTCGGTCCCCCCTCGCCCGACGAGAAGAAGGATCTGCCGGCCGTTCCGCTGTCGAGCCAGATCGTCTTCCAGGTGCTCGCCGCGGAAATCGCGCTGCAGCGCGACCAGCCTGCCCCCGCCTTTCAAACGTATCTCGCGCTCGCGCGCGACACGCACGACCCGCGCATGGCGCAGCGCGCGACGGAAATCGCGCTCTCGGCGCAAAGCCCGTCCGACGCCCTGAATGCGGTGCAGCTCTGGCAGCAGTACGCGCCCGATTCCGAGCGCGCGGCGCAGCTCGACGCGTCACTCCTCGTGCTCGCGGGCAGGCCCGACGACGCCCAGCCGCTGCTTGCGCGCGAACTCGCGAAGGTACCGGCCGACAGCCGTGGCCAGGCGATCCTCTCACTGCAGCTTCTGCTTTCGCGCGGTCCCAATCGCGTGGGCGGCCTGAATGTGCTCAAAACGCTGCTCAAGGACGACATGAACCGTCCCGAGGCGCAGCTCGCGATCGGCCGCCAGCAGCTGCTCGCCGACGACGCACCCGGCGCACGCAAGTCGTTCGAGCAGGCGCTCGCGCTCAAGCCCGACTACCTTCCCGCCGCGCTGATGCTCGCGCAGATGGGGCCGGAGGAGCGCGCCGAAGGCATTGCGTCGATCGAAAAATACGTCCAGCAGAACCCGAAGTCGCGTGAAGGGCGTCTCGCACTCGCGCAGACCTATCTCGCTGCCGACCGCCTCGACGACGCGCAGAAGCAGTTCGAGATTCTGCACAAGGACAACGCGACCGACCTGATGCCGCTCATGGCGCTCGCGCTCATCAGCGTGCAGCAGAAGAAGTTCGACGCCGCGCAGAAGTATCTGACGCAATACGCGCAGGTTGCCGAGAAGAATCCGGCCGCCGACCCAGGTCAGGCCTATATTTACCTCGCGCAACTGTCGGTCGAGCAGAAGGACGACGCCGGCGCACAGAAGTGGCTCGACAAGATCCAGCCCAACAGCCAGCAATATGTGCCGGCCCAGATCACGCGCGCACAGATCCTTGACAAGGAAGGCAAGACCGACGACGCGCGCCGTCAGCTCGCGAGCATTCAGGCCGACGATCCGCGCGACCAGGCGCTGATCGCGCGCACCGACGCCGCGATCCTGTTCGACGCGAAGCGCTACCCGGAAGCCGAGGCACGGCTCGCGAAGGCGACCGCCGACTTCCCGGACGACCCGGACCTCACCTATGACTACGCGATGGCTGCGGAAAAAACCGGCCACTACGACGTCATGGAAGCGCAGCTGCGCAAGCTGATCAAGACGCAGCCCGACAATCCGCAGGCCTACAACGCGCTCGGTTACTCGCTTGCGGACCGCAATCAGCGCCTGCAGGAAGCCGACAAACTGGTGGAAAAAGCCTCGTCGCTCGCACCGGACGACGCGTTCATCATGGACAGTGTGGGCTGGGTCAAATACCGCCTGGGTGACAATGCCGACGCGATCAAGCTCTTGCGCAAGGCCTACAGCCTCCAGCCGAACGCGGAAATAGGCGCGCACCTCGGTGAAGTGCTCTGGAAAAACGGCGACCAGGACGGCGCACGCGCCGCGTGGCGCGAGGCCCGCAAGCTCGAACCCGACAACGACACGCTCCTGAAGACGCTCAAACGCTTCCAGGTCAACGATCTCTGATGGCAGATTTTTTCACTTCGATTTCCCCCCAGGCCCTCACCGTTGCGCGCGCAGCCAGTTTCGTACGGCGCGCGTCGCTCGGCGCAGCGGCGGCCGCGCTCCTCGCGCTGACGGGTTGCGCGACGCAGCAGCCGCCGCGCCAACCTTCCACCTCGAACGCCACGACCTCGCTCAGTACGCAGACGAACCGCGCCTATCATGGCCGCTTCGCCGTTCAATATGTCGATCAGAACGGCCAGCAGCGCAACGCGTACGGCAACTTCGACTGGCACGAGACCGATTCGACGGTGACGCTGCAACTGCTCAATCCGCTCGGCCAGACACTCGCGCTCGTCACTTCCGCGCCATCGCAAGCCACGCTGGAACTGCCCAACCGCCAGCCGCTCACGGCCGACAACGTGAGCACGCTCATGCAGCAGGCGCTCGGCTTTGCCCTGCCCGTGGAAGGGCTGCGCTACTGGCTGCAGCCTTCGGTCGCGCCCACCTCGCATGCGCGCACTACGCCCGACTCGCAGAATCCGCAGCGGCTTTCGCAGATCGAGCAGGACGGCTGGACCATCGATTATGTCGCCTATGCCGACGCGCCGGCCAATGGCGTGAAACGCGTCAATCTCACGCGCGAAGCACCGCCGCTCCAGATCAAGCTCGTGCTCGACCAGTAAGCGGGCCGGTTGCGGTCTCTCATCAGCAATATCTGGCCGGCACGCGCCGGTCAGTATCCAGGCATCATCCCAAGAGCATCATGATCGAAACCCAGGACTCGCTGCGCGACTGCCTAGCGCCCGCGAAACTCAATCTCTTCCTGCACATCACGGGCCGGCGCCCCAATGGCTATCACGATCTGCAGACCGTATTCCAGTTGCTCGACTGGGGCGACACGCTGCATTTCACGCGCCGCCACGACGGCCGCATCACGCGCACCGTGGAAGTGGAAGGCGTACCTGCCGAGCACGACCTCACCGTGCGCGCCGCGACGCTGCTCAAGGAACACACGGGCGCGAGCGAGGGTGTCGAGATCGATATCGAAAAGCGTCTGCCGATGGGCGCGGGTCTCGGCGGCGGCAGCTCCGACGCGGCCACGACGCTGCTCGCGCTCAACCGCCTGTGGAAGCTCAACCTGCAACGCGAGGAATTGCAGGCGCTCGCACTCGAGCTGGGCGCGGACGTGCCCTTCTTCGTGTTCGGGAAAAATGCGTTCGCGGAGGGTGTTGGCGAAGCCCTCGAGGCTGTACAATTGCCCCCGCGTCATTTTTTG
This sequence comes from Paraburkholderia sp. BR10141, assembly GCF_056155635.1. Lineage (NCBI taxonomy): Bacteria > Pseudomonadati > Pseudomonadota > Betaproteobacteria > Burkholderiales > Burkholderiaceae > Paraburkholderia > Paraburkholderia sp. BR10141. The sequence continues at coordinate 315,227 of NZ_JBMIQH010000004.1, read as the reverse complement.
GTCGTGACGCCGCGGGTTCATGTTCCTACTGCCGAGATTTTTTCAGAAAAATCGTTGACAAGGGACACAAAGACCTGCACAATTGCAGTCTTTCTTGCACAGCAAGCAACGCAGAACGGATGGCCAGACAGCTTCGGTCATAACGATATGCAAGCGGTTGTCGCAGGAAAATACGCGGAAGTAGCGCAGGTGCTTCGATGGTTTGAGAGTGTCTCGAGCAGCATCGCACCAGCGCGGATGACCGGATCGGGTGCCAGCGTTTTTGCAGCATTCGCCAGTCGGTCCGAAGCAGAATCGGCACAGGCCAGACTGCTTGCGGAACAACCGGACTGGCGAAGCGCGGTAGCCTCGAGTCTGAACAAGCATCCACTCTTCGCTTTCGCGGCATAGTTTTGCATGGTTGATCGTCCTACCGGTCAGTCAGGCTCAAAGTTGAGTGTAGGGGAGTCGCCAAGTTGGTTAAGGCACCGGATTTTGATTCCGGCATGCGAGGGTTCGAGTCCTTCCTCCCCTGCCAAAAATTCCAGGCAGTTCGCTCTGTGGGTTACCCGGAGCAGTTCGCCCAAGTAGTTCCTCTCGCCCCCCAAAGTCCGCAGCAGGTGCATGATGAGCAGCCATGACGGCCTGATGGTTTTTACTGGCAACGCAAATCCCGCGCTTGCCCAGGAAGTCGTCAAGATCCTCGGTATTCCCCTCGGTAAGGCTATGGTTAGCCGCTTTTCCGACGGTGAAATCCAGGTCGAAATCCAGGAAAACGTGCGCGGCAAGGACGTCTTCGTCCTTCAGTCGACTTGCGCGCCGACCAACGACAACCTGATGGAACTGATGATCATGGTCGATGCGCTCAAGCGCGCATCCGCAGGCCGGATCACCGCAGCTATTCCCTACTTCGGCTATGCCCGTCAAGACCGCCGCCCCCGTTCGGCGCGCGTCGCCATCTCGGCGAAGGTCGTGGCGAACATGCTGGAAATCGCCGGCGTCGAGCGGATCATCACGATGGATCTGCACGCTGACCAGATTCAGGGCTTCTTCGATATTCCCGTCGACAACATCTACGCGACGCCCGTGTTGCTCGGCGATCTGCGCAAGCAGAATCACGAGAACCTGCTGGTCGTTTCGCCGGACGTCGGCGGCGTGGTGCGTGCCCGTGCGCTCGCCAAGCAACTGAATTGCGATCTCGCCATCATCGACAAGCGTCGTCCGAAGGCGAACGTCGCCGAAGTGATGAACATCATCGGTGAAGTCGAAGGCCGCACCTGCGTGATCATGGACGACATGGTCGACACCGCCGGCACGCTCTGCAAGGCAGCGCAAGTGCTGAAGGAACGCGGCGCGAAGAAGGTGTTCGCTTACGCCACGCACCCGGTTCTCTCGGGTGGCGCAGGCGAGCGCATCGCCGCTTCTGCTCTGGACGAACTCGTCGTGACCGACACGATTCCGCTGGGCGCCGAAGCGCGTTCGTGCGCGAAGATCCGCTCGCTCACGAGCGCAGGACTTCTCGCCGAAACGTTCTCGCGTATCCGTCGCGGCGACTCGGTGATGTCGCTGTTCGCGGAAAGCTAAAAAGAATTGACGCGCAAGGCGCGGTGTTCGCAAGGACGCCGCGCTTTTGCACGTAATCGGCGCGAACGGACGATGGTTCGCGCTGCATCGCCGGGGGCCGGAAGGCAGGCATTCTGCTGAAAAGGCCCCGTTTTACTGCCTGGTCGCGGGCAGTGCAATGGAGAATCAAATGAAAGTCATCGCTTTCGAGCGTAACCTGCAAGGTACGGGTGCGAGCCGCCGCCTGCGCATTGCTGGCAAGACCCCTGGCATCGTTTACGGTGTCGGCGCCGAGCCGCAACTGATCGAAATCGATCACAACGCGCTGTGGCACGCCCTCAAGAAGGAAGCCTTCCACTCGTCGATCCTCGACCTCGAAGTGGCCGGCAAGTCGCAGCAAGTGCTGCTGCGCGACGTGCAATACCACCCGTTCCGTCAGCTCGTGCTGCACGTGGACTTCCAGCGTGTGGATCCGAGCAAGAAGATCCACACGAAGGTGCCCCTGCACTTCATGAACCAGGAAACCAACCCGGCTGTGAAGACGGGTGGCGCGATCATCTCGCACGTTCTGGCTGAAATCGAAATCCAGTGCCTGCCGGGCCAACTGCCGGAATTCCTCGAAGTCGACCTCGCCAAGATCGAAGCCGGTCAATCGCTGCATGCCAAGGACATCACCCTGCCCGCAGGCGTGACGCTGGTTCAGCACGTCGAAGTGGAAAACCCGGTCATCGTGTCGGCACCCGTGCCGGCTGGCGCCCAGGCGGCTGCTGAAGGCGAAGAAGCGCCGGCTGCGGAGTAAGCGCAGCGGCCTCAATGAGCCGATCCTCTCGATCCGTTTCCCTGAAACGGTCGACGTGACCCGCCGCGGTTCGCCCCGGCGGGTTTTTTTTCGCACTTTTTCGTACACTTGCGGGTCAGTTCATCGATTTACGCAAGCGGAACACCACAATGATCAGGTTGATCGTCGGGCTCGGCAATCCGGGCGCCGAATACACGGCGACGCGCCACAACGCGGGCTTCTGGCTCGTGGACCAGCTCGCGCGCGAAGCCGGCACGACGCTGCGCGACGAGCGGCGCTTCCACGGCCACTACGCGAAGGCGCGACTCTACGGCGAGGAAGTGCATCTGCTCGAACCGCAGACCTATATGAACCGCTCGGGGCAATCGGTAGTCGCTCTCGCGGCGTTCTTCAAGATCCTGCCCGATGAGATCCTCGTCGCGCACGACGAGCTCGATCTGCCGCCCGGCGCCGTCAAGCTCAAGCTCGGCGGCGGCAGCGGCGGCCACAACGGCCTGAAGGACATATCCGCGCATCTGTCGACGCAGCAGTATTGGCGTTTGCGCATCGGCATCGGCCATCCGCGCGACCTGATTCCCGAAGGCGCGCGCGCCGGTGCAAAGCCCGATGTCGCGAACTTCGTGCTCAAGCCGCCGCGCCGCGAAGAGCAAGAGGTGATCGACGCATCGATCGAACGCGCGCTCGCCGTGATGCCGACGTTCGTGAAGGGCGAGGCCGAACGCGCGGTGATGCAGCTGCATCGCAACGGTTGAAACAAGGAGAGCGTCTTGAGTCGTTACTGGAGTGACATCGTCAACCGGCTCGTGCCCTACGTGCCGGGCGAGCAGCCCGCGCTCGCGAAGCCGGTCAAGCTCAACACCAACGAGAATCCGTATGCGCCCTCCCCGCGTGTGCTCGAGGCGATCCGCCACGAACTGGGCGAGACGGGCGAGTCGCTGCGCCGCTATCCCGACCCCGTCGCGAAGCGTCTGCGCGCCGCCGTGGCCGCGCATCACGGCATCCGCGCGGAGCAGGTGTTCGTCGGCAACGGCTCGGACGAGGTGCTCGCTCACGCCTTCCAGGCGCTGCTCAAGCACGACGAGCCGATCCTCTTTCCCGACATCACCTACAGCTTCTACCCGACCTACGCGCGGCTCTACGAGGTCGAGTACCGCACCGTGCCGCTCACGGAACAGTTCACGATTCGCGTCGACGATTACCGCCAGCCCAATGGCGGCGTGATTTTCCCGAATCCGAATGCGCCCACGGGTCACGCGCTGCCGCTCGCGGAAATCGAGCGGCTTGTCGCGGCGAACACGGAATCCGTGGTGGTGATCGACGAAGCGTATGTGGATTTCGGCGCCGAGTCGGCGATTGAGCTGATCGACCGCTATCCGAACCTGCTGGTCGTGCACACAACTTCGAAATCGCGCTCGCTCGCGGGCATGCGCGTGGGCTTCGCGTTCGGCCACCCCGATCTCATCGATGCGCTCAACCGCGTGAAGGACAGCTTCAACTCGTACCCGCTCGACCGCCTGGCACAAGCCGCCGCGACCGCCGCTTACGAAGACGGCGAGTGGCTGAAGACCACGAGCGCGCGCGTGATCGCCAGCCGCGATCGCCTGACGGCCGCGCTCACCGCGCTCGGCTTCGACGTGGTGCCTTCGGCGTCGAATTTCGTGTTCGCGACGCATTCTGCGCACGACGCGGCGGCAATTGCGGCCAAGCTGCGCGAAAATGAGATCTTCGTGCGCCATTTCAACGCGCCGCGCGTGAGCCAGCATCTGCGTATCTCGATCGGCACGGATGCCGAGTGCGACACGCTCATCGACGCATTGAAGGCCATCGTCGCGTAAGAAGGCGGCAGGATGAAATAAAAAACGCGCCAGTTGGCGCGTTTTTTATTTTCCGCAGAATTGCGCGATTCAGGCGTTGTTCTTGGCGGCCGTCAGCGCGTGGTACTTCTGCATCAACTGCTCGGGCGACTCGACATGCTCCGGATTCTTGGGAATGCACTCCACCGGGCACACCTGGATGCACTGCGGCTCATCGAAATGGCCGACACATTCGGTGCACTTCTTCGGGTCGATCACATAGATTTCCGGGCCCATCGAGATCGCGTCGTTCGGGCACTCGGGCTCGCACACGTCGCAATTGATGCACTCGTCGGTAATCATCAGGGCCATGCTGTTCTCACTTCCCGCCGGCGCGAAGGCCGGCTCACACGTTGCTTAGCCCGACAGTTTACGCTGCTTTGGCCGGGCGTTCACACCTTCGTAACCGGGGCGCCCATCGAGGCCACCTTGTCCTGCAAGCGCTTTTCCACGGACGGAAACACGAACTTGCTCACGTCGCCGCCCAACTGGGCGATTTCGCGCACAATCGTGCCCGAAATGAACTGATACTGGTCCGATGGCGTCATGAACATCGTCTCGACGTCGGGCAGCAGGTAACGGTTCATGCCCGCCATCTGAAATTCGTACTCGAAGTCCGACACCGCGCGCAGGCCGCGCACGATCACGCGTGCGTTGTTGGTGCGCACGAAGTCCTTCAGGAGCCCCTTGAAGCTCATGACCTGCACGTTCGGATAGTGGCCGAGCACCTCGTGGGCAATCTCGAGCCGCTCGTCGAGCGAGAAGAAAGGCTTCTTGTTGCGGCTGTCCGCAACGCCGACTACCAGCGTGTCGAAAATGCTCGACGCGCGCCGCACGAGATCTTCGTGGCCGCGCGTGAGCGGGTCGAAGGTACCGGGGTACACGGCGACTACCATGAGGCTTCTCCTCTCAACAGAAATGGGGCGCAATGCAGTGCCGTGGCGACGCATGCGCACGTGCGTGCGTGACGGCCAGGCCGCCCGCCGCTTCTTATCGAACGCGCATTATTCCTCATTTTCGCGCTGCAGCAAATGATAGTGAACGGCGCCGGCCCGGCCCTCGCGCATCACGCTCCAGCCCGCCAGCGCGGGCCGCGCAGCTGGATCGATACGCTCACCTGACTCCACGTAAAGCCATCCGTCCGGGGCGACGAGCGGCGCAGCCAGGTCGAGTGAGCGCTCGAGCAGCGCGGTGTCGCCGAACGGGGGATCGAGGAACACCACATCGAACGAGCCTGGCGCGAGATTGGCCGCGAGACGCAGTGCGTCGGCTTCTGCGATTTCGATCATGCGCGCGCCAAGGCGCGCCTGGTTCGAGCGCAGTTGCGCGGCGGCGCGCGCGCTGCGCTCCACCATCACGACGCGCGCGGCGCCCCGCGACGCCGCCTCGAAGCCGAGGCCGCCGCTGCCCGCGAAAAGGTCGAGGCAACGCAGACCGTCGAGACGCTGGCCAAGCCAGTTGAAGACCGTCTCGCGCACGCGATCGGGGGTCGGACGCAAACCGTCGAGGTCGAGCACCGGCAGCGGCGTGCGCTTCCAGTCGCCGCCGATGATGCGGATCGTGTGCGCACCGCCGCCGCCACGTGCGCGGGGATCGGGCTGATGGGTGCGGCCGCCTTGGCCACGTGAAGGTGAGGAACGGGTCATGCGTTGGGTCGTACCGCTGCGTGCATTTGACCGCTGGCAGTTACCTCGCCGGCGGAACTCGACTCTGGGGGTTCGACGCTTTCGCATCGCGCCCTCCAATGCGCGCACGTTACCACAGGGGCGCGCAGGTGCCGCGTGCGCGCCGCAACGCTCCCACGGCGATGCCGCAGCGACTCCAGCTAACGCGCCTGATAAAATGCCATGTTTTCCGCGCGTTACCTCTTCCATGCTGTCGCTGACCGCCCCTCGGTCCGACCCGCAGCGCGCCTGACCCACCCCAGACCATGTTCAGTTTCTTCAAACGATTCCGCGGCTCGAAGGACGCCGAGAACGCGCCGGCCGAGAATGCGCAGGACGAAGCCACTCTCGAGGCGCCGGACGAGGCCGTTGATAAGGCCGTTGATGAGGCCGCCAGCGCGCCGCACCAAACGTCGCCCGCGCCCTCCGCTCCACCGGCCGTGACCGCTCCGGTCGAGCCGCAGCAAGCCGTCGACAATGACGACGAACCGGAAACCGTCGAGATTGTCCCGCCGCCAGCGCTCGAGCCCGAAGCCAGGCAATCGTGGCTCAAGCGTCTGAGGTCGGGGCTCTCGAAAACCGGCTCGAACATCCAGAGCATCTTCGTCAACGCGAAGATCGACGACGATCTCTACGAAGAGCTCGAAACCGCGCTGCTGATGTCGGATGCGGGCGTCGACGCGACCGAATATCTGCTCGAAACGCTGCGCCAGAAGGTACGCGCCGAGCGCCTGACCGACGCACAGCAGGTGAAGAACGCCCTGCGCGAGTTGCTCATCGGCCTGCTCAAGCCGCTCGAGAAGTCGCTCATGCTCGGCCGCGCGCAGCCGCTCGTGATGATGATCGCGGGCGTGAACGGCGCGGGCAAGACCACCAGCATCGGCAAGCTCGCCAAGCATCTGCAAAGCTTCGACCAGAGCGTGCTGCTCGCCGCCGGCGACACGTTCCGCGCCGCCGCGCGCGAACAGCTCGCCATCTGGGGCCAGCGCAACAACGTGACGGTCGTGCAGCAGGAAAGCGGCGATCCGGCAGCGGTGATCTTCGACGCCGTGAGCGCCGCGCGCGCGCGCCGCATCGACGTGGTGATGGCCGACACCGCTGGCCGCCTGCCCACGCAATTGCATCTGATGGACGAGCTGAAGAAGGTCAAACGCGTGATCGGCAAGGCGTTCGACGGCGCACCGCACGAGGTGGTGCTCGTGATCGACGCGAACACGGGCCAGAACGCGCTCGCACAGGTCAAGGCCTTCGACGACGCGCTCGGCCTCACCGGCCTCATCGTCACGAAGCTCGACGGCACCGCCAAGGGCGGCATCCTCGCCGCGATCGCGCGGCAACGCCCGATCCCCGTGTATTTCATCGGCGTGGGCGAAAAGGTCGAAGATCTGCAGCCGTTCGTGGCCGAAGAATTCGCCGACGCGCTGCTTGGCAGCTGATAGCGCGCAATTACCCGGCTTTAGATGGACGAAGGGCGTCGTTCTCACGAACGACGCCCCTTTTTCATTGTCGCGGCCAGTGCAAACCGGTCATGCGCTCATTCCGTGTCCGGCTGCACGCCCGGCGCGGCGCGCGCGAACGCGTCGAGCGTGAGCGCGTAGTCGTTGATACGCTGAATGGTCGGGTAACGCGTCGTGTCGATCTTGAAGCGGTTCGCGTTGTAGACCTGCGGCACGATGCAAAGATCGGCGACGGTCGGCGTGTCGCCGAAAGCGAGCTTGCCGGTGCGCGGATCGCTGGCGAGCCGCTGTTCGAGCGTCGCGAAGCCCGCCTCGATCCAGTGGCGGTACCACGCATCTTTCGTCGCGTCGTCGGCGCCTACGGTGTGCTTGAGGTACTTGAGCACGCGCAGGTTGTCCACCGGATGAATCTCGCACGCCACCTGCAGCGCGAGCGAGCGCACATGGGCGCGATCGATGGGCGACTTCGGCAGCAGCGGCGGCTCGGGATGCGTCTCTTCCAGATATTCGATGATCGCGAGCGACTGCTGAAGCGTGTGCCCTTCGTCGTCGACGAACGACGGCACGATCGCATCGGGATTCACCTGGCGATAGGCGGCCTTGAGCTGCTCGCCGCCGTCGCGCACGAGGTGAACCGGGACGTACTCGTACGACAGGTTCTTCAGATTCAGCGCAATTCGCACCCGATACGATGCCGAACTGCGGAAATAGCTGTAAAGCTTCATGCTCCTCTCTTGCTCCTCTTGAATCGTGCTGCGGCGCGCGCCGCTCAGACGACCCGCACGGCGAATTCGCCGATTCCTGCCACACCGCCCGTCATCAGATCGCCCTTGACCACGGCGCCCACGCCTTCGGGCGTGCCCGTGTAGATCAGGTCGCCGGCCTTGAGTTCGAACAGCGTCGAAAGGAACGCGATCGTGTCGGCAACCGGCCAGATCATCTGCGAGATATCCGAGCGCTGTTTCTCCTCGCCGTTGACTGCGAGCCAGATTTCGCCCTTCTCGAGCTGGCCGATCTTCGAGACCGGATGGATCGGGCCGATCGGCGCCGAATGGTCGAACCCCTTGGCCGTATCCCACGGACGACCGAGCTTCTTCGCCTCGCCCTGCAAGTCCCGGCGTGTCATATCGAGGCCGAGCGCGTAGCCAAACACGTGGTCGAGCGCGCTCGCGACCGGAATGTCCTTGCCGCCTTTGCCGATTGCCGCGACGAGTTCCATCTCGAAGTGCACGTTCTGCGATTGTGCGGGGTACGGAAATTCGGCGGTCGAGCCTGGTGCAACGTAGAGCACGGCGTCGGCGGGCTTGGAGAAGAAGAACGGCGGTTCACGGTTCGGATCGTGGCCCATCTCGCGCGCATGCGCTTCGTAGTTGCGGCCAACGCAATAGATGCGCCGCACCGGGAAACGCGTGTCGGTGCCTGCCACCGGCACCGAGGCGAGTGCCGCCGGTTCGAATACGTACGTCATGGAGTTCTCCGTCTTTGTGATGGCGCGTGCACGAAGCACGCGTGCCTGTCGATCGCGCGGCTTGCGCCGTCAGAACAATCGCGAGTGTAACGCGCGGCGGTAGGCGTGCGCGGCGGCGTCTTCACGCGGCCGGCCGGGCGCGGCCGGCGAGGCACCGCGTGCTCGTGCGATACTTCCCGCATCCCCATTTCAATACGACGGCGGCCCTCGGCACGCCGTCGAACGAACCGCGCCCATGACCACCGCCGACTCCACCGACATCTTCCCGTGCGCCCGCTTCATCAAGGAGATCGGCCGCGGACCGCACGGCGCTCGCTCGCTCTCGTCCGAAGACACGCAAGCCCTGTACGCCGCCATGCTCGACGGCCGCGTGCCCGAGCTGGAGCTAGGCGCGGTGCTGCTCGCCTACCGCCTCAAGGGCGAAACCGCGGATGAGCTGGCCGCCATGCTCTGCGCGGCGCACGCCTCGTTCGCGCCGCTCGCGGTGCCGCGAGGCGACTATCGGCCTGTGTCGATCCCAAGCTACAACGGCGCGCGCAAGCAGCCGAATCTCGTGCCGCTGCTCGCCTTGCTGCTCGCGCGCGAAGGTGTGCCGACGCTCGTGCACGGCGTCGTGACCGATCCGGGTCGTGTCACGAGCGCGGAAATCTTCGCGGCGCTGAATCGTCCCGAAGCACGCGATCACGCCGAAATCGAGGCGCAACTGGCGTCGGGCCGCGTGGCGTTTTCGTCGATCGACACGCTCGCGCCCAAACTCGCGCGCCTGCTCTCGATGCGCCGGCGCATGGGCGTGCGCAACTCCACGCATACGCTCGTGAAGCTGCTGCAGCCGTTCGCGGAGCCGGGCCTGCGTCTCGTGAACTACACGCACCCGCCGTACCGCGAAAGCCTCAGCGCCCTCTTCGCGGCGCATCCGGAAGCGGCGGTGGGCGGCGCGTTGCTCGCGCGCGGCACTGAGGGCGAAGCCGTCGCCGATACCCGCCGCCAGGTGCAGGTCGACTGGCTGCACGACGGCATCTGCGAAACGCTGGTCGAACCGGAGCGCTCGTCGCCCGGCGCGCCCGAAATCGATCTCCCCGAAGGCCGCGATGCACCGACTACAGCCGCCTGGATCGATGCCGTGCAGCGCGGCGAAGCGCCGGTGCCGGATGCGCTCTCGCGCCAGATCGAGACGATCAAACGCATCGCGAAGCGCTGACGATCGAACCCGAAAACCCGGCGCTCAAGCCGCCGAGGGCCGTGCGGGGCGGGCGACGCGCGTGGTCCGCCACAAGCGTATCGGCGCGCTTCATCGGCCATCTTCACGCATCTTCACGCGCCCAACCAGCAAATTCGCTGTTGACACGCGCAGCCGCCCTGATTTACATTGGACGAATGCGTTCCTACCCGAACACCCTCCGAATTACCTTCGGCCGACTATCGGCCCTATCGCTACGCCTGGCCTAAAGCTGGTGTAGCGCCGCAACGACCCCTCCTCCGGTCACCGCGGTCCTCCCAAAGCAGTTCTCGCAGTACCCCAAATCCGCTGTATCTCTACAACTTGTCGTCTGCATTCGTCCGCTTACCGTTCGGACGAGTCGCGAGGTCAAAATGCACGTTGCATGGGCATCGTTCACGTCCGCTTTCGCCGCGCCGGTTACCGCCGTCACCGTGGCCGTCTTCTTCGCGTCCGAGGTTGCCGCCCGTACGCGTGAGGTTTCGCGCATCGTGCTCCGTCGCCAGCCCGCCAACCGCCCGCTGCCGACCACCATCGCAAACGACACCATGAAGAACGAGGCTCGTCATGTTGCGTAATCCCGCCGAGAAGTACCGCCCCTTCCCCGCCATCCGATTGAACGGCCGCAAATGGCCCACGCGCGCCGTCGAGCGCGCGCCGATCTGGATGAGCACCGACCTGCGCGACGGCAACCAGTCGCTGATCGAGCCGATGAGCATCGAGCAGAAGACCGAATTCTTCGAAATGCTCGTCGCGATCGGCTTCAAGGAAATCGAAGTCGGCTTTCCGTCTGCTTCGCAGACCGACTTCGATTTCGTGCGCAAGCTGATCGACGAAAAACGCATTCCCGACGATGTGACGATCGAAGTGCTCGTGCAGGCGCGCGAAGAATTGATTGCACGCACGTTCGAAGCGCTCGAAGGCGTGCCGCGCGCCATCGTCCACCTCTACAACGCGATCTGCCCGTCGTTCCGCAAGATCGTGTTCGGCCAGTCGAAGGAGGAAGTGAAAGCGCTCGCGGTCGAAGGCACGCGCATCATCCGCGCACACGCCGACAAGAACCCGCAAACGCACTGGATTTACCAGTATTCGCCCGAAACCTTCAGCATGACCGAGCTGACCTTCGCGCGCGAAGTCTGCGACGCGGTGGCCCAGACGTGGCGCCCGACGCGCGATCACAAGATGATCGTGAATCTTCCGGCGACCGTCGAAGCGGCGATGCCCAACGTCTACGCCGACCAGATCGAGTGGATGGACCGCAATCTCGCGTACCGCGACAGCATCGTGCTGTCGGTGCATCCGCACAACGACCGCGGCACGGCGGTGGCCGCCGCCGAGTTGGCGCTGCTCGCGGGCGCGGACCGGATCGAAGGCTGCCTGTTCGGCAACGGCGAGCGCACCGGCAACGTCGATCTCGTCACGCTCGCGATGAACCTCTACACCCAAGGCATCGACCCGGGCCTCGACTTCTCGGACATCGACGCCGTGCGCCGCGTGGTCGAGCGCTGCAACCAGATGCCCGTGCATCCGCGTCATCCGTATGCGGGCGACCTCGTGTTCACGGCGTTCTCGGGCTCGCACCAGGACGCGATCCGCAAGGGCTTCGCGCAGCAGCAGCCCGACGCCGTCTGGGAAGTGCCGTATCTCCCGATCGATCCCGCCGACCTCGGCCGCAGCTATGACGCGGTGATCCGCGTGAACAGCCAGTCGGGCAAGGGTGGCGCGACTTATCTGCTCGAGCGCGGCATGGGCTTCACGCCGCCGCGCCGCGTGCAGATCGAGTTCAGCCACGCCGTGCAGACCGTCGCCGATACGTCTGGCGAAGAGATCACGGGCGAGGCGGTCTGCGCACTGTTCGCGCGTGAGTACTTCGAAACGCGCGGGCCGGTTGCCAACGCCGGTTCGGGCCGCGTGCGCTGGGAAGGCCGTGATGTGGCCATGCCGGCTGCCACGAGCAGCGATGAGGCACATGCGCAAGCTGTGGCCGCCGCCATCGCGGCACTCGCCGGCGAGCACATTGAAATCACGTCGTTCGAGACTGAGCGCACCTCGCAGGGCGGTACGGCCGTGTTCGTCGGCGCGCGCGTGGGCGGCCAGCCGCTGCGCCACGGCGTCGGCGTGGGCGAAGACGCGGTCCATGCGTGCGTCGCGGCAGTGGTCAGCGCGGTGAACCGCGCGGCCTGGCCGCAAGTGGATCGGCGCGCGGCGGCCTGACGCCTTTCGCGCGTGTCGCGCGCTGTGCGCGAAGCAGTTTGGGTTTCAGCAGGGAAATCGGCGGCATTGTTGAGCGCCGGCGGCAAAACGGGCCGCCGGCGTGCGCCTGAAGCGCCTACACGGCGTTTCAGCGAGTGGACTTACCGGTCATCACTCGATCGCGCAACGCGTCGCCTGCCATGCGAGCAGACGCCAGTGGCCCCCTTCCTGCGTCTGGATCGCCGTATAGGCAATCGGAAAGAGCAGCGCACCGTTGTTCGCTTCCATCTCGATCAACACGCGGCCGGAGACCACGCAGGCCTCGTTGCCCGCGTGCAGCACGTCCTGCGACTGGATCTCGATCTGGCGGTAGCGGCGGCGGCCGGCCGTGATCGCGTCGATGAACTGCTGCTTGGTCTCGCGTTTGCCGTTGGTGTGGACGAAGGTCGCGTGATCGGACAGCAACTGGTCCAGCGACGTGCCGTCGCCGTCGACCATCGCGCGAAAGCGCTCGCGCTCAAGTCCGCGAATCGCATCGATCAGTTTTGCCGCCATCGCTCGAGCCCCTTGCGCGTTGGCCCGCGCCTGAGCGCAGATCTCCGCCGAAGATTTCTGCATACGTCTGGCTGAAATTTATACCAGGTTTTGGCACAAGGATACTTGCGATCAAAGACATCGCCTCCACCTATGGTGGATACGCCACGCGCCCGGTGAGAACTGCGCCTGGCGTAGCGACATCTCCGCGGCCGCGCCCGGATGTCGCAGCGCAGCACTTTCCGCTTTATCCGATGTCTATTTCTCAGATTGTGTGACAAGGTCCTGGCGCTGCGCGGCCGCTCGAACGTCGCTGATTTCACCCCTTATTTCCCGCGCACTTCGCGCCGGACGCTGTCCCGTACTAGAGTGTTCCTTCGGCCTGCCCCTTGCGCAGGCCAGCGCCGGGCGCCGGGCCCCGCCCTGCTTGATTGCCGGCGTTTAGTGTAATCTATCGATACAACCATTTCGATAGGAATCAAGGAACCTTGAAGCCCCTACAGACTCCAAGTATTAGCACTCGGGGATTCAGAGTGCTAACATCCACCGTGGAGTCGGTGTCTGACTTTCGCAAGATTCCTGAGGAGTTCGCTACGTGAGCAACGCAATGACCATGACCCTTCCGAGTACGCTGAGCCCGTCGTCGGCCAAGGCCGGGGGCTCATTGGCGCTCGCGAATGCTTCCCTGTTGCCCGGCCAGCTGGGCAACATCGACGCTTATATTCAGGCCGTGAACCGGATCCCGATGCTGACGCCACAAGAAGAGCGTCAGTTCGCGACCGAGTTTCGCGAGCAGAACAATCTTGAAGGCGCGCGCCGCCTGGTGCTGTCGCACCTGCGCCTCGTGGTGTCGATCGCGCGTAATTATCTCGGCTATGGCCTGCCGCACGCCGACCTGATCCAGGAAGGCAACATCGGCCTGATGAAGGCCGTGAAGCGCTTCGACCCCGAGCAGAACGTGCGCCTGGTGTCATACGCCATGCACTGGATCAAGGCTGAGATCCACGAATATATCCTGCGCAACTGGCGCATGGTGAAGGTCGCCACGACCAAGGCGCAGCGCAAGCTGTTCTTCAATCTGCGCAGCCACAAGCAGGGCCTGCAGTCGTTCACGCCGGAAGAAATCGACGGCCTCGCGCAGGAACTGAACGTGAAGCGCGAAGAGGTCGTGGAGATGGAAACGCGCCTGTCGGGCGCCGACATCGCGCTCGAAGGCCAGACCGAAGACGGCGAGGAGTCGTTCGCCCCGATCGCCTGGCTCGCCGACTCGCACAGCGAGCCGAGCGCCGTGCTCGCCGCACGTTCGCGCGACCGCCTGCAGTCGGACGGCATTGCGAGCGCGCTGGAAGCGCTCGACGCACGCAGCCGCCGCATCATCGAGGCGCGCTGGCTCAACGTGGACGACGATGGTTCGGGCGGCTCGACCCTGCACGAACTGGCCGACGAGTTCGGCGTTTCGGCCGAGCGCATTCGCCAGATCGAGGCGAGCGCCATGAAGAAGATGCGCACCGCCCTCGCCGACTACGCGTAAGCGTCGCCAGGTCTCACCGGCACACCGAAAACCCCGTTCCCGCGAACGGGGTTTTTCTTTTGCGCGCACCACACGCTGCGCACCTTCGCACCGGCCTCGCTGATTCCACCCTAAGATGATTTCGAGGTGGTGAGCCAGAGGCCGCGCCGCGGTCTGGCCTCGCAACGCGTTCGAGGGCACCCGTCGCCATGATCCCGGCATCCGGTCAACGCCAGCGCACATCGTCGCTGCTGCGCACGCGCATCCTCCAGTGGATGCGCGGCCCCACCTTCGCGCGCGATATTGCCCTCGTTCTCGCCGTCAAGCTCGTCCTCTTGATGGCGCTCAAATACGCGTTCTTCAATCATCCGCAGGCAGAAGACATGAACATGCCGCCTGCCGCTGTCGCGCAGGCCATCCTGGCCGTGCCCGAGTCTACGGCGCTCAAGCCGTCAGTGTCCCAATCCCCGACCATGCCGCCCCCGCGAGGAGACCGTCATGCCCACGATTGAATCGGTGGAACTCTCGCGTCTTCAGTTCGCCATCACCGCGCTCTACCACTTCCTGTTCGTGCCCCTCACGCTCGGCCTCTCATGGCTGCTCGTCATCATGGAGTCCGTCTATGTGATGACCGGCAAGGAGATCTACAAGGACATGACGCAGTTCTGGGGCAAGCTCTTCGCCATCAACTTCGCGATGGGCGTCACCACCGGTCTCACGATGGAGTTCCAGTTCGGCACCAACTGGTCGTACTACTCGCACTACGTGGGCGACATTTTCGGCGTGCCGCTCGCCGTGGAAGGGCTCGCGGCGTTCTTCCTCGAATCGACCTTTGTCGGGGTGTTCTTCTTCGGCTGGAATCGCCTGTCGAAAGGCGCACACCTCTTCACCACGTTTCTCGTCGCGCTCGGCTCGAACCTCTCGGCGCTGTGGATTCTCATCGCCAACGGCTGGATGCAGAACCCCGTGGGTGCGTCGTTCAACTATGAAACCATGCGCATGGAACTCACCAGCCTGTTCGCGGTGATCTTCAACCCCGTCGCGCAGGTGAAGTTCGTGCACACGGTTTCGGCCGGCTATGTGACGGCGTCGATGTTCGTGCTCGGCATTTCGTCGTGGTACCTGCTGCGCCGGCGCGACGTCGAGTTCGCGCTGCGCTCGTACGCGATCGCCGCGGGCTTCGGCCTTGCGTCCACGCTATGCGTGCTGATCCTCGGCGACGAATCGGGCTACACCGACGGCGTGGTGCAGCAGGTCAAGCTCGCCGCCATCGAGGCCGAATGGGAAACCGCGCCCGCCCCCGCGCCGTTCACGCTATTCGGTTTGCCTAACCAGAAGGAAGAGCGCACCGACTACGCGATCCGCATTCCCTGGCTGATGGGCATCATCGCCACGCGCTCGATCGACACGCCCGTGATCGGCCTGAAAGACCTGATGGGCCGCGCCGAAGTGCGCATCCGCAATGGCATGCTCGCCTACGCCGCGCTGCAAAAGATGAAGGAAGGCACCGCCGACACCGAAACGCGCGACGTGTTCGAGGCGCACAAGGCCGATCTCGGCTACGGCCTGCTCTTGAAGCGGTTCACGCCGAACGTGGTCGACGCGACTTCCGGCCAGATCAGGGCCGCGTCGCGAACCGCGATTCCGGCCGTCGCGCCGGTGTTCTGGTCGTTTCGCGTGATGGTGGGTCTCGGCATCCTCTTTCTCGTGACCTTCGTACTCGCCTTCTGGTTCTGTGCGCAGCGCTCGCTGCTCAAGGACAGCCGCCGCTGGTTCCTCGGCTGGGCGCTGGTGGCGATTCCGCTGCCGTGGCTCGCTGCCGAGTTCGGCTGGGTCGTCGCGGAAACCGGCCGCCAGCCGTGGACCATCGCGGAAGTGCTGCCCACGCGTCTTTCGGCTTCGAGCCTCGCACCCGGCGACGTGATGCTGAGCATCGCGGGCTTCGTGATCTTCTACACGCTGCTCTTCATCATCGAGATCACGCTGATGTTCAAGTACGCGCGCCTCGGGCCTTCGTCGCTGCACACCGGTCGCTACTTCCACGAGCAGACGGCCGCGCTGGCCACCAGCGGCAAGGTCTCGTGATCGCTGCAAGACACCGAAAGACGCGAGGAAACACGCCATGGACTACGCAACGCTCAAGTTGATCTGGTGGGTGCTGATCGGCGTGCTGCTGATCGGCTTCGCGCTCACCGACGGTTTCGACATGGGTGCGGCCGTGCTGCTGCCCTTCGTCGGCAAGACCGACGAGGAGCGCCGCATCGTCATCAACGCGGTCGGCGCGACGTGGGAAGGCAACCAGGTGTGGTTCATCACGGCGGGCGGCGCGATGTTCGCCGCGTGGCCGCTCGCCTATGCGGCGTCGTTCTCGGGCTTCTACTTCGCGATGCTGCTCGTGCTGTTCTCGCTGTTTTTCCGTCCCGTGGGCTTCGACTATCGCGGCAAGCGCGTCGATGTGAGATGGCGCCAGGGCTGGGACTGCGGTCTTTTCATCGGCGGCTTCGTGCCGGCGCTCGTGTTCGGCGTGGCGTTCGGCAATCTGCTCCAGGGCGTGCCGTTCGCCTACGACACGGACCTGCGCGTGACGTATCACGGCAGCTTCTTCGCACTCCTCAATCCGTTCGCGCTCGTCTGCGGACTGGTGAGCCTCTGCATGCTCACCGCGCACGGCGCGGCGTTCCTGAAGAGGAAGACCGATGGCGTCGTCGCCATGCGCGCCTCGAAGGCGCTACGGCTTTTCTCGGCGCTCACGATCGTGTTGTTTCTCGTGGCGGGCGCGCTCGTGGCGACGCTCATCGGCGGCTATACGATCACGTCGCCGGCGCCGCTCGATACCGTGGCCAATCCACTCCTGAAGCGTGTCGATTCGGGGCCAGGGCTCTGGCTCGCGAACTACGGGCTTTATCCGTGGATGGCGCTCGCCCCTTCCGTGGGCGTGCTCGGCGGCGTGCTCGCATTCGCACTCGCGGGCTCGCGCTTCGAGCGGCTCGCGTTCGTGAGCACGGGGCTGCAGATCGTCGGCGTGATTCTGACTGCGGGCTTTTCGATGTTCCCGTTCATCATGCCCTCCTCGCTCGACCCGCGTTCGAGCCTCACCGTCTGGGACGCAACCTCGAGCAAGATGACGCTCGAGATCATGCTGGTGGCCGTCATCATTTTTCTGCCGATCGTGCTCGCCTACACGGCGTGGGTCTATCGCGTGATGCGCGGCAAGATCACCGCCAGCGCGATACAGGACAACCACCATACGCTGTACTGAGCGCCCAGGCGACTGAGCGGCGCTGGAAACGAAAACGCCGCGGCAGGTGCCGCGGCGTCTTTCACAGGCATACAGCGAATCGATTACGCCGGCTGGAGCGCCAGCTCGCGTGCGTAACGCGGCGCGGCGTCGCCGACCACGATGTGCAGCGTATCCGCCGAAGTCCACACCGAGTCGAGCGCGCCGAGCTTCTCGCGATCCACGGCCGCCGGGTCGCGCACGATCACGCGCAGGCGCGTGGCCGCCACCGCGTCGAGCGAAACGATGTTGCCAACGCCGCCGAACACCGCGAGCCAGCGCGACGGATTCGGATCGAGCGGGCCATGCGCGATATCTGCGCTCGCGCTCGCCTGAGCAGCCAGAACAGCCTGAGCCGCGGGAGCCGCCTTGCCAGCCGCGGAACCGCCGCGGGCGATCTCACCGCGAATCTCATCGGCGATGATGTCCGCTTCCGGCCCGATGACGACCTGCACGCTTTCGCCGCCACGCTTGAGCACGCCGCGTGCGCCGATCGCCTTCAACGCCGGCTCGGAAACATGTGCCGGATCGGCCACCGTGAGACGCAGACGCGTCGTGCAGGCATCGACCACCTTGAGGTTGGCCGCGCCGCCCAGCGCATCGATATAACGCGCAGCACGCGAGAGCGACGCCGCCGTGGCCGTGCCACCTGCTGCCACCGCCACGCCCGACATCGACGAGGCGATTGCCGTATCGCCCGCCGAAGCTTCACGGCCCGGCGTGGGCAGATTGAAGCGGCGGATGAAGAAGCGGAACAGCCCGTAGTACACGACCGCATAGACCGCGCCGAGCGCAATTGCATACCAGCCGTGCGTGGAGAGCCCGTAGTTCAGCACGTAGTCGATCGCGCCGGCCGAGAAGGTGAAGCCGAGCTTGATGCCGAGCAGCGAGCAGATCGCGAGCGACAGACCCGTGAGCACCGCGTGGATCGCGTAGAGCACGGGAGCGAGGAACATGAACGTGAACTCGATCGGCTCGGTCACGCCCGTGAGGAACGAGGTGAGCGCCATCGAAAACAGCAGGCCGCCCACCATCGCGCGCTTGTCCTTCGGCGCTTCGTGCAGCATCGCGAGACACGCTGCCGGCAGGCCGAACATCATCACCGGGAAGAAGCCGGCCATGAAGCTGCCCGCCGTGGGGTCGCCCGCGAAGAAGCGGTGCAGGTCGCCCGTGACCGCCGCACCGCCGGCTGCCGGCGTGAACGAGCCGAACACGAACCACACGAGCGAGTTGAGGATGTGGTGCAGACCCGTGACGAGCAGGAGCCGGTTGAGCAAGCCGTACACGAAGGTGCCGATCGCGCCCGCCGTGGTGAGCCAGTGGCCGGCGGTGTCGATCACGCCCTGCACCGGTCCCCAGACGTAGCCGAACACGATACCCAGCGCGAGACACGTGAGCCCTGTGACGATCGGCACAAAGCGTTTGCCGCCGAAGAACGCGAGGAACTCGGGCAGCTTGATGTCCTTGAAGCGGTTGTACAGCATGCCCGCGACGACGCCGGCCACCACGCCCGACAGCACGCCCATGTTGAGCTTGTCGTTGATGTCCTTCATCACGGCGGTCTGGACCAGATAGCCCAGCGCACCCGCGAGGCCGGCGACGCCGTTGTTATCTTTCGCAAAGCCCACCGCAATGCCGATCGCAAACAGCAACGGCAGGTTATCGAAGATCGCGCCGCCCGCGTCGGCGATGATCTTGATGTTGAGCATGTCGGCCTGGCCGAAACGAAGCAGGATGCCGGCGACCGGCAGCACTGCGATGGGAAGCATCAGCGCGCGGCCGAGGCTTTGAATCTTGAGAAACGGATTGCCATCCATTGAACTGCCTCCAGTCTCTATCTCTTGCTTGACGTGTGTGGGTGAGAGAAGCCGGCGCGCGATCGCTGCGCACGCCGGCATGTTTCTAAGGATTACTTAGGGTGGGTGAAACAGAAATCATCAATCGAGCGGCCAGCTTTCGCGGCTTGCCGCACGCACGGCTTGCGCCGATTCGAGTGCGAGGGCGTTCTGCGCACGCTGGCGGCAGTCGTTGTAGTCGAGCTTGCGCACGCGCGCCTTGATCGACGGCACCGAAACCGGATCGACGGAAAGCTCCGTCACGCCGAGGCCGACGAGCAGCGGCACCGCGAGCGGATCGCCCGCCAGCGCACCGCACACGCCGACCCACTTGCCGTGCTTGTTCGCGCCTTCGACCGTCGCTGCCACGAGACGCAACACGGCCGGGTGCAGCCCGTCGGCTTGCGCCGCGAGGTCAGGCTGGCAACGGTCCATCGCGAGCGTGTACTGCGTGAGATCGTTGGTGCCGATCGAGAGGAAATCGGCGTGGCGCGCGAGCTGGTCCGCGAGCAGCGCGGCCGAGGGCACCTCGATCATCACGCCCACTTCGACCGGCTCCGTGCGGCCCGCTTCGCGTGCGAACGTGTCGATGCGCTCGCGCAGACGCACGAGTTCGCCCACGTCGGTCACCATTGGCAGCAGGATGCGCACCTTGCCCTCCGGCTTCACGGCAACGAGTCCGCGCAGCTGATCGTCGAGCAGATCGGGCCGCACCTGCGCGAGGCGGATGCCGCGCAGACCCAGCGCCGGATTCGGCTCGGGCGGCAGCGTGAGATAGTCGACTTCCTTGTCCGCGCCCACGTCGAGCGTGCGGATGATCGCCGTGCGGCCCGCCAGTGCGTCCGTGATGGCCTGGTAGCTCTGAAGATGTTCGTCCACCGTGGGCGCGGCCTGGCGATGGATGAAGAGCAGCTCCGTGCGCAGCAGCCCCACGGCGTCCGCGCCGTTATCCACCGCCGTGTTGGCATCCTCCAGCGTCGCGATGTTCGCGGCGACTTCCACCGCGTGGCCGTCGCGCGTGGCTGCGGCCTCGTGCGACGTGCGGCGGTTCGCTTCGCGCACGCCGGCCAGGCGCTGCTT
The DNA here is from genome assembly GCF_056155635.1 of Paraburkholderia sp. BR10141. Taxonomy (NCBI): domain Bacteria; kingdom Pseudomonadati; phylum Pseudomonadota; class Betaproteobacteria; order Burkholderiales; family Burkholderiaceae; genus Paraburkholderia; species Paraburkholderia sp. BR10141. The sequence goes on along the minus strand of NZ_JBMIQH010000004.1, from coordinate 294,799 downwards.
TTCGCTGCGCGCGCGTTCGATGTCGAGCGCGCTCGGCGTGTACGCAAAGCGGCCGGCGCTCGCATCGATGACGACTTCGGTGCCCTCGGGCACCGCATGCAGCGCGTCGCCGAGCGCGACGAGCGCCGGAATGCCGGCCTGGCGCGCGATGATCGCGGCGTGCGAGGTCGCGCCGCCGCGCGCCATCACGAGCGCCATCACGCGCTTGCGGTCGAGCGAGGCGAGATCGGAAGGCGTGAATTCGTCGGCGGCGAGCACGGCTTCTTCGGGCAGCGTACGCGCGGCCGCGTTCGACAGACCGAGCGCGCGCAGCACGCGCTTTTCGAGGTCGCGCAGGTCGGCGGCGCGCTCCGCTAGCAGCGGATCGTCCACCTTGCCGAGCACCGCAATCTGCGCGCGAATCGCTTCGCGCCACGCGTAGCCCGCGCTCTTGCCGAGGCTGATCGCGTCGCGCGCGGCGTCGACGAGCGTCGGGTCTTCGAGCAGCACGCGGTGCATCGTGAAGATGCCCGCCTCGCCGATCGCGCCGCGCTGCGACGCCGTGCGCACGCTCTGGTTCAGCTCGGCGTCGACAGCGGCGATCGCCTTGTCGAGCGCGCGGCTTTCCGCGGCCGACGTACCGCTCGCGAGTTCGGGCGGCGTCAGTTCGGCTTCGTCCCAGCGCACCAGCTTGCCGACCGCGACGCCCGGCGCGGCGCACACGCCCGCGAGCACGCCCGGCTCGGCGGAGGACGCCACGGCGGCCGCGGCTTCCTGCATCACGGGCGCGGGCGATTGCTGCCGCGCCGGCGCTTCGCCGTGCTCGCCGGGCGCTTCGCGCAGGAGCTCATTCGCTACGGCGTCCACGGCGCGCTGCGCCTCCAGGCCGATGCCGACGAGTTCGATGGTCGCGCCCTCGCCCGCGCCGAGGGCGAGCAGGCCGACGACGCTCTCGATGGCGGACTTGCGCTCGCCGAAGCGCACCTCGACGCGCGCGTCGATGCCGCGCACCGCTTCGCGCGCCCGCGCCGCGGGCCGCGCATGGAGGCCGCCCGCATGCGTAAGTGTGACGCTGCGGCGCACTTCGTTTGCGATCAATTCATGGGCGGCTGCGATCTCCGCGCCGTCACGCACGCGCAGCACGAGCAGCGCGGATTTGCCCGCTTCGACGTGACCCGCGCCCGCGCGCTCGATCACTTCGAATGCATCCGAATTGGCGATCGCGACGACCGAAACGAGGCTCGGTGCATTGCACGCCACCACGTCGAGATCGAACTCGATCAAGGTGTCGCCGAGCCGCACCTGAGCGCCCTGCGCGACCTTCGGCGTGAAGCCCTTGCCGTTCAGCTCGACCGTATCGATGCCGACGTGCATGAGCACCTGTGCGCCTTCCGCCGATTGCAGCGTGACCGCGTGGCCGGTGCGTGCGAGATGCACGACGATGCCGTCGCACGGCGCGACGACGCGGCCGACGAGCGGATCGACGCCGATGCCGTCGCCGAACAACCCTTCCGAGAACACCGGATCGGGCACCGACGCGAGCGGCACAACCGGGCCGGTGAGCGGAGAGACCAGTACGATGTGCCCCTCGGCGCGAGTATGCGGATCCATCAGGCGAGACTCCTCGATGCGTTCCATTCGCTTTCCAATCTAGTGTGTTTCGGTGACTTTGTTCAGGTAACGCGGCTCGTCAGGATTGCGGCCGCGCGCGGCGGCAAGGCCCGCCGCCATCACGTAGAACGACAAAATGGCCGCGATGGGATCGAGAGCCGCGTCGGCAGCCGTTTCGAGCGGCAGCGCAGCGCCAGCCACGTCGGCGGGCGCCGCGAGCAGCACGCGCGCACCGCGCTTTTCCATGTCGCGGGCGAACTCGATCAGGCCCGCCTGCTCCGGCCCGCGCGGGGCGAACACGAGCAGCGGGTAATCGCGGTCGATCAGCTCCATCGGGCCGTGGCGCACCTCGGCGCTCGAAAACGCTTCGGCCTGAATGCCCGAGGTTTCCTTGAGCTTGAGCGCAGCCTCCTGCGCAACGGCGAGGCCCGGACCGCGACCGATCACAATCATCTGTTTCACGTCGCGCAATTCTTCGACGGCCTTCGACCAGTCGAGCGTGCCCGCGCGATCGAGCGCGTCGGGCAGCGCGCGCACGGCGTCGAGGAACGCGGCGTCGCGCTGCCAGAAGCCGACGAGTTGCGCCGACATCGCGAGCATCGCGATATAGCTCTTGGTGGCCGCCACGCTCAGCTCGGGACCGGCGAGCAGCGGCAGCTCCATGCCAGCGGCCTCGGCGAGCGGCGAGCCCGCGACGTTGACCATCGCCGCCGTCAGCGCACCGGCTTCGCGCAGCGCCTTGATCGTCGCAACCAGATCAGGACTCCTACCTGATTGGGAGAAAGCGAGGGCAAACTGGCTGCGCACGCGTAAGGGCGCCTGCTGGAGCGTTGCGATCGACATCGGCAGCGTGGCGACCGGTATGCCGATGCGGCTCATGGTGAGCGCAGCGAAGTAGCTCGCCGCGTGGTCCGAACTGCCGCGCGCGACGGTGAGCGCGACATGGCGCGGTTCGGCCTCGAGCGCGCGGGCGAGCGCCTCGACGCGCGCGGTGTCCGCGAGTTGCGCGGCGACAACGCTGGCCGAGGCCAGCGCTTCCTTAAGCATATTCGACAATCGATTCTCCTTCGACGTAGGTCGCGGTGAGCGCCAGCTCGCGATCGAACACGTTGACATCGGCCCATGCGCCGCGCGCGAGGCGGCCACGGTCTTCGATGCCGAGGTAATCGGCGGCATAGCGCGACAGGCGCGCGGACACGTCTGCGATCGGCAAGCCGATCGAGACGAGGTTGCGCAGCGCCTGGTCCATGGTGAGGGTGCTGCCCGCGAGCGTGCCGTCGGCGAGGCGCACGCCGCCAAGGCACTTCGTCACGTGCTGGCTGCCGAGGCGGTATTCGCCGTCGGGCATGCCGGTGGCCGAGGTGCTGTCGGTCACCACATAAAGGCGCGGAATGGCGCGCAGCGCGGCGCGGATCGCGCCCGGATGCACGTGCAGCAGGTCGGGAATGATCTCCGCGTACTCGGCATGCGCGAGCGCCGCGCCGACTACGCCCGGGTTGCGATGGTGCAGCGGCGACATCGCGTTGAAAAGGTGCGTGAAGCCGCAGGCGCCGTGTTTGAGCGCGGCCACGGCGTCGTCATAGGTCGCGAGCGAGTGGCCGATCTGCACGCGCACGCCGCGCGCCGCCATCTCGCCGATGATCTCGATATGGCCCGCGATCTCGGGCGCCACGGTCACCACGCGAATCGGCGCGATCGAGAGGTACTTGAGCACTTCGTCGAGCACGGCCGAAACGGCGGCGTCGGGCTGCGCGCCGAGCTTGCCCGGATTGATGTACGGCCCTTCGAGGTGCACGCCCAGCACGCGCGCGCCACCCACCGTGCGGTTGCGCGTGACGTTGCCGAGGCCCGCGACCACGTTCATCAGCTCGTCGCGCGGGGCGGTCATGGTGGTGGCGAGCAGGCTCGTGGTGCCGTAGCGGGCGTGGGTGCGCGCGATGGTTTCGATCGCGTCGCCGGCTTCCATCACGTCGGCGCCGCCGCCGCCGTGCACGTGCAGGTCGATGAAGCCCGGCAGGATGTAGGGCGCGTCGTTGTTCGCCGGATCGGTGGCCTCGCCCGTGATCGCGGTGATGCGTCCGTTCTCGAACGACAGCGTGCCGTGGATCCAGCCTTCAGGGGTGAGTATGTTTCCGCTCAGCATGAGAGTTTTCCGATGAGGCGCATCGAAGCGCGGTAGGACGTTTCGGTGACGTGCATGAGAGAGACTGCGGCGGCGCTCACTGGCGCAGCTCCGCAACGAAGTCGTAATAGCCGTCGCGGCAATAGGTGTCGGTCAGCTCGATGGCGCGCTGATCGGCGGAAAAGCCCACGCGCGTGATGACGAGCAGCGCCGCGCGCGGCTCGACGCCCATCAGCGCGGCGATTTCGCCCGTCGCGTTGACCGCGCGAAAGTGCTGCAGGGCGCGTACCACGGGCACGCGGTGCTGCTCGAGATACGCATACAGCGAGCCCTCGATGGCTTCCGGGTCGGGCACGATCGACACGGGCAGCGCCGAATGCTCGACGGCCATCACGGTGCCGTCGGCGCGGCGCAAGCGGCGCAGGCTCGCGACCGAGGCGCCCGGCGAGAGGCCGAGCTGCACGATCTCTTCGCGGTGCGCGGGCCGGACCTCGCGCGCGAGCCACACCGAGTCGGGCGTGAAGCCGCGCTGCTCCATTTTCTTCGTGAAGCCCGTGAGGCGCGAAAGCGGGTCTTCCACGCGCGGCGTGATGAAGCTGCCCGCACCGCGTGCGCGCCGGATCAGCCCCTGCTCCACGAGCAGCTCGATCGCCTTGCGCGCGGTGATGCGCGACACGCCGATGGCGTCCGACAGCGTGCGCTCCGAAGGCAGCGCTTCGCCGGCCGACCACACGCCGCAGTGTATGGCCGTGGCAAGGTTGCGCGCCAGCTGCAGATAGAGCGGCGTCACATTGCGCGCATCGGGCATCAGGGCAGACCAACGGGTTTCCATGGACTTGGCGCCAGCGGTTGGACGATCGTGGGGGGCCGGACGGGCACGCTGCGTGGCAGTGCCGGTGGTGCAGATTGGTCCGGTGTGGAAGCGAGCCCATTATATAACCACAATAAGACCAGTCAACAGAGGCCATCGCGCCGCAGGTAATCTAAGAATATCGTTACAAATCAATGCATTAAACGAACTCACAAGGCTCCAGCGGGGTGCAGTTCGACATCAGGATTTACCCTGGAGCGGTCTCCTGGGGGCGCCACAATGGGACCAGGGTGGCGTCAACAGGTTAGCTGACATAGGCCCACCGTAGTACCGCCGTAGGACCAGGATGCGACTGCAGCAGGAACCGTCGCGGAGACCGCGATCGTGCACGCGCAATAAAAAACGCCGTGGCGGTCGCCACGGCGTTCGGGTCCTGCTGAGCTCCCGCGTCGATTGGACGCAGGCAGCCGCTGCTCGAAGGTCCCTTAGAACGACGGAACCATCGAGCCCTTGAACTCGTTCTTGATGAACTGGCGCACGTCTTCCGACTGGTACGCGGCGACCAGCTTTTTCACCCAAGGCTTGTCCTTGTCCTGGGTGCGCACGGCGATCAGGTTCGCGTACGGGCTGTGGATGTCCTCGATGGCGATCGCGTCTTTGGTCGGCTGCAGGCCGGCCGCGAGCGCGTAGTTCGTGTTGATCACGGCGGCGTCCACGTCGCCGAGCGCACGCGGAAGCTGCGCGGCGTCCAGTTCGACGAGCTTGATCTTCTTCCGGTTTTCGGCGAGGTCGAGCGGCGTCGCGTTGTTGCCGTTGACGCCCGCGCCAGCGCGCAGCTTGATCAGGCCCTTGCTTTGCAGGAGCAGCAGCGCGCGGTTTTCGTTCGACGGGTCATTCGGCACGGCGACCTTCGCGCCTTGCGGCAGATCGTTCAGCGATTTGAGCTTCTTCGAGTACACGCCGATGGGCGAGATGTACGTGAGGCCTGCGTTCACGAGCTTGTAGCCGCGCTGCTTGATCTGGCTGTCGAGATACGGGCCGGTCTGGAAGCTGTTGGCGTCGAGCTCGCCGGCGTCGAGCGCGGCGTTCGGCTGCACGTAGTCGTTGAATTCGACGACCTTGACGTTCAGGCCTTCGCGCTTGGCGACCTTCTGGACGACGGCCCAGACTTGCGCGTCCGGACCCGAAACGGTACCGACCTTGATGACCTGGTCGTCGGCGCGTGCGCCGAAGCTGGCTGCGAGCGTGGTGGCGGCGATGCCGGCGAGGAGTGCTTTAATCAGATTTCTGCGCTGCATGAAGAGGATGTTCCTGCGTGGTTTTGGTATTGCTCCGGTTCCGTGGCGTTGAGCGCCATCTGCCGGACGATATAAATCGTCTCATATGGAACCGGTTGCGGGAAATAATGAATTCGCATACTGGTATGCCCGTGCAGCCCTGAGGCGTGCGGCGCGCGTTCGCCTCTCGAGGCGAACACGCCGCGCTTCCCTTAGTCGGGATTCGAGCCGAGAAGGATCTTCAGATCGTGCAGCCAGGGCGTGACGCCCTGCCCGTCGCGCGCAAAGAGGCGCAGCTTGCCGGTCGTGTCGAACACGTAGCTCGCGGCGGTGTGATCCATCGTGTAGCTATCCGGCGTATTGCCGGGCACCTTCGCGTAGTACACGCGGAAATCCTTCGCCACCTGCTTGAGCTGGTCCTCGTTGGCCGGGCGCAGCCCAATGAAGGTCGGATTGAACGCGGCCGCGTACTGGCCCAGGATCTGCGGCGTGTCGCGCTCGGGATCGACGGTGACGAACAGCACCTGCACTCGCTTCGCCGCATCGGGCCCGAGCTGCTGGAGCGCCTGCGAAAGCTCGGCCATGGTGGTCGGGCAAACGTCCGGACAGTGCGTGTAGCCGAAGAACAGCACGACCACCTTGTCCTTGAAGTCGGCGAGCGTGCGCATCTTGCCGCTGGTGTCGGGCAACGCGAAGTCCTTGCCGAACTGGGTATTGCCGGTGATGTCGAGGTTCGAGAACGCGGGCGGCTGCTGGCCGCAGCCCTCGAGAACCAGCGTGCCGCCGAGTGCGCCTGCAGCGGCAAGCGCGACGACCGTGGCGCGCACGAAGCGCGCAAGCGTGCGGTGGGCCATGTCGTTACGCCGCGATGAGCGCATGCACGTAATGGTCGACGAGCAACGCCATGAACAGCAACGAGAGGTAGACGATCGAATAGCGGAAAGTCTTGCGCGCCAGTGCGTCGGAATATTCGACGTAGATCTTCCACGCGTAGGCGAGGAATACGGCGCCGAGCAGCACGGCCGAAGCCAGATACAGCACGCCGCTCATGCCCGAGATGTACGGCATCAGCGTGACCGCGAACAGAATCACGGTGTAGAGCAGGATGTGCAGACGCGTGTACTTCTCACCGTGCGTGTTGGGCAGCATCGGCAGGCCGGCGTTTTCGTAGTCCTTGCGGCGGTAGAGCGCGAGCGCCCAGAAGTGCGGCGGCGTCCACACGAAAATGATCAGCACGAGAATCCAGGCGTCGCCGGGCACGTGGCCCGTCACCGCGGCCCAGCCGAGTGCAGGCGGCATGGCGCCCGAGGCGCCGCCGATCACGATGTTCTGCGGCGTGGCCGGCTTGAGCAGCAGCGTGTAGATGATCGCGTAGCCGATGAAGGTCGCGACCGTGAGCCACATGGTGAGCGCATTGGTGAACGTGTACAGCACCCACATGCCCAGGCCGCCGATCACCGCCGAGAAGATCAGGATCTGCGTGCTCGTGATCTCGCCGCGCGCCGAAGGACGCCAGGCAGTCCGACGCATGCGCGCATCGACCTTTTGCTCGACGAGACAGTTGATCGCGAAGGCCGCACCGGCTGTGAGCCAGATGCCGACGGTGCCGCCGATCAGCTGCTTCCAGGGCACCATGCCGGGCACGGCGAGGAACATGCCGATGACGGCGCAAAACACGGCGAGTTGCGTGACGCGCGGCTTGGTGAGCGCGAGATATTGGGAAATCCGGCTACCGGGCGTCTGGGATAGGGTTGTACTTTCCATAGGGCGGGATCACACCGCAGCGGTATCGCGCGCTGGGAGAACGGCGCGGCCGGGGCGGCTACAAGCAATTCGAAAGTTTAGCACGACGACCAAAAGCAGCAGGATCGCCGCGCCACCGTTGTGCGCCACTGCCACGGGCAGCGGCCACTGCAGCACGATGTTGGATAGCCCTGTCAGAAATTGGATAAAGATCACGATCATGATCCAGTTTGCCGGGCGTCGCAGCGAGGCATAGCGTCGCAACTTGAGGGCGAACCATACCAGATAAGCAATCACGACGAACGCGAAGGTGCGGTGCGTCCAGTGGATCGCGACTAGCGCGTCCTGCGTGATCACGTCGCCGTTGCCGTCCATGCCGAGCGCGCGCCACACGTGGAAGCCGTGATGGAAATCCATCGGCGGAATCCACGCGCCGTTGCAGGTCGGGAAGTCGGTGCAGGCCAGCACCGCGTAGTTCGTGCTCACCCAGCCGCCCAGCGCGATCTGCAAAACGAGCAGCACGAGCGCCGCCAGCGCGGCCATGCGCCAGCGCGCGGCGTCCGGCTCGTACGCGGGCAGCGGCGTCATGCGCGCGGCGAGCCAGGCGAGCGAGCCGAGCAGCGTGAGGCCGAGCAGCAGGTGCGTCGTGACGATGATGGGTTGCAGCTTCATCGTCACCGTCCACGCGCCGAACACGCCCTGCACGAGGATCAGCCCGAGCAGCGCCGTGGGCCACCACGGCGACACATGCAGCGGCAGGCGCTTGATGCGCGCGCGCCAGGCAATCGCCATCTGCGCGATGATCAGCACACCGATCGCCATGGCGAAATAGCGGTGGATCATCTCGATCCATGCCTTCGTCATGCTCACGGGACCGCTCGGCATGGCCAGATGCGCCGCGGCAATCTGCACGTGCGCGATGAACGGCGACGACGTGCCGTAGCAGCCCGGCCAGTCAGGACAGCCGAGACCCGAGTCGGTCAGGCGCGTAAAGCCGCCGAACATCACGAGGTCGAGCGTCATGAACGTCGTGAGCCACACGAGCTTGCGAAACTTGTTGTCGTCGGCCTTGACCCAGACCCACGAGAGCGGCAGCAACGCGATGCACAGGCCGATCAGGCCCAGCTCCAGGATAAACATCTCTCTTACTCTTCTCTGTCAGACTCGCGCTGCGCACCTTAACCGATGCGGGACCACTTGAGCAGTTTAGTGACGTCTTGTTTGATTTTCGACGGATCGGCTTGCGCCGGGAATCGCATCATCAGGTTGCCGTTCGGATCGACCAGATAGATGTGGTCGGTGTCGTTCGTCGTCTGCGTCGCGGGCAGCCACGCCGCGACGGCGACCGGATCGGCGCGCAACACGCGCGTGTCCGCGTAGGCGCCCTTCACTTTCGCGGGGACGCTCGTGTCGTCGGTGCGCAGCCAGACCGTGACGATGCGCTCGCGCTCCTGGCCCTGCGTCGCGCGCACCTGGCGCATGAAATAGAGCTTCGTGGCGCAGGCTTCGTCGCAGGCGCCGCCATTCACCGAGATCATCAGCCAGCGGCCCTTGAGCGAGGCGAGCGGCACTTCATGGCCGTCGTCGCCCGTCACCATGAGCGCGCCGGGAATGGGCCGCTGCGGCTCGATGAGCGTGCCATAGCTCGTCGAGCCGCCCTTCGGCTTGATCACGTAGTACGAGAAGTACGAAATCGCGATCGGCGCGCCGCAGATGAGCACGATGATGAGCAGCGTCCAGCGGCCACGCCGCTTCGCGTGATTCTGCGCGGACGTGGCGGCCGGCTGTGCGGCTTGTCTGGCCTGGGCGGAACGGGGGGATTGCGTCGACACTCTCGTGGAACCTCGCTTCTGTCGCTTTCAGTTGTCCATGTGCTGCACGCGCAGCGCCATTGTCCGGATCATGTCGGGATCGAATCGATTCGTCCGACGGATCATCAGGCGTCCTTCGCGCTGCCTGCGTCTTGCCCTGCGGGCTCTTCGGCGTACCGCCCGGCTTCGCCTTCGGTGCGCGCTTTTGTCGCAGCGCTTTTCGCAGCTTTACGGGCCGCAAACAGACCGAAACCGAGGGCCGCGAGCGCCATGCCCCACCACTGGAGCATGTAGCCGTAGTTGCGCTCGACATCGGTATCCGGCACCGGCCAGTCGCGCACGAGCCCGTCCTTGAAGGCCGGCACGAAGCCGGTTTGCTGGATCACGAACGATTGCAGCGGCAACCCGGTTTCCGCAGCGTAGGAAGCGACGCCGAGATTCTGCCGTATCTTCTGATGCGCTGCAGAGCCACCCGCACCGAGTTCGAACGCACGCGAGGCGTTTGCGCGCGCAATGCCTTCGACTACGACCGGCCCAGGCGGCGTGACATAGGGCGCGATTGCGGTGCGGTCCGCGACGTTGCGCGGCAGCCAGCCGCGATTGACCAGCACGTAGCCGCCGCCTTCGAGTTTAAGCGGCATCACGACATAAAAACCCGGCTGATCGTTATACGGACGATTGTCGAGATACACCACGCGCTCGGGCAGGAAGGTGCCCGTCGCCCGCACGCGATGGAACTCGATGTCCTTCAGCGGGAGCGGCGCGGCACCCACCGGTTGCGGCGCAGACGATTCGTACTGCGTGATTTGCGCCTGCAGCGCCTCCTTCTGATGCGCGCGGTCGCGCTGCCAGAAGCCGAGCCGGATCGTCACGGCCATCACGATCAAGATGAGCAGCGTGGGGACGAGCCGCATTTTCATTGGGCACGTCCGATGCGTGAGATACCGGTGATCGAACCCCGCGCCACGCAGCGTGGTGCGATAATGAGACAGACGTTTTCAGGCATGCCAAATTCCGTGAACTTCATGCACATACTCGTCCCCGTTGCGTTCGCGCTGATCATCGCGAGCATGATCTCCGCGCTCTACTTCATGATGCACGACCGGGGCCGCACCAAGCGGATGGTCTGGTCGCTCGCCACGCGCGTGGGCCTTTCCATCTCGCTCTTTCTGTTCATCCTGTTCGCGCACTGGATGGGCTGGATTCAGTCCACCGGGATTCCCTACGGTCGCTGAGCACCGCTGACCGTCACCGAACACCGCCGCGCAAACCGCATTCCGGAAAACACAAGGCGCCGCGCCGACGAGGTCGGGCGGCGCCTTGTTTCTCTCCCGGCTCGCGCGCCGCGGCCTGCGCGGCGCACCCCGCATCACAGCCAGTACACGACGACGTAGAGGCCGAGCCACACCACGTCGACGAAGTGCCAGTACCATGCCGCGCCTTCGAAGGCGAAGTGATGCTCCGCGGTGAAGTGGCCGCGAATGAGCCGGATCATCACGACGGTCAGCATGGTGCCGCCCAGGAACACGTGGAAGCCGTGGAAGCCCGTGAGCAGGAAGAAGGTCGAACCGTAGATGCCCGAAGCGAGCGTGAGATTCAGCTCGCCGTACGCGTGGATGTACTCGAACGCCTGCAGGAAGAGGAAGCACACGCCCAGCACGATCGTCGCGGCGAGCCAAGCGATGGCCTTCGAGCGATGATTGTCGCGCAGCGCGTGGTGCGAAACCGTGAGCGTCGCGCCAGAGGAAAGGAGCAGCGCCGTATTGATGGTCGGCACGGGCCACGGCGTCATCGAGCGGAAGTGCGAGACCAGCGCTGCGGGACCGTTGTTCGGCCACACCGCGGAGAAGTCCGGCCAGATCAGCCTGTAGTCGAGGCTGCCGAGCTGATGAAGGGCGATCGCACGCGCGTAGAAAAGCGCACCGAAGAACGCGCCGAAGAACATCACTTCGGAGAAGATGAACCAGCTCATGCTCCACCGGTACGACACATCGACGCGCTTGCCGTACATGCCGCCTTCGGACTCGGCGATGGCGTCGCCGAACCAGTGCCACAGCGTGAAGAGCAGCCACAGCAGGCCGACGAGCACACCGATCGGCCCCCACGACTCGCCGTTGATCCACGAGGCGAGCGACCCGAGCATGACCACAAGCCCAATGGACGCGCTGATCGGATGCCGCGACGGGTGCGGTACGAAGTAGTACGGGCTATCGTTTTGGCCGCTCATGCCTGTTTCTCCAGTTTCCAGTTGCACCGGACATCGCCGGCTGCATTTGTCCGAGTGTGTCCTCGTTATTCACTGCTTCGTGCGCAGCGTTGCGCGCACTTGCTCATCCCACCACCGCGTGCACGATCAACAGCAGCACGACGATGAACAGCACTGCGCCGATGATGCCCGCGATGATCAACTGCACGGGGTGCAGGTTCGCCGCGTCGTCTTCGAGGTCGGCGCGCTTGCGCACGCCGAGAAAGGACCACGCCACCGCTTTCATCAACTGCAGGATGCCGCCTTTCTTCTTCGCCGGCCCCGCTCCGCCATGTTCGTCACTCATGCGCCCTTCGCCTCCTGGCATCGTTGACTTCGACGCTGAAGGCTCACGCGCCCGCCGATTGCTTCGGCGGCGGCGGCACAGCCGGCTTGTTCAGCTCGAAGAACGTGTACGACAGCGTGATCGTCTTCACGTCTTTCGGTAGCTTCGGGTCGATCACGAACACCACCGGCATGCGCTTGGTCTCGTTCGCCTTCAGGACCTGCTGCGTGAAGCAGAAGCATTCGATCTTGCGGAAGTACTCCGTCGCCTGCTTCGGCGCGTAGCTCGGAATGGCCTGCGCGTCGATCGTGCGTCCTTCGTTGTTCGAAATGTCGTACATCACCGTCATGACTTCGCCCGGATGCACGTCGAGGCTCGTCTGCTCCGGCTTGAAGCCGAGCAGCCCGCGTGCGTTCGCGTCGAACTCGACCGAGATCGTGCGTGTCATGTCCACCTGCGTGTTGCGCGCCTCGCGCTCCGTGGCGTCGCGCTGCACCAGGTTGTTGATGCCTGTGACCTGGCAGATCGCTCGATACATCGGCACCAGCGCAAAACCGAAACCGAACATCAGCAGCGCCACCACGGCGAGCTTGATGAGCATCGACCGGTTGAATGCGCGATCATTTCCAGCTTGCGTGGACATCGAACTTCCTCGAACGATCTTCCGGCAAACGCCCTGCGCGTCAGTGGCCGGGGAAATACACCTGCTTGACGACGGCCGCCACAAAGAAACCGACCACGACAGCCAGCAAGATGAGGCCGAGCCGTAGATTGCCGGCGCGGATCTGCTCAGGCGTGCGTCTTTTTTGTGGATCCCGGGTCATGCGTTCAGCGCGGCTGGCCGCGGCTTCTCCTTGCATCGTGAATCGCCTCTCGTACGTGCTCCGATGAAGACTGCGTGAAGACCGCGTGCTTCGTTCGCGTCCGGCTGCGCACAGCCGGACGCCACCCACTCGACGGGTTACTCGACCGTCGGCGGGTTCTCGAACGTGTGGAACGGCGCCGGGCTCGGCACGGTCCACTCGAGGCCCGTTGCGCCGTCCCACGGCTTGTCGCCGGCCTGTTCCAGCTCGCCGCCGCCGCGATACGCGGGCAGCGCGACAAAGAACAGGAAGTACACCTGAGAAAGCCCGAAGCCGAAGGCGCCGATCGTGATCACCTGGTTCCAGTCGGTGAACTGGGCCGGATAGTCGGCATAGCGTCGCGGCATGCCGGCCAGGCCGACGAAGTGCATCGGCAGGAACGCGAGGTTGAAAAAGATGAGCGAGCACCAGAAGTGGATCTTGCCGCGCGTCTCGTTGTACATCCAGCCGGTCCATTTTGGCGCCCAGTAGTACCACCCTGAGAACAACGCGAATAATGACCCCGCCACCAGCACGTAGTGGAAGTGCGCCACCACGAAGTAAGTGCCGTGATACTGGATGTCGAGCGGCGCCATGGCGAGCATCAGGCCCGAGAGACCGCCGAACGTGAACACGATCAGGAAGCCCACGGCCCACAGCATCGGCGTTTCGAACGAGAGCGAGCCGCGCCACATCGTGGCGACCCAGTTGAACACTTTCACGCCCGTCGGCACGGCGATCAGCATCGTCGCGTACATGAAGAAGAGCTGGCCCGTGACCGGCATGCCGGTGGCGAACATGTGGTGCGCCCAGACCATGAACGAGAGAATCGCGATCGACGCCGTGGCGTACACCATCGAGCTATAGCCGAACAGCGGCTTGCGCGAGAACGCCGGAATCACCTGCGAAACGATCCCGAACGCCGGCAAGATCATGATGTAGACCTCGGGGTGCCCGAAGAACCAGAAGATATGCTGGTACATCACCGGGTCGCCGCCGCCGGCCGCGTTGAAGAAGCTCGTGCCGAAGTGGCGGTCGAACAGCAGCATCGTGATGGCGCCCGCGAGCACCGGCATCACGGCGATCAGCAGGTAGGCGGTGATGAGCCACGTCCACACGAACATCGGCATCTTCATGAGCGTCATGCCGGGCGCGCGCAGGTTCAGGATCGTCACGACGATGTTGATACCGCCCATGATCGACGAGGCGCCCATCATGTGCAGCGCGAAGATCGCGAAGTCCATGCCCGGGCCCATCTGCGTGGAAAGCGGCGCGTAGAGCGTCCAGCCCGCGGCGGTCGCGCCGCCCGGCGAGAAGAACGAGCCGACCAGCAGGCAGCCGGCGGCGGGCAGCAGCCAGAAGCTGAAGTTGTTCATGCGCGCGAACGCCATGTCCGAGGCGCCGATCTGCAGCGGAATCATCCAGTTCGCGAAGCCCACGAACGCCGGCATGATCGCGCCGAACACCATGATGAGACCGTGCATCGTGGTGAGCTGGTTGAAGAACTCGGGGCGCATGATCTGCATGCCCGGCTCGAACAGCTCCGCACGAATGGCGAGCGCCATGACGCCGCCCGAGAGGAACATCACGAACGAGAAGAGCAGATATAGCGTTCCGATGTCCTTGTGATTCGTCGCGAGCAGCCAGCGGCGCCAGCCGTGGGGCGTGGCGTGCGCGTGGTCGCCGTGCACGTGACCGTGCCCGCCAGCTACATCGTGTCCGATGCTAGACATGTCTTATCTCCTGTCGGTCCGAAGTTGGCGCTTTGGCGCCTGACTCCAGCCCCATGCAATTGAAATGCTGAAGCGAATTGCTTTTGCGTCTCTTGCTGCTTGTTCTTATGGCGCGGGCCCGTTCAGGCCGCCGCGCTGATCTCCACCCGACGCGCTTCTTTCGCGTTCGCGCCGCCCGTGATCGTTTCCGGCTTCTTCAGAATGATGTGGTCTTCGGCGATGCCTGCCGCCTTCATCGCGTCGCGCACCGCTTGCGCGCGGCGCTTTGCGAGGTCGGCGTTCGTGCTGGCGTTGCCGCTCGAATCGGTGTAGCCCGACAGCGTGAACTTCGCGTCCGGATGCGCCTTCGCGTAGTCGGCTGCCGCCTGGATGGCGTCCTTCGCGTCGGCGGGCAGCGTGCTCTTGCCCACTTCGAAGTAGACGCTCGCCGGCAACGCGGCTGCGCTCGGCGCCGCTGCGCCCGACGCCTGATCCGCGCCGCTTGCGGGGACCGCGCCGCTCGCCGCGCTCGCTTGGGCCGCGCCGCTGGCGGCTTCCGCGCCGCTTGCCGCGGCCGCGCCGCTCGCGGCGCCCTCGCCCGCTGCCGCCGTCGTGCCGCCGCCCTCGGGCATTTTGCCGTTACGCGCGTCGGCCACCTGACGCGGCTGCAGAATGTCGCCGGTGTGGTTGCCCCACGAGTTGCGCTCGAACGTGATGACCGATGCGATCTCGACGTCGTTGAGCGTCGGCGCCCATGATGGCATGGCGTTCTTGCCGTGCAGGACGATGCTCACGTGCTCCGCGAGCGGACCCTGAACGACCTTGCTGCCGTCGAGCGCCGGGAACGCGCCCGCGCCCTTGCCGGTGGGCTGGTGGCACACCGCGCAGTTCGAGTTGTAGATCTTTTCGCCGCGCTCCTTGAGCTCGGCCAGCGTGTAGGTCTTGTTCGGGTCGTCGTTGGCAGAGGCCATCTTCGCCTTTTGCGTATCGACCCACTTCGCGTAGTCCTCGTCGGAGAGCACCTCGACGACGACCGGCATGAACGCGTGCTCCTTGCCGCACAGCTCGGTACAGAAGCCGCGATAGGTGCCGACCTTGTCGGCCCTGAACCACGTGTCGCGCACGAAGCCCGGAATCGCGTCCTGCTTCACGCCGAACGCGGGCACGTACCACGAGTGCACGACGTCGTTGGCCGTGGTGATGACGCGGATTTTCTTGTTGACCGGCACGACGAGCGGATTGTCGACTTCCTGCAGGTACGTATCGGTGATCGGCACGCGGTTGTTCACCTCGGAGCGCGGCGTGCTGAGCGTGGAGAGGAAGTTGATGCCCTCGCCCGGCCCCTTCACGTAGTCGTAGCCCCATTTCCACTGGTAGCCCGTGACTTTCACGGTGAGGTCGGCGTTGGAGGTGTCCTTCATCGCGACGACGGCCTTGGTGGCGGGCAGCGCCATCAGCACGACGATGATGAACGGCACCACCGTCCAGATGATTTCGACCGTGGTGCTCTCATGAAAGTGAGCGGCCTTGTGGCCCTTCGCCTTACGGTGCGCGTAGATCGAATAGAACATGACGCCGAACACGCCGACGAAAATCACGACGCACAAGAGCAGCATCATCATGTGGAGGCTGTAAAGCTCTTCGGCGATGCGCGTGACGGGCGGCTGGAAATTGATCTCGTTGACCGCAGGGCCGCCTGGGCTGTCTCCGACTGCGAGTGCCGCGCCGGCGACGAGGAATCCGCTGCACGCCAGCACGCCCTGGAGGGCTCGCTTGATTGTTTTCATAGCTTCCTTACCCATAATTTCCATTCAAACCCTCGACCCCGCAGGAAGGTTTTGCAACCAGGGCGCCCCCTGGGACGCTCGTACCGCCAACCGGCAAGCTCACGCGCCGCGCATCAAGGCGCGCGCGCAAGCCAGGCACGCAGTTCCCGCGCGAACTGCGCACGCCGATATTGCGGCAGATGCAACCCGACAGCGACCGCCTGACCGCGGGACACGAGACGCACCGGGTCGCGTGGGGTCGCGCCCGGCTCGACCCGGACCCAGCGGGGATTGAATTCGAACTGCGTGAGCGCGTCGGCGCTCGTCTGTTCGATCACCAGCCGGTTCGGATAAAGCCTGATACGTTCGTAATCGACAGCATGGCGCGCATAGATGACAAAAGCGCCGCCTACTACCAACAGATCGATACCGGTAAACGGCAAAACCAGCCAGGCGCCGTGGATCAACAACAGAACGGCGATCGCGATGGAAACCAGCGCCAGCGAAACATAGAAGAACACGAATTGCCTGGGCGAAACCGAACAGTTGCGCTTCATGATCCAGTCTTTCAGGACCGGTTCCGGACTCGCCAGCAGATCAGACGCCTGCATCGCTCGCTTCCCCCACTTGCAACTTCGCCAGACTATCGCCGCGTCGCGCCTCGCACAACTACGGGAACATCTGGACTTGCCACAACGGAATTTGGGGACCCTTCCGCGCAGCAAACTGACGCATTATAGGCGCGATCCCCAGCCCTCACAAGCAAGGCCCAATCGCCCGCGAACCCATACCAGACGGGCTTTACAGCGATTTTTCAAGCATTTCCCCAGGGCTTTTCCGGCGCTAATTTCAGGCATAACGAAAGCCCCCTTACCACGTTACCGATTCCTTGCAGGACCCCGGCCGATGTCTTCGATGCGCACGATGCCATGGCCTTCGGCGGTCGTGCGCGGCACGGCCTTCCACGCGTGGCCGTAGATGATCTCGAAGGTCAGCGGGATCGTGCCCGCGTGCGGACCGTCCGTGCAGCGGCGCGCCTCGAGCGCCGCCACGAGCGCACGGTGCAGGCGCCGCGCGGTGCCACCGTTCTCACTGTCGCCATCGCCGTTGCGCTCGAACGGATACGCGCCCCAGCGGCGCACGTCGGCGAGCAGCTTCTCCGGCGTCTTGTAGGTGATGGTGAGCGTTTCCTGGTCCATGACCGGAATCTCGAAACCGTTCTCGACAAGCATGTCGCCGAGATCGTGCATGTCGACGAAATCGATGACGTGCGCGCGCGTCGGCACGCCGTGCGCGGCTTCGACTTCGGCGAACGCGCCGCGCAACTCCTTGAGCGTGTCGGGGCCGAGCGTGCTGAACATGAGCAGGCCGTTGACCTTAAGCACGCGCTGCCACTCGCCGAACACGAGGTCGGGGCGCGGATGCCAATGCAGTGCGAGATTCGACCACAGCAGCTCGAACGCACCGTGCGCGAACGGCAGTTCGGCGAAGTCGGCCTGCGCAACCCGCGGACCGCGCGAGCCGAGCGCGCGTCCAACCGATGCAGGCAGGAAACGTCGCCAGCTCGTGTCGGGGGCGTCGTGCTCGCGGGCACGGCGCAGCATGGCGAGGGAGAGATCGGTGCCGAACACGGGCGCTTCGGGAAAGCGCTCGCGCAAGCCGGGCAGGTCGTCGCCCTGGCCGCACGCGATGTCGAGCACGGCCGCAGGTTTCACCTTGATGTACTCGAGGCGCTCGCGCATGCGTTGCGCGATTTCACGCGGCAGGAAGGCAACGTCGTCGAAAGTCGCCGCACGGCGATCGAAGATGCGCCGCAGGTGCCGGGTGTCATAGTCCGGACGGCCAGTTCTTGCGGGAGACGGGGACATGTCGGTCGTATTGGCGAAGTCTGCGAAGTATACTCGCTCACTCCTTTCCTTTCCTTTCAGTCACGCGAGCCCGCTGCCCGGGCCGTCCTTCGATGCCGCCGCGCCCTTCTTCACGTGATGCACGCAATGCAGCGGGCGTCACACCGCCCGCTTCGCACCGCACTCGTCTTGCGGGCGTTGCGCGCGTCTGTCGAAAAGCGCGGGCGCTGCCGTCACAGCTTGCCCACTTCGTGCTGCCCAATCTGTGTCCATTATGCGGCAATTTGACGCGAGCCACGCTCTGTGTGTGCTGCGATGCCGCGTACTGGAATGAGCCGCGCCTGCGCTGCACGGTCTGTGCGATGCCGCTCGCGCACAGGCGCGTTGCGGCGGGACGCACACGCTACCGCTGCGAGGCCTGCACCGACGCACCGCCTGCGTTCGACGCCACGCTCGCGCTCGCCGATTATCGCGCGCCGCTCGACCTGCTCGCGCGTGGCCTGAAGTTTCGCGCGCGCCTCGCACTCGGCGAGGAATTTGCGCGACGCCTGGCGCTGGCCGCACACGATATGTGCGATGAGCACGGCATGCCGGAGATCGTCGTGCCGGTGCCGCTCTCGCGCGAACGCCTGATCGAGCGCGGCTACAACCAGGCCTGGCAGATCGCGCGGCCGCTCGCGCGCCGGTTGGGCACGCCCGCGGACGCCACGCTCGTACGACGCATCCTGCATACGGCGCCGCAATCGAAGCTCGATCGCGAGACGCGCCGCCGCAACGTCGGCCGGGCCTTCGCGCTCGCGCGGCCGCTTGCCGGCCAGCACGTGGGCGTGGTCGACGACGTGATGACCTCGGGCGCCACGCTCGACGCGCTCGCGCATACGCTCAAGGCCGCGGGCGCACGGCGCGTGACGAATTTCGTCGCGCTACGCACGCCGAAAGACTGATCGGCCTCACACTATTCAAGACATCGAGAGAGTTTCATCGTCATGTTCAACGTCGTTCTCGTCGAACCCGAAATTCCGCCGAACACGGGCAACGTGATCCGCCTGTGCGCGAACACCGGTGCGCGGCTTCATCTGATCGAACCGCTCGGCTTTCCCCTCGACGACGCGAAAATGCGCCGCGCGGGCCTCGATTACCACGAGTACGCGCAGATGCACGTGCACGCCGACTGGGATGCCTTCATCGCCAAGGAAGCGCCGGACCCGTCGCGCATGTTCGCGTTCACGACGCGCGGATCGGGCCGCTTTCATGCGCATGCGTTCCAGCCGGGCGACTGGTTCGTGTTCGGCGCGGAAACGCGCGGCCTGCCCGACGCGGTGCTAGAGCGCTTTGCGACGCCACAGCGCGTGCGCCTGCCGATGCGACCCGGCAATCGCAGCCTGAATCTTTCGAACACAGTTGCGGTCGTGGTGTTCGAAGCGTGGCGTCAAGCGGGGTTCGAAGGCGGCGAATGACGCGGGTACGTTGTACCGCGTCGCCCTATGCCCTGCCGCGCGCCGCAAGCTCACGCTCGTAGCGCGTGAGCATCGCATTGTCGAAGCACGCGAAGATCACGTGTTCGAGCGTCGGATATTTCGATAGCTCGTCGATCACGGTCGATACCGCAATCGCCACCGCGTCGTCGGCAGGAAAACGGTAGACGCCGCAACTGATTGCCGGAAACGCGATGCTCGTCACGCCCGCCTCCCGCGCGCACTCGAGCGAGCGCCGGTAGCAGGAAGCGAGCAGATGCGCTTCGTCACGGCCGCCGCCGTACCAGACGGGGCCCACGGTATGGATGACGTGTTTCGCGGGAAGGCGATAGCCGCCGGTGATTTTGGCGTCGCCGGTCGGGCAGCCGTTCAGCGTCTCGCATTCGCGCAGCAGGTCCGACCCGGCGGCGCGATGAATCGCGCCGTCCACGCCGCCGCCGCCGAGCAGCGATTCGTTCGCGGCGTTGACGATCGCATCGACCTTCAACGTGGTGATGTCGACGGCCTGCGCTTCGATGCGGCAGTTTCCGATGGTCAGCATACGGTCCTCCTTTGCGATCCGGTCCACGCAAAGCGTGCTCAACACCTGGCGCAGCAGGACCGAAGCGCCCTACTCCGCCTTCGCGTCGCGCCGCAGCAGCGCGCTCACGGCGTCGCGCGGCGTGACACCGTCGAACAGCACGGCGCATACCGCCTGGGTGATCGGCATGTCGATGCCGTGCGCGCGCGCGAGTGCCAGCACGGCCTGCGCGCAGCGCACGCCTTCGGCCACGTGACCGAGTGCGGCGAGGATATCGTCGAGCGTGTGGCCGCTCGCGAGCTGCTTGCCCACGGTGCGGTTGCGCGAGAGGTCGCCCGTGGCGGTGAGGATGAGGTCGCCGAGGCCGGTCAGCCCCGTGAAGGTCTCGGCACGCCCGCCGAGCGTGACGCCAAGGCGCGTCATCTCGGCGAGACCGCGCGTGATGAGCGCCGCGCGTGCGTTCAGGCCGAGGCCCAGACCATCGGCAATGCCGGTCGCGATCGCGAGCACGTTCTTGACCGCGCCGCCCACCTCCACGCCGACCACGTCGTCGCCGGTATAGATGCGCATCGCGCGGTGATGGAACGCAGCGAGCGTGCGCTCGCGACAATCGGCGGAGGCGCTCGCCACCGTCAACGCGACAGGCAGGCCCTCGCCGACTTCGCGCGCGAAGCTCGGCCCCGAAAGCACGCCGTTGCTCGCATGGCCCGGCAGCTCGGCCGCCACGACCTGATGCGGCATCAATTGCGTTTGCGCTTCGAAGCCCTTGCAGAGCCAGACGAAGTGCGCGGGCACGCGGCCCATGTCGCGCAGTGTGCAAAGCATGCCGCGCAGGCCGGCCACGGGCGTAGCGAGCACGACGAGATCCGCCTCGCCCGACGCATGGTCGAGCGCGGCGGCAAGATCCGTTTCGTATTCGAGATTGCTGGGCAGCGCGACGCCCGCGAGGTAGCGGGCGTTTTCGTGCGTCTTGCGCAAGGTGTCGACGAGCGCGCCATCGCGCGCCCACAACAGCGTGTGATGCGCCTGGGCGAGATGCCCTGCCAGCGCGGTGCCCCACGCTCCGGCGCCGAGAACGGCGATGTTCATTCCGATACTCCGCACCGGTAGTTCGTGGAAACGATCAACGTACGCTTTAGTGCGTTGCGCTGCTTGCGCCGTCTTGCTGGGCGAGTTGCTGCAGGCGTTGCTCGTAGAGCGCCTGGAAGTTGATCTCGGCCAGGTGGATCGGCGGGAAGCCCGCGCGCGTGATCGCGTCGGCGATATTCGAGCGCAGGTACGGGAACAGGATGGTCGGGCATGCGATGCCGACGAGCGGATCGACCTGTTCGGCCGGGATGTTGCGGATGTCGAAAATGCCGGCTTGCTTGGCTTCGATCAGGAACGCAACCTTGTCCTTGACCTTGGCCGTGACGGTGCCGGTGACGATGATCTCGAACACCGATTCGGCGAGGCGCTCGGCCTTGACGTCGACTTCCACTTCGACCGAAGGCATGTCCTGCTCAAGGAAGATGGCCGGCGAATTCGGCTGCTCGAGCGACATGTCCTTGAGGTAAATGCGCTGGATATTGAAGAACGGCTGGTTGTTCTCGTCAGACATGGTGTATGGCTTCCCTGATTGAATGGATCGCGGCGGCATCCTCGTGACATCTCAGCGTCCCGAAAATGCGCCGCGCTACGGCAATGAACGGCAACAGGCCCGCGCAAGCCTCACTGGCTCGCGCGGGCCGAAACCCTGCGTCGCTACGTCACGCTGCGCAACCCGCCTGCGGACCGAGGCCGCAAGGCTATCGGGCTGCGAATCAGGCCTTGAATCCGCCCGTAACCTCAGGCGGCTTCGAGCAGCGGCATCAAGCCGCCCGCACGGTCGAGCGCGGAGAGATCATCGTAACCGCCCACGTGCGTCTCGCCGATGAAAACCTGCGGCACGGTACGCCGGCCGGTGCGCGTCATCATCTCTTCGCGCCGCGCCGGGTCCCGGTCGATCAGCACTTTCTCGATGTGTTCGACGCCGCGCGACTTTAAAAGACGCTCGGCCATCTGGCAATACGGGCACACCTGGGTGCTGTACATGACCACTTTGCTCACTTCGAACCTCCTTGTTTCACGACCGGCATACCGGCCTGCTGCCAGGCGTTCACGCCGCCGTCCAGCACGTGGACTTCGGCAAAACCGGCGTCCTTCACGAGGCGCAGCGCCTTGTGCGACTGCTGGCCCGTCTGGCAGACCAGCAACACCGGGTTGCTCTTGTTCTTCACGAGCTGGCCGATCTTCGTCTCGAGTTCGCCGAATTCAACCTGGCGCGCCGAGGGCAGATGACCCTTCGCGAACTCACCCGCGGGACGCAGGTCGACCACCACCGCGTTGCGGCGGTTGATGAGCTGCGTCGCCTCGGCGGTGGAAACCCCGCCGCGGCCGCCGCGCTTGAGCGTCGGCCACAGGAGCAACCCTCCTGAGATGAGGACGATCGCGATGAGTACAAGGTTGATGTAATTGGTGAAGAACGTCACGGAGGGGCCGCCGGAAAAAGGGAAAGTCGGAGAAATCGTGCGAAATCGGATTCGGACAATCCGCTCATTATAAAATAACCGTTTGTCGCAGGGTTACCGCCCCCCAGCCCGGGCGTGCCACCCGCCGGACCTGGACCGCCGCCATGGCGCTGCTGCCGTGTTGCGTCTTCCGTCCCCGATTACCGCTTCCTTCACTACCGACCGGCATCCTCATGTACAAACTCGTACTCATCCGCCACGGCGAATCGACCTGGAACAAGGAAAACCGCTTCACCGGCTGGGTGGACGTCGACCTCACCGAGCAGGGCAACCGCGAAGCGCAGCAGGCAGGCCAGCTGCTCAAGGAGTCCGGCTACACGTTCGACATCGCCTACACCTCCGTGCTCAAGCGCGCGATCCGCACGCTCTGGCACGTGCAGGACCAGATGGACCAGATGTACCTGCCCGTGGTCCACTCGTGGCGCCTGAACGAGCGTCACTACGGTGCGCTTTCGGGCCTGAACAAGGCCGAAACGGCGGCCAAATTCGGCGACGAGCAGGTGCTGGTCTGGCGCCGCAGCTACGACACGCCGCCGCCGGCGCTCGAGCCGTCCGACTCGCGCACGTCGTACAACGACCCGCGTTACGCCAAGGTGCCGCGCGAGGAACTGCCGCTCACCGAGTGCCTGAAGGACACGGTCGCGCGCGTGATGCCGATCTGGAACGAGTCGATCGCGCCGGCCATCAAGGCGGGCAAGAAGGTGGTAATCGCCGCGCACGGCAACTCGATCCGCGCGCTCGTGAAGTACCTCGACAACATTTCGGATGACGACATCGTCGGTCTGAACATCCCGAACGGCGTGCCGCTCGTCTACGAGCTGGACGAGAGCCTCAAGCCCATCAAGCACTACTATCTGGGCGACGCCGAAGCCATCGCGAAGGCGCAGGCCGCCGTTGCGAACCAGGGCAAGAAGGCGGGCTGAGGCTTGGTGCTTCCCCTCGTCGGCCGCATCCTGGCCATGCCTGGTTGATTCAGGAAGCCGCCGGTCCGTCGGGCCGGCGGCCTGTCCGCAGGCCATGCCCTCCCGCCACGCGAAGCGCCGCGCGGCTTCGCCCCGGCACTCTGGCCGCGCTGGAATTCGTTGCACATTCCCCTTTTCTGTCTCTTTCCGGGCCAGGCTGGCAGGATTGCCAGCGCACTGCCAGCACCGTGCCAGAAGCAAAATTGCGGCACACGGTTTGCGAACCTGGCGGCTGCGGCACTGTCTTAGTCCCCATCGTACGCGCCATATACACAGCCACGGCGGGTGTGCAGTTATACTTGTCCGTCGCTTTTCCAATAGACGCTGCCACGCGCCTTTTCGACCGCACGCAACATACTCTATGCGAAAGAACCTGAAAAACATCGGCCTGATCGCCGCTGGCCTCGCGACCGGCGTATTTGCCACCCTGCAGATTTCCGCCGAGGCGCAGCAAACCCAGCAGACGGTCGTAGAACCGCTGCCGCTCGACCAGCTGAGGCTCTTCGCCGAAGTCTTTGGTCAAATCAAGCATGAGTATGTCGTGCCGGTGGACGACAAGAAGCTCCTCACCGCCGCCATCAAGGGCATGGTGTCGAGCCTCGACCCGCACTCGTCGTATCTCGACAAGACCGATTACCAGGAACTCCAGGAGCAGACCAAGGGTCGCTTCGCGGGCCTCGGCATCGAAATCTCGTCGGAAGACGGCCTGATCAAGGTCATCTCGCCGATCGAAGACACGCCCGCCTACCGCGCCGGCATCCGTCCGGGCGACCTCATCACGCGCATCAACGACAAGCCGGTGCGCGGCATGACGCTCGACCAGGCCGTCAAGCAGATGCGCGGCGACCCGGGCACGAAGGTCACGCTCACGATCTTCCGCAAGACCGACGACCGCACCTTCCCGCTCACCATCACGCGCGCCATCATCAAGGTCCAGAGCGTGAAGTCGAAGATCGTGCAGCCGGGCTACGCGTATATCCGCATCACGAGCTTCCAGGAGCGCACGGTCCCCGACCTCGCCCAGAAGCTGCAAGATATCGCGCGCCAGGAGCCGAACCTCAAGGGCATCATCCTCGACCTGCGCAACAACGGCGGCGGCCTGCTGCAAAGCGCCGTCGGCGTTGCGGGCGCGTTCCTGCCGCCGGATTCGGTCGTCGTCTCGACGAACGGCCAGATCCCGGACTCGAAGCAGGTCTACCGCGACACCTACGAGAACTACCGCCTGCCGTCGTTCGACGGCGACCCGCTCAAGGGCGAGGCGGCCGAGTTCAAGACCGTGCCGATGGTCGTGCTGACCAACGCCTACTCGGCGTCGGCCTCGGAAATCGTGGCGGGCGCGCTGCAGGACTCGAAGCGCGCGCTGATCGTCGGCAAGACGACGTTCGGCAAGGGCTCGGTGCAGACCGTGCGCCCGATGACGGCCGACACGGCGCTGCGTCTCACCACGGCGTACTACTACACGCCGAGCGGCCGCTCGATCCAGAACAAGGGCATCCGTCCTGATATCGCGGTCGACCAGTACGCAGACGGCGATCCGGACGACGCACTCGTCACGCGCGAAGTGGACTACCAGAACCACCTCGCCAACACGCAGGATCCGGACGAGAAGAAGGAGCAGGAAGTGCGCGAGCAGGAGCGCATGGACATGCTGCGTCAGCTCGAAGAGCAGAACGACAAGAAGACGCCGGATCAGCGCCAGAAGGATCGCGAGCGCAAGCCGGTCGAGTTCGGTTCTACCGACGACTACATGCTCCAGCAGGCGCTGAACAAGCTCCAGGGCAAGCCGGTGGCCGAATCGAAGTCGCCGATGGAGCGCCGCCTCGCGCAGCAGAAGCCGCCGACCTCGGCTTCCGCGCCGATCGCCGTGAAGCCGGGCGCGCTCATCATGGCGCCGGCTCCGGGCTCCGCCGCGCCGGCCTCCGCTCCCGCGCCGGCGAAGTAACACGCCGTACCGCCTCGCGACCCGTGCGCCTCGTGCGCCGGTCGCGAGGCCGCCCCTCCTCCAGCCGCTGGCGTCGTTACAATAACGGCACGGTATTTCCCCGGCGCGCGCTCCCCCATTCAGGGCCATTCAGGCTCTCGAGTCCATCGCAGCGCCATCGAACCAGCGCATCGCGATGAACGACGACCAACTCCTTCGCTATTCCCGCCATATCCTCGTCGACGAGATCGGCATCGAGGCGCAGCAGCGCTTTCTCGACGCGCATGCGATCGTCGTGGGCGCGGGCGGCCTGGGGTCGCCCGCGGCGATGTATCTCGCGGCCTCGGGCGTGGGCACGCTCACGCTCGTCGACAACGACACCGTCGACCTCACCAACCTGCAGCGGCAGATCATGCACGAGACGGCTTCGGTCGGCCGCGCGAAGGTCGAGTCGGGCCGCGACGCCATCGCGCGCCTTAATCCCGAAGTGAAGGTGATCGCGCTGCAAACACGCATCGACGATGCGTGGCTCGACGCGCAGGTGCCGGGCGCGACGGTCGTGCTCGACTGCACCGACAACTTCGCCACGCGCCACGCCATCAACCGCGCGTGCGTGAAGCATGGCGTGCCGCTCGTCTCGGGCGCGGCGTTGCGCTTCGACGGACAGATCAGCACGTTCGACTTCCGCGACGACGCCTCGCCGTGCTACGCCTGCGTGTTCCCGGAAGATCAGCCATTCGAGGAAGTGGCGTGCTCGACGATGGGCGTATTCGCGCCAACGGTTGGCATCATCGGCGCGATGCAGGCGGCCGAGGCGCTGCGCGTGATCGGCGGCATCGGTACGCCGCTCGTCGGGCGGCTCATGATGCTCGACTCGCTGCGCATGGAGTGGAGCACGATGCGCGTGGCACGGCAGCCGGATTGCCCGGTGTGCGGCAAGCGTCACCGGCACACCTGAGGCCCGCGCGAGCCAAGGCAAGAAAAAAGCCCCGGACATGCCGGGGCTTTTCGCATTTTCGCGTATCAGCAGGTGCACGCTCAGGCCTGGGCCACACGCTGCAGCGCGGCCTGCAGCTCCTCGGGCTCGTAAGCGGCCAGCACCTCCGCCACCGGTTTTTCCAGCGTCTTGAGCTGCGAGCGCAGGATCTCCTGCTTCACCACGAGCAACTGGCTCGGGTGCATCGAAAACTCGGTAAGCCCCATGCCGAGCAGCAAACGCGTGAACGACGGGTCGCCCGCCATCTCCCCGCATACCGAAACGGGCACGCCCGCGCGCTTCGCCTCGCGCAGCGTATGCGCGATCAGCTGCAGCACGGCCGGATGCAGCGGATCGTACAGGTCGGCCACCGCGTTGTCGGCGCGGTCGATGGCGAGCGCGTACTGGATCAGGTCGTTGGTGCCGATCGAGAGGAAGTCGAGACGGCGCAGGAACATCGGCAGCGCGAGCGCGGCCGCCGGAATCTCGATCATCGCGCCGACCTGGATGTTGGGATCGTAGGCGAGGCCCGCGTCGTCGAGCTGGCGCCTGGCCTCGCGGATCAGGTCGAGCGTCTGGTCGATCTGCTGCGCGTGCGCGAGCATCGGAATCAGGATCTTGACCGAACCGAACGCCGAGGCGCGCAGGATCGCCCGCAACTGCGTGAGGAACATCTGCGGCTCGGACAGGCTCCAGCGGATCGCGCGCAGGCCGAGCGCCGGGTTCGCAGCCGTCTCGTAACCGTCGCCCGCATTCATGGCGTCGAGCGGCTTGTCCGCGCCCACGTCGATCGTACGGATCGTCACGGGCAGCCCGTTCATGAGCTCCACCGCGCGGCGGTAGGCGGCGAACTGCTCGTCCTCCTCCGGCAGGTGGTTCTTGTGGTTCATGAACAGGAACTCAGTGCGAAAGAGGCCCACGCCCGTCGCGCCCGAGTCGAGCGCGGCCTGCGCGTCGTCGGGCAGCTCGATGTTCGCGTACAGCTGGATCTTCGCGCCGCATAGCGTTTGCGTCGGCGAGAACTTCAGGCGCTGCAGCTTGCGCCGCTCGAGCGCCATCTCGCTTTGACGGTAGGTGTACTCCTCGAGCACGATCGGCGCGGGATCGACGATCACGATGCCGTGGTCGCCGTCGACGATGATGAGATCGTCCTGGCGGATCAGCGCGCTCGCCTGCTGCACGCCCACCGCGGCCGGGATGCCGAGGCTGCGCGCGACGATCGCCGTGTGCGAGGTGCGGCCGCCCAGATCGGTGACGAACCCCTGGAAGGTTTGCCCCTTGAACTGGAGCATGTCGGCCGGCGCGATGTCGTGCGCGACGACGATCATCTCGTCGCAGCCGCCGTGCAGCGAAGGCGGCATGGCGCCGGCGAGCGACTTCAGTACGCGCTCCACGACTTGCTCGATATCGGCCTTGCGCTCGCGCAGGTACTCGTCCTCCACGTCGTCGAAGTGACGCGAGAGGCGTTCGAGCTGTTCGGTAAGCGCCCACTCCACATTGAAGCGGCGCGTGCGGATGAGATCGATGGTCTCCTGTACGAGCATCACGTCGTTCAGGATCATGAGGTGCACACCGATAAATGCGCCCATTTCGGAAGGGGCGTCGGCGGCGAGATCGGCGCGCAGCGTGTCGAGTTCGTGCTCCACGGCCTGCAGCGCCGCGCGAAAGCGCACGATTTCGTCTTCGATCTGCGCGTGCTCGATGAGGTAATGGTCGACGTCGAGCGCAGCCGGAGCGATCAGGTACGCTCGCCCGATGGCTATACCGCGTGATACGGGAATTCCATGCAGCGTGAACGGCACGCGCACCTCCTCTGGTTATTTGATGCTGCGGCAAACCGCTGCAATGCGCTCTCTCAGACCCCGGCGATGATTATAAATTCCAGCGCGGCGGAATGTGGCCATGCGCACCTGTGCGCGCATGACTGCGGCGTTGTGCAGCAGTCGCCGCCCGCAAACAAAAACGCCGCGGCAAACCGCGGCGTTCCGAGCAAGGCGCAATGACCACGCGCGTCTTACTGGCCTTCGCCAAACTTATCGGCGATCAGCTTGAGCAGCGCGCTCATGGCGTCGGCCTCGTCCGGGCCTTCGGTTTCGATCATCACCGTGCTGCCGATGCCCGCCGCCAGCATCATGACCCCCATGATGCTCTTGGCGTTGATGCGGCGGCCGTTGCGGCTCATCCAGATTTCCGACTGATAGTTGCCTGCGAGCTGCGTCAGCTTCGCCGACGCCCGCGCGTGCAGGCCGAGTTTGTTCACGATGGTCGTTTCTTGTTGCAGCATAGGTCGATCCGGACGCGGTGTGTGGAAGTGAGACTGGGTTGTTTCGCTGTGCCTTGTTGTTGGCTTTCGCTGGCGCGCCGCCGGCTCAGGTGCTGCCAGCCGGCCTGAACACGCCCGCCGCAACGCCGCCGGTGCAAGCCGCGCCGCGCGTCGCGGCTGCTGGCTGGCTCGCGCTCTGGCCGGCTACCGGATTCGCGGCCTGCTTTGTCGCGTCGGCAGTGGTTTCGGTGCAGGGCGTGGGCGGGCAAGCGCATTCGCTCGCAGGAGCAATGGGCGGCATGGTCGGGCCGATGGTCTGCACGCCCTTGCTCGCGCCGGCCAGCGCCTTTTCGACCAGCGTGTCGAGCGGCGTTGCCCGGTAGCACACGGCACGCACCAGCATCGGCAGATTCACGCCGGCCAGCACGCGCACCTCGGGCACCGTGGCGAGGCGCGCCGCGATGTTCGAAGGCGTGGCGCCGAACATGTCGGTCAACACGAGCGCGCCGTTTTCTTCGCGCAGGCGCTCGATCTCCGAATTCGCCTTGGCGACCACTTCAGCCGGGTCGCTGTCGGGGAGCACGTCGAGCGCGCCGATGCGCGCCGGACAACCGCCATAGATATGCGCGATGCACTCGCGTAGCGCGGTGGCGAGCGGTGCGTGCGCAATGATCAGAATCCCTGCCATGTCAGCTTGACTGCAAAAAACGGCTCCGGTTGATGCTCGGACGACCCCGTAGATCGCGTCCTGCAGCGCCAACCCCGCAGCCAGCCGTGAGCTCGCAGGGTCGGAAGACGCGCCGCGCGGCAGCCAAAGCGTCTCGTCGACGCCCGCCTGCCAGCCCGGAACGCGGGCTCGCGGCATTGTAGCAGGGTCATTTTCGCGCACGCGAGGCGGTTCTGCTCACAGCGGCGACAGATATCGCGCGCGATTCACAGGCTCCGCGTACGCGCTCGACCTTTCGTGGTCCAAAACTGCCCGCCAGTCAAGGTCTGGAGGGGGCGCCTGCCCTGCAAGGCGTCCACATCCGGCAAATGCAGCCATACGCGAGGCTTTCAAGTCCGCGCTCCAGGTGCGGGCTTCAAATGCGCCCGGTCCCCGTTTCGAAAGCAGATTCAGGCCGCCGCGCGCTCCAGCGCGTCGATGAACATCGCGGCCACGTCGAAGCCCGTCTGCTCCATGATTTCGCGGAAACACGTCGGGCTCGTGACATTGACCTCGGTGAGCCAGTCGCCGATGGCGTCGAGCCCGACAAGCAGCAGGCCGCGTGCCGCGAGCGTCGGGCCGAGCGCTTTGGCGATCTCCATGTCGCGCCCGGTGAGCGGCTGCGCGACGCCGAGCCCACCCGCCGCCAGATTGCCGCGCACTTCATTGCCCTGAGGAATACGCGCGAGCGAAAACGGCACCGGCTCGCCGCCGATCAGCAGGATACGCTTGTCGCCGGCCTTGATTTCGGGGATGAACTTCTGCGCCATCACGCTGCGCGCCCCGTCGTGACTCAGCATCTCGATGATCGAGCCGAGGTTCATGCCGTCCGCCTTCACGCGGAAGACGCCCATGCCGCCCATGCCGTCGAGCGGCTTGAGGATCACGTCCTGGTGCTCCTCATGGAACTTGCGCAGGCGCGCCGCGCTGCGCGTGACGAGCGTCGGCGCGACGAACTGCGGAAATTCGCCGATGGCGAGCTTCTCCGAGTGATCGCGAATCGACTGCGGCTTGTTGAAGATCTTCGCGCCCGCGCGCTCGGCGATCTCCAGCAGCCACGTCGACGTGACGTACTCCATGTCGAACGGCGGGTCCTTGCGCATGACGACGGCGTCGAAGCCGGTGAGCGCGCGCGCATCGGCCGTGGCTTCGAACCACGTTTCGCGATGCAGGTCCGCCGTATCGCCGATGATCGTGAAGCGCCGCACGTCGGCCTCCACCTGGCCGTTCACCCATGCGAGGTGCTGAGGCTCGCACGCGAAGAGCCGGTGGCCGCGCTTCGCGGCCTCGGCCATCATCGCGTAGGTCGAGTCCTTGTAGATCTTGAACCGCTCGAGCGGATCGGCGATGAAGAGAATGTCCATATCGTCTCTGCCTTGTCCCTGTCCTGTCGCTGCTTGACGCCTGGCATGGCGCCTGGTGTGGTGCCTGCTTTCATGACGGCAACGCCCGCACGGTGGCGGGCGCTGCGTTCGATTGTGTGAAGGATGACGGCTGGATCAGACCTGGATCGCTTCGGGGTCGGTCTTCTCCAGCTCGACCGAGGCCGCCAGCAAGCCGAGCCGCGCCACCACGCCGTACATGTAAAAGCGGTTCGGCGGCGCCGCCCCCGCTTTCGCGCGCGTGTCGGGCAGCGCCGTGTGCTCGAAGCCGAGCGGCACGAAATGCATGCCCGGCGCGTTCAGGTTCTGGTCGCGCTCGCGGCTGCCGTGCGCGCGGTAGAAGCCGCCCACCACATAGCGGTCGATCATGTACACGACCGGCTCGGCCACTTCGTCGCCGATATGCTCGAACGTATAGACGCCTTCCTGCACGATCACGTCGTGCACTTCCAGCCCGTCCTTCGTGGCCGACATCTTCGCACGTTCGCGCTTCGTGAGTGCGGCGACCTCCGAGGCATCGTGCACCGTCATCACACCGCGGCCGTCCGTGCCGGCATCGGACTTGATGACGACATAGGGCTTTTCGGTGATGCCGTACTCGCGGTACTTCTTCGCGATCTTCTTGAGCACGGCGTCGATGGCGGTCGCGAGCGGCTCCTCGCCCGTGCGCGCCTCGAAGTCCACGCCTTCCACGTGCGCGAAGTACGGATTGATCATCCACGGGTCCACGCCCACCATCTTCGCGAACTTCTTCGCCACGTCGTCATAGCAGGAGAAGTGCGTGGACTTGCGGCGCACCGCCCAGGCGGCGTGCAGCGGCGGCAGCACGTACTGCTCGTGCAGGTTTTCGAGCACGGGCGGAATGCCGGCCGAAAGATCGTTGTTCAGCAGGATCGAGCACGGGTCGAAGTTCTTCAGGCCGAGGCGCCGCTGCGAGCGCTCGAGCGGTTCGAGCACGATCTTCTGGCCGTCCGCGAGCGAGATCGTGACCGGCCCGGCGATCGTGTCGTCGAGGGTGCCGAAACGCACGTTCAGGCCCGCCTGGCGCATGATTGTGGCGAGCCGCGCGACATTCTCCAGATAAAACGCGTTGCGCGTGTGCATCTCCGGAATCACCAGCAGGTTCTTGGCGTCCGGGCAGATCTTTTCGATGGCGGCCATGGCCGCCTGCACGGCGAGCGGCAGCACTTCCTGCGGCAGGCAGTGGAAGGCGCCGGGAAAAAGGTTGGTGTCGACGGGCGCGAGCTTGAAGCCGGCGTTGCGCAGGTCGACCGAGGCGTAGAACGGCGGCGTGTGCTCCTGCCATTCGAGGCGGAACCAGCGCTCGATGGCCGGCGTCGCGTCGAGGATGCGCTGCTCCAGTTCGAGGAGCGGGCCATTCAACGCCGTAACCAGATGCGGGACCATAAGGGGTGACTCGCGGACGAAATGCTTTGATTGTAGGGAAACCGGTCGTTTATCTGGGGACGATTGCGCCAGTTGCAAGACGGGATTGCCCTCGTGAATCCCCGTCATGAAACCCTTGGGCGCGGTAGGGTCAATCGAGCGTTTCGCGCGCGCGGATATTCAAGCCGGATATCCATTCTGGACCGCCCGCGCCGCCCGGCGCAATTGGGCACACGGATTGAAGGGGCACTATGCGAACGCGCGGGCGCGGCGCTTATTCCCCCTCCCGCGGGAGCAAAGCCCACACCCGGCGCCGCAGCGCGCAAAAGAAAAGGGCCCGCCGAAAAGGCGGGCCCAGGTCGCTGCTTACTGCCCTGCTAGATCAAACCGTCTAACGCGGCGCGCTTATTCCACGCGTTCGCCATGCAGCACCACGTCGAGACCTTCGCGCTCTTCTTCTTCCGAAACGCGCAGGCCCATCACCATGTCGATCACCTTCAGCAGGACGAAGCTCACCACGCCGCTATAGATGAGGGTCGTGAGCACGCCCTTGGCTTGCAGGATGAGGCTGCCATCCGCGCCGCCGATATCCTTCACCGCGAACACGCCGGTCAGCAGCGCACCGATGATGCCGCCGATGCCGTGCACGCCGAACGCGTCGAGCGAGTCGTCATAGTTGAACTTGTGCTTGAGCCACGTCGCCGACCAGAAGCAGACCACGCCCGCCACCACACCGATCACGATTGCGCCCAGCACGCCGACGAAACCCGAAGCCGGCGTAATGGCCACGAGACCTGCAACGGCGCCCGAAGCGATACCGAGCACCGACGGCTTGCCCTTCGCGATCCACTCCGCGAACATCCAGCCGAGCGCGGCGCAGGCGGTAGCGATTTGCGTCGTGAGCATCGCGAAGCCGGCACGGCCGTCAGCCGCGACTGCCGAACCCGCGTTGAAGCCGAACCAGCCCACCCACAGCATGGCCGCACCCATCAGCGTGAGCGTGAGGTTGTGCGGAGCCATCACTTCGCGGCCATAGCCAACCCGCTTGCCGAGCACGAGACAGCACACGAGGCCCGCGATACCGGCGTTGATGTGCACGACCGTGCCGCCCGCGAAGTCGAGGATGCCGGCGCTGGCGAGCCAGCCCGTCGGCTCCCACACCATGTGCGCGATCGGCGAGTAGACGATGACCGACCACAGCGACATGAACACGAGCATCGCCGAGAACTTCATGCGATCGGCAAACGCACCGGTGATGAGCGCCGGCGTGATGATCGCGAACGTCATCTGATAGACGAAGTACACGGTCTCGGGGATGGTCGGCGCGAGGTGGCTCACGGTAAGCGTCGTCGCCTTGTCGCCCTTGATGTAGTTCATGCCCTCAAGGAAGATGCGCGAGAAGCCGCCGATGAACGAGCCGCCCGGCGTGAACGCGATCGAGTAGCCGACCACCGTCCAGATCACCGTGACGACGCAGGTGATCGCGAAGCTCTGCATGAGCGTCGAGAGCACGTTCTTCTTGCGGACCATGCCGCCGTAGAAGAGCGCGAGGCCCGGGATCGTCATGAACAGCACGAGCGCGGTGGAGGTCAGCATCCACGCGGTGTCGCCGGAGTTGATCTTCGACGAATCGACCGAGAACGGCGCGGTCGGTGCGGCGGGCGCCGCGGCTGCGGCAGCGGCCGATGCGTCGGCCGGGGCGCTGGCTGCTGCTGCCGGGGCCGAAGCCGCGTCGGCTGCGGGCGCCGAAGCCGGGGCGGCTGCGGACGCATCGGGCGCCGAAGCGGTGGTGGCCGGCGCGGAGGCCGCGGCGGGCGCGGATGCGTCGTCCGCCAGCGCGGCGCCGACGCCGCCGGCCAGCAGCGAGCCGGCCATCATCAGGGACATCAAAAGTTTGCGCATCTCGGTTTCCTCTTTCCTCTTGTCTCGGTCTCTTTAGGCTTTACAGCGCGTCGGCGCCGGTCTCGCCGGTGCGGATGCGGATCACTTGTTCGATCGGGGTGACGAAAATCTTGCCGTCGCCGATCTTGCCCGTGCGGGCCGCGCGTTCGACTGCCTCGATGGCCTGCTCGACGATGTCGTCGGCCACGGCGGCTTCGATCTTCACCTTCGGCAGGAAGTCGACGACATACTCCGCGCCGCGGTACAGCTCGGTGTGCCCCTTCTGGCGACCGAAGCCTTTCACCTCCGTCACCGTGATCCCCGAAACGCCGATCGCCGAAAGGGCTTCGCGCGCCTCATCGAGCTTGAACGGCTTGATGATTGCTGTAATGAGTTTCATGTAGTCCTCGCTGTGGTTTGCTTCATTCCTTTGTCTGCTTCTGCAACGGGCGCCCGGCGAACGGCGCGTGATGCTTCGCCGCGTCGCTGGCACACCGTGAGCCAACCTGTCGTTCGGTGCGCGGGGCAGTATTAGCAACACCCGTGCCAATTTGCTGCACTCCGTGCGTAAAGGCGGTGTGATGGACTTCGATGCAAGCGCGCTCAAAGCCGTGGACAATGCGGTCCGCGCCTTGAGGGGCGCGGCGCGCAAGGCCTTGGCCGAACGGCCAGCGTGGCGCGCGCGCGGTGGCGTGGCGGGGGGAACGTTGCTACAGTGTTCTCAGGCATTGCTGCCGCGCCGGGCGCCGCATGGCGGCTGGAAATGGCCCGCCGCGCCACAGCGCGAAGCACACGGGCCCGCGGTGCGCACCACTTGCGCGCACACTGGCCGTGGCCCTGCGAGTTCGCACCAAGATCGATCACGGTCCGCCGCGGGGCACAGGCGAAACAAAACTTGCACATTTTTTGTGCAGCGAAGGGGAATCGAATGAAGCAACCTAACGATGTATTCAATGATCTGCAGTCGCGCGTGAGCGATCTGCTCAAGAACTCGCCGGCGCGCGATGTCGAACGCAATGTTCGCGCAATGTTGTCGCAAGGCTTTTCGAAGCTGGACCTCGTCACGCGCGAGGAATTCGACGCGCAAACGCAGGTGCTCGTGCGCACGCGCCAGCGCCTCGAAGAACTCGAGCGCCGCGTGGCCGAGCTCGAGCAGAAGCTGCCGGTGACTAGCCAGTCCTCCTGATCATTTCCTTGCGCACTCCTGTGCGCAATTGAGTGCAGCACCGCTGCCGCCCCGCCGCAAGCGATCCGTAGCGTGGTCGCAATGGAACCGTAAAGGGGCATACGCCTCACCAGCCTGGCGCATGCACGGCGCGCGAAACACATACGAAGCCCGGTCCGAAGCTTCGTACACCGCGCGCCACTTCTGCATGCGAGCCTTCCGGAGAATCCCATGTCGCTTGCCGTGGTGCGCAGCCGCGCGCCGGCTGCTGGCCGCGCGCCCGAAGTCACCGTCGAAGTCCATCTCGCCAACGGTCTGCCGTCGTTTTCCATCGTCGGGCTGCCCGATCTCGAAGTGCGCGAAAGCCGCGAGCGCGTGCGCGCCGCGCTCTCGAACTGCGGCTTCGATTTCCCGGTGAGGCGCATTACCGTCAACCTGGCACCCGCCGATCTACCCAAGGAATCCGGCCGCTTCGATCTGCCCATCGCGCTCGGCATTCTCGCGGCGAGCGGGCAGCTTCCGGCTGCGGCACTCGCGCACCGGGAGTTCGCGGGCGAGCTTTCGCTCACCGGCGCCGTGCGGCCCATGCGCGGCGCGTTTGCCATGGCTTGCGGCACGGCACGCGCGCACAGAGAGCGCGCAGCGCATTTCGACGAAGCGGC
Source organism: Paraburkholderia sp. BR10141 (assembly GCF_056155635.1). NCBI lineage: Bacteria > Pseudomonadati > Pseudomonadota > Betaproteobacteria > Burkholderiales > Burkholderiaceae > Paraburkholderia > Paraburkholderia sp. BR10141. The sequence continues at coordinate 258,899 of NZ_JBMIQH010000004.1, read as the reverse complement.
AGCGTTCAGCCGCGAGCCCATAGGCGAAAGCGCCATCCTTCGGATTCCCGATACTGAACCCGGCGAAGCAGCGCGCCCCGGCATGCCCGAGCTTTATCTGCCCGCGCAAAACGCTGCCGAAGCGGCGCTCGTGCCAGATGTCGCGGTGTACGGCGCGGCAGACCTGCGCTCCCTGTGCGCCCATCTGGCGGGCGGCGATCCCGAAGCGCGCCTCGCCCCCGTGCGCGCGAGCGCCCTCGACACTGGACCCATCGCCACGCCCCCTGACATGGCCGACGTCGTCGGCCAGCGCGGGGCGCGCCGGGCGCTCGAAGTCGCGGCGGCCGGCGGGCACCATCTGTTGATGGTCGGGCCGCCAGGCGCCGGCAAGTCGATGCTCGCCGCACGCCTGCCCGGGCTCCTGCCACCCATGACGGACGACGAGGCGTTAGCCTCCGCCGCCCTGCTCTCCGCCAGCGCGGTCGGTTTCACGCCGCAGCAGTGGCGCAAGCGGCCGTTTCGCGCGCCGCATCACTCGTCGAGTGCCGCCGCGCTGATCGGCGGGCGCAATCCGCCGCAGCCGGGCGAGATCACGCTCGCGCATTTAGGGGTGCTATTTCTGGACGAGCTGCCCGAATTCGACCGCCACGTGCTGGAGACCCTGCGCGAGCCGCTCGAAGTGGGCGCGATCACCATTTCACGCGCCGCGTGGCAAACCGACTTTCCGGCCGCCTGCCAACTCATTGCCGCGATGAATCCCTGCCCGTGCGGCTGGCGCGGCGACCCCGCTGGTCGCTGCCGCTGCACGCCCGAAAGCGCCGCGCGCTATTTGCGCAAGCTGTCGGGGCCGCTCCTGGACCGCATCGACATCCAGATCGAGATTCCAGCGCTGCCGCCCGCCGAACTGGCCGCTCGCGCGAGCACGAACGCCGAATCGAGCGCCGCGATCGCCGCTCGCGTCCAGGCGGCACGCGAGCGCCAGCTGGCGCGCCAGAGTAAAACCAATCGCGAATTGAACGGCCGCGAAACCGACGCAGTCTGCCAGCCGGACGCCGCCGGGGAAGCGCTGCTGCGCGAAGCGGGCGAGCGCTTTGGCTGGTCGGCACGCGCCCATTACCGGGTGCTCAAGGTCGCGCGCACGATCGCCGATCTCGCGGGCGCCGCGATGCCCGATGCCGCCCACGTGGCGGAGGCCGTGCAGTACCGGCGCGTGTTCACCGAGCGGTAACCCGCAGTGCCGGTTTCGCCGGAGAGCGCTGCCGCTTTGCGCCGCAGGGAATGTGAATAGCGCCAATAAGTCGAAGTCAAGACTTGACTTATGCACATTTCGTCATGATGCCCCTGGTTCTGAGCATGGTTCGCATTACGCCACGATCGCTTTCGTAACCCATTGATTCTTCTACCCTTCTGGATTTACAGAAAAGCGGCCAAAACTAACAGAAAGCCCACAGGACGGCCCTTTCCGGCCAACGGGGCGTTGTTTTCCACAAAGTTACCCACAGCTCCTGTGGGTAACCAGTAAACCGTCAATCAAATCCGATAATTAGCGTGTTTACCTGCAGCGCAACTTTCACTTCGGCCCGCAAGCGCCCGCCGCTGTGTGACCAAAACATCGCGACGCAAGGCGTGCTGGAGTCCGAAAACTCAGTACAGCTTGAAAGATCCGAAGAACTGATCGACCTGCTCGACCGGCGGCTCGGTACGGCCGACGATCGCCACCTGATAGGCGCGTGCGCCCTTTGCAACGAGCCGCGCGTGGATCGTGCGCGTCTCGCCGTTGGCGCCCGCCTTGCCGGCCATGCGCATTTCGACGCCCTCGACCGAGCCGCCCATTGCAAGCGGCACCCCCACCGCGTGTGTCTCGGCAGCCGCGCCCACGTTGCGCGCGAGGCCCGCGCGCAGGAAGTCGAGTGCCTTTTGCTGCGTTGCGGGCTGCGCGTCGGGCAGATCGAGCGTGCCGACCACGAACACGTCGCCGGCGACTTCGGCCGTCTGCACGCGCATGCGCATCGGCGTGCCGTTCACGTCGATGCGGCGCTCGTCCTTGTCGGGCTTGGCCGGCAGATCGATCGCGTAGCCGCTGGCATCGTTCGAAATCGTGCGCCAATCGTAAGTGGGCGAGCAGGCGGCCAGCGCGAACGCGGCGGCGAGTACGCCCAGCGCCGCCACGCGGGCAGCAACGGAGGCGCGCATCGGTAGATTCAACGGGAGTCGGGCACGGCGAAGGATGTCCAGGACCATGGGGCGCGGTTCGTTACGGAGGTGAAAGGTGCGCGACATTATCCGTCGACGCATACCCGGATGTTGTCTCGCAACCGCTATGCCGGGAAATTCGGCGCTACAATATTTGCGCTCGACACCCGCGCCCTTCGGCGCACGAGGCAAGGCTCATGACCGCTGCATCCCCGAATTCTTCGAACAAGCGTTCCGGCGCGCTCATGCGCATTGGCGCGGCGGTGGTCGTCGTCGCGATCGCTGTGGCCGGCTACTTCGCGTTCTTCGGCAGCCAGCAGCGCGTGCCCGACGCCACCTTCACGCTCCTGTCCGGCCAGAAGGTCTCCACGAACGACCTGAAGGGCAAGGTCTACCTAGTCAACTTCTGGGCGACGAGCTGCACGACCTGCATGGCGGAAATGCCGAAGATGGTCCAGACCTATAACCGCTTCAAGGGCGAAGGTCTCGAGTTCGTTGCGGTGGCGATGAACTACGACGCGCCGATGTACGTCGCCAACTACGCGCAAACGCGCCAGTTGCCGTTCAAGGTGGCGATGGACGACGGCTCGGCGGCCAGGCAGTTCGGCAACGTCCAGCTCACGCCCACTACCTTCGTGATCGGCCGCGACGGCAAGATCCTCAAGCGCTACGTGGGCGAGCCGCAGTTCGCCGAACTCGACCAGTTGCTGCAGAAGGCGCTGGCGACCTGATACGCGATTCGCGTAGCCAATAAAAAAAGCAGCGGAAAAACCGCTGCTTTTTTTTATGCCTCTTTGTGCCGCTTCACGCCTCGCCGCGCGCCACCAGCCCATAGCGGCGAATTTTCTCGTACAACGTGGCTTTCGCCATTTGTAGCCGCTCGGCGGCCTGGGCGACCGCGCCGTTGCTCTGCTGCAGCGCGTCGGCAATCAGTGCGCGCTCGTACTGCTCCACGCGCTCCTTGAGCGGCAACGCGTCGTCCTCGCCGGCCGCCGCGACTGCCGACAGATCGTCGGGAATCCCGAGGACCCTGCGGTCCGCCGCATTGCGCAGCTCGCGCACGTTGCCCGGCCAGTCGCGCTGCGCGAGCCGCATGCGATCGCGCTCGGTGAGCAGCGGCGCGGGACGCTGGTAGCGCACCGCCGCGTCGAGCAGGAAGTGCTCGAAGAGCGGCACGATGTCCTCGCGGCGCTCGGCCAGCGGCGGCAACGCGATCGTCACGACGTTCAGCCGGTACAGCAGGTCGCGCCGGAAGGTCCCCGCCGCGACGTGCTCGCTCATGTCGCCCTTCGCCGCCGCGACCACGCGCAAGTCGGCGCGCACTGGCTGGTTCGAACCGAGGCGCTCCAGCACGCCATCCTGCAGCACGCGCAGCAGCTTCACCTGCAGCGAGAGCGGCATGCTTTCGATCTCGTCGAGAAAGAGCGTGCCGCCGCTCGCGTGCTCGAGCTTGCCGATCCGGCGCTTGGCCGCGCCCGTGAAAGCACCCGCCTCGTAGCCGAACATCTCCGACTCGAACATCGGTTCGGGCAGCGCGCCGCAGTTCACGGCGACGAACGGCTTGTCATGGCGCGGCGAAAGCTCATGCAGGCTGCGCGCAATGAGTTCCTTGCCCGCGCCGGTGTCGCCGTTGATGAGCACCGAGGCGTCCGTCGGCGCGACGTTCGCGATGAGCTTGCGCACCTGTTCGATCGCCGGACTTTTGCCGATGATGCGCGGCGCGAGCGCGTCGTGCCCCGCCAGCTCGCGGCGCAGCGCGAGGTTTTCGAGCACGAGCAGGCGCCGCTCCAGCGCGCGCCGCACCGTTTCGATAAGGCGTTCGGAGGCGAACGGCTTTTCGATGAAGTCGTAAGCGCCGTCGCGCATGGCCTGCACGGCCATCGAGATATCGCCGTGGCCCGTCACGAGGATGATGGGCACCTCGGGCGCTCGCTCGTGGCATTGCGCGAGCAGATCGAGCCCGCTCATGCCGGGCAGGCGGATATCGCTCACCACGACGCCCGCGAAGTCGGCATCGACGAGCGGCAGCGCGCTTTCCGCATTGGCGAAACCGGCGGCGTCGAAGCCGGCGAGCTGCAGGCTTTGCACGCCCGCGCGGCGCACCAGTTCGTCATCCTCTACGTAGAGCACCCGGCCGGGCGCGGTATTGACCATGCGTTCACCATGTTCGTTCGTCATCCTGATTCAAAAGCCAGCCACGCAACCCAGCGTCACAACCCCGCGGCACGCGCCGCGCTCTCGGCATCGGCACGCGCGCGGCGCAACGTCAGCACGAAGCGTGCGCCGCCTTCGGGTACGTTGCTCGCCGTGAGCGAGCCGCCGCAGTCGCGCGCGATCGACGAGGAGATCGCAAGGCCAAGGCCGAGCCCCTGCCCCATTTCCTTGGTCGTGAAAAACGGCTCGAAGAGGCGCGGCAGCACATCGTCGGGAATGCCCGGCCCATTGTCGCTCACCGCGATGGCGAGCGTCGCGGCGCTCGCCTGCACGTCGATCGCAATGCGCGGCGACGGCAGGCCCGCCACGGCGTCGAGCGCATTGCCGAGTACGTTGATGACCACCTGCTCGAGCCGCAGGTCGTCGCTCTGCGCGCTCAGGTCCGGGTACTCGGCGTCCACGTCGAGCGGCACGGTCGGCGCGCCGTCTTCCGTCAACGTGAGATCCACGCGCACGCCGTCGAGCCGCTTGCCGAGCAGCGCGAGCGAGTTGCGCAGCGCGCGGGCCACCGGTGCACGCGCGCCTCTCGGCCGCGCGCGCCCGACGAACAGCTTGAGCTGATTGACGATCTTGCCCATGCGCTCGGTGAGCGAGCCGATCGCCTCGAGGTTTTCGGTGGCCGCCGTGTATTGGCCGCGCTCCAGAAACACGCGCGTGTTGTCCGAGAAGCTGCGCAACGCCGCGAGCGGCTGGTTCAGTTCGTGCGTGATGCCTGCCGCCATCTGGCCGAGCGCGGCGAGCTTGCTCGCCTGGATCAGCTCGTCCTGGGTCGCGCGCAGTTCCGCCTCGGCGCGCGTGCGCTCCGCCACCTCGCGCTGCAGGCGCTCGTTGGCCTGCGAGAGATCGGCGGTGCGCTCGGCCACGCGCTCGTTGAGCATCGCATAGGCCTTTTGCAGCATCGCGCGGCTGCGCATCACTTCCCTCACGCGTGCGCGCCGCATGCGCCAGTAGAAGCCGAACAGGCACAGCGAAACGTAGCCGAAACCGGTCATGATGGTCGCGTTGCGCGAGGCTTCGAGCACGGGATCGATCGACGACATGGTGACGAGATGCCAGTCGGGCTCGACGAGCGAGCGTCGCGTTTCCAGGTAGCGCGGTGCGCGGATGCCGGCGCCCATGCGCACGATGTCGGCGCCGCCCTGCAACACGCGTTCGACGCGCGTCGGCAGCGGCGCGATCGGCTCGCTCGCGTACTGGCGCGTGGCGTCGATCGAGGCCACCACGGCCGGCGGCAGCGGGCGCACCGTGCGGTACTTCCACGCGGGCACCGAGGAGAGAAAGATCACGCCGTTGTCGTCAGTGACGAGCAGCGGCTCCGAGGCATCGGTGCCCGGAAACCATTCGAGATTGAGCTTCACCACGGCCACGCCGACGATCTTGCCGTCGCGCCGCACGGGCTGCGACACGTAGTAGCCCGGATCGTGCGAGATCGTGCCGATGCCGAAGAAGCGCCCCACGCGGCCGTTCATCGCGTCGATGAAATACGGCCGGAAGCGGTAGTCCACGCCCACGAAGCTATCGGGGTCGCGCCAGTTGCTCGCCGCGATGCTCATGCCGTCGGCGCGGATGATGTAGGTCGTCGTGGCGCGCGCGTGACGGTTCACGTCTTCGAGATAGCGGTTCGCGGCGGCCACCCACTCGGGTCTCGGATCGACCAGCACGTCCTGCACGAGCGGATGCTCGCCGACGATATAGGGCAGCGAGTCGTAGCGCTCGAGCGTGCTCTTGAGCGAAGCCGCGGTGCGGTCGCCGCGCACGGCGGCGTTGCGGCGCAGCGCGTCGATCCCGGTCTGCCACGTGAGCGCCCACGTCAGCGCGCAGACCGCGACGAGGCCGGCTGCGAGCGCGAAGAGGATGATGAGGCGGCGCGTCACGTGAGCGGCTTCCAGACGGTCGAGGGGGATGAGAGAGATTGTGGCACACGGCCGCGCCGCGCCGGGGCGTCCGGCTGGACTAAGCGCTTCGGACCCACTCAGCCAAACTGCGGCGAAGTCAGACGAGAAACAAAAACGGACGGCGCTCGCGCAGGGGAAACGCTCGCGCCGCCCAGCGGCCATGGCCGCGAAACATCGAGAGAACAGACATCGACGGGCGGCGCGCCTCACGGCCTGCGCGCGCCCGCCCAGCGCGGCTTACGCGCCTGCGCTTTCCTTCATTTCTTCGACCTCGCCGGAGAGCACGGCGCGCAGCTTGTTGCGGTCGAGCTCCTTCTCCCATGCCGAGACCACGACCGTCGCCACGCCGTTGCCGACGATGTTGGTCAGCGCACGGCATTCGCTCATGAAGCGGTCGATGCCGAGGATCAGCACCATGCCCGAGAGCGGAATGGTCGGCACCACGGCGAGCGTGGCCGCCAGCGTGATGAAGCCCGCGCCGGTCACGCCGCTCGCGCCCTTCGAGGTGAGCATCGTCACCGCGAGCAGCGTGAGCTGCTGCGTCCACGTGAGATCGGTGTTGGTCGCCTGGGCGATGAAGAGCACCGCCATCGTCATGTAGATGTTGGTGCCGTCGAGGTTGAACGAGTAGCCGGTCGGCACGACGAGGCCCACGACCGAGCGCGAGCAGCCAAGGCGCTCGAGCTTCTGCATCAGTTGCGGCAGGGCCGATTCCGACGAGCTGGTGCCGAGCACGATCAGCAGCTCTTCCTTGATATAGGAAACGAAGCGGATGATCGAGAAGCCCGTGAAGCGCGCGATCGCGCCGAGCACGACGAGCACGAACACGATCGACGTGAGGTAGAACGTGCCGATGAGCTTGAGCATCGGGATCAGCGAGCCCACGCCGTACTTGCCGATGGTGAACGCCATCGCGCCGAACGCGCCGATCGGTGCGAGCTTCGTGACGATCTTCACGACGCCGAACAGCACGCCCGAGATGCTGTCGATGAACTCGGTCACCACGCGGCCACGCTCGCCCAGTTGCGTGAGCACGGCGCCGAACAGCAGCGCGATCAGCAGAATCTGCAGGATTTCGCCCTGCGCGAACGCCGAGGTGATCGTGTCCGGAATGATGTGCATCAGGAAGTCGACGCTGCTCTGGCCATGCGCCTTTTCGGCGTAGCTGGCCACGGCCTTGGCGTCGAGCGAATGGACGTCGACGTTGAAGCCCGCGCCCGGCTTCAGCACGTGCGTGGCGATCAGGCCGAGCACGAGCGCGAAGGTGGAGACGATCTCGAAGTAGAGCAGCGCCTTGCCGCCCACGCGGCCCACCTTCTTCATGTCCTCCATGCCGGCGATGCCGGTCACGACGGTACAGAAGATGATCGGCCCGATCACCATCTTGATGAGCTTGATGAAGGCGTCGCCGAGCGGCTTCATGTCGATGCCGATGGCGGGCCAGTAATGGCCGAGGATCACGCCGATGACGATCGCCACGATCACCTGGAAATAGAGGACTTTGTGGAGAGGTTTCTTCACGATGATTCCTGCAAATGAGTTAAGCCAATGGCCGAACGAATCGAGTTCGGGCCGCGACAGGTCGAAACTGGGGATCAGCGAAACCGGAAGAGGGGATCGGACATCGGCTGTCTCCTTGCTGTTTTTTTTGTCGCGGCCGGGGTGGCCGCGCGTTCTTATTTGCAAGGAGAATGCCAGCTAGCGCAACCGCTCACGCCATTGATTTATAAGGATTTTTATCCAACGAACCAAGGCGCGAATCTGGTTTTCCAGAATCGCGCCCTATGAGCGTTCGGATTTCCAGAAAGACGGGAGCCGCCTTAGCCGCGTCCCTTCCACGGCACGAGGCGCCGTTCGAGCGCGCGCATGGCGAGGTCGAAGAACCAGGCAATGAGCCCGATCAGCACGATGCCCATCACCACGACGTCGGTGCGCAGGAAGCTCGACGCGTTGAGCACCATCTGCCCGAGACCTGCCGTCGCGGCGACCATCTCGGCGGCCACGAGCGTAGTCCAGCCGAAGCCGATGGCGATGCGCAGGCCCGTGAGGATCTCCGGCAGCGCGGCGGGCAGCACGACGAAGCGCACGATCTGCGCGAGGCTGCCGCCCAGCGACGCCGCCGCGCGGATCTGCTCGACGCTCGCGCTCTTCGCGCCGGCGCGAGCGGCCATGGCGATGGGTGCGAAACACGCGAGCCAGATCACGACGATCTTGGCCGTTTCGTCGATGCCGAACCAGATCACCACGAGCGGCAGGTAGGCGAGTGGCGGCAGCGGCCGGTAGAACTCGAGCGGCGGATCGAGCAGGCCGCGCGCGATGCGCGAGACGCCCATCAGAATGCCGACGGGCACGGCCGTCACCACCGCCAGCAGGAACGCACCGAACACGCGCAGCGCGCTCCAGAACAGATGCTCGCAGAGCGGCAGGCCCCCCTGGATGCGGCCGTGCAGCGCGTCCGTGAAGGCTTGCCAGACGGCTTCCGGCGTCGGCAGGAAAAGCGGCGGCAGCCAGTGCAGCTGCGTCGCGAGCCACCAGAGCAGCGCGAGCGCCGCCACCGACGCCGCGCTCAGCGCCGCCGTGGGGCCTTCGCCGGGCATGCGCCAGACTTTGGAGCGCGCCGTTTGCGCCGCGTGCGCCTCGTCAGTGCGGGGCAGCGCGCGGGCCGCTTTAAGCGCGACTTCTCTCAACGATTCGTGCGACACGCTCATACCGGCTCCTCGTGTACGTGAGCGCCCGCGTCTGCATGCAGCAATTCCACCAGCCGCTCGCGCCACGCGATGAACTCCGGCGACGACTTCACGGCGCGCGCGTCACGCGTGGCGAGATACCGGCGCGCGAACGGCACCTCGTACTCGCGCTCGATGCGGCCCGGGCCCGGCGTCATGACGACGATGCGCGTCGCCAGAAAGAGCGCCTCCTCGACGCTGTGCGTGATGAAGAACACCGTCTTCTGCGTGCGCGCCCAGACGTCGAGCACGAGCGTCTGGACCTGCTCGCGCGTCATGGCGTCGAGGGCGCCCATCGGCTCGTCCATCAGCAGGATCTGCGGATCGCTCGCGAGCGCGCGCGCAATGCCCACGCGCTGCTGCATGCCGCCCGAGAGCGCATACACGCGTTCGCGCGCCTGGGCTTCCAGGCCCACGAGCGCAAGCTGCTCGCGCGCGATGCGCTCGCGCTGCGCCTTCGGCACGCGCCGAAAGCGCAAGCCGAGCGCGACGTTATCCAGCACGTCGAGCCACGGCAGGAGCGCGTGCTTCTGGAACACCACGCCGCGCTCGGCGCCCGGCCCCTCCACGCGCGCGCCGTTCACGCGCACCTCGCCAAGCGCCGGCTCGATGAAGCCCGCGATGCAGTTGAGCAACGTGGTCTTGCCACAGCCCGAAGCGCCGAGCGCCACGACGAACTCGCCGCTCGCCACGTCGAGGTTCACGTTCGCGAGCGCGACGTTCGGCGCAGCGTCACGTCGAGCGCCTTCGTAGATGACGGTGAGATCGCGGATCTCGAGCGCGCTCATGGGTTGCTCCTTGCGTTCAATGCGCAGCGGCGCGCTGCACGTACTGCGGATCAACGCCTACCGAATAGTCGGGCAGCACGTTCTGGATCGTGCCTTGCTCCTTGAGGAAGGCCGCCGTGGCGAGCAGCGACTGCGCCGCCCCCGACTGCGCGCCACCGCCCAGCCAGGTCTTCGAGGCCTGCTCGGCGGGCGTGGGGAACGCGTAGAGCGCGAGGCTCGCGGGCACTTCGGCGGCATTCGCACCCGACTCTTTCGCCACCGCCAGCACCTGCGGCGAAGCCGCGTTCCATGCCGTGCGATGCGCGCCGTAATCGGCGTCGGCGGCGGCCAGCACCTTCACGAACCTGGCGACGAAATCGCCGTTGTCCTTCGCGAACTTGCGATCGACCACGAACCCGTCGAAGGTCGCCTTGCCCGTGGCCTTCGCCACCTGGCCCGAAGTCACCAGCACTTTGCCGTTCTTCTTCACCTGCGCGAGCACGGGGTCCCAGATGTAGGTCGCGTCGATGTTGCCGCGCTGCCAGGCGGCCGCGACCTCGGGCGGACGCAGGTTGACGATCTTCACGTCGGCGGGATTCACGCCCGCGTTCTGCAGCGCGACGAGCGCGTGAAAGTGCGAGGTCGAGACATACGGCACGCCGATCGTCTTGCCCTTCAGACCCGCGATGCTCGTCACGCCCGAACCGTCGCGCGCGACGAGCGCTTCGGCGTCGTTGATGTTGTCGAGAATCCAGAAGAGCGAGAGATCCACGCCCTGCGAGAGGCCCGCCGCAATCGGGCTCGAACCGGCTTCGCCGAGCTGCACCGAGCCCGAGGCGAGCGCGCGGATCACATCGGCGCCGCTCGCGAGCTTACGGTAGGTGACCTTGTAGCCCGTTTCCTTCTCGACTTCGCCGGTTGCCTGCGCGTAGCGCCACGGCACCACCATGTCCTGATACGCGATCACGACCTCGCGCGTTTCGGCGTGCGCGCGCGGCGCGCCGAACGCGCTAGCGAGGCAGGCGGCGGCGAATGCGACGGCGGCGATGTGCGGGCGGCGTGCGAATGCAGGGATAGCGCGAGGGTTCATCGGGAGACTCCGGCGAAACGACGTTCGAGTGAATGAAGGTTCCGACTATAGGGAGTCTGGCGGCGGCCGGTTCTAACTTATCCGCGTTAGCTAATGACGCTGCTGGAGCATTGCTTTTCGCGTTGAGGTGGATGGTGCGGGAATCGATGCATGCATCGCGCTGTTCGAGCGCGGCGCGACGCAAAAAAGCAAAAAGCCCGCTTTTCAGCGGGCCTTTCGACTGGGTGCTTGCGAGAAGCGGGGAATTGTTTAAACCACCCCTGCCCCATGCGCTTGCAGATCGGCGTGATAGCTCGAGCGCACCATCGCGCCAACGGCCGCGTGCGTGAAGCCCATCTTGTACGCCTCTTCCTCGTACATCTTGAAGGTGTCGGGATGCACGTACGAACGCACTGGCAGATGGTGCTCCGAAGGCTGCAGGTACTGGCCGATCGTCAGCATGTCGACGTCGTGCGCGCGCAGGTCGCGCATCACCTGAAGAATTTCTTCTTCGGTTTCGCCGAGGCCCACCATCAGGCCCGACTTCGTCGCGACTTCGGGATGCAGCGCCTTGAAGTCCTTGAGCAGCTTGAGCGAGTGCGCGTAATCCGAACCCGGGCGCGCTTCCTTGTAGAGGCGCGGCACCGTTTCGAGATTGTGGTTCATCACATCGGGCGGCGCGGCATTGAGGATCTGCAGCGCGCGATCCAGACGGCCGCGGAAGTCCGGCGTGAGAATCTCGATACGCGTTTCGGGCGATTGCTCGCGCACCTGACGGATGCACTCCACGAAGTGGCCGGCGCCGCCGTCACGAAGGTCGTCGCGGTCCACACTCGTGATCACGACGTACTTGAGCTTGAGCGCGCCGATCGTGCGCGCGAGGTTCGCCGGCTCATCCGGATCGAGCGGATCGGGGCGGCCGTGGCCCACGTCGCAGAACGGGCAGCGGCGCGTGCACTTGTCGCCCATGATCATGAAGGTCGCGGTGCCCTTGCCGAAGCATTCGCCGATGTTCGGGCAGCTCGCTTCCTCGCACACCGTGTGCAGGTTGTGCTCCCGCAGGATGTTCTTGATTTCGTAGAAGCGCGAGTTGCCCGTGGCCGCCTTCACGCGGATCCACTCGGGCTTCTTCAGCTTCTCGATGGGAATGACCTTGATCGGAATGCGCGAGGTCTTGGCCTGCGCCTTCTGTTTTGCGGTGGCGTCGTAGGCAACGGCGTCGGCGCTCGTGCCAGCGGAGTTTGCGGCGGGGTTCGCGGTTACGTCAGTCATGCTTTCGATCCAGTCAGGCCGCCGGTGCAACGCCAGCCTGCGGTTGCGGCGGTTGCCCGCCTGATACGGCCGCTTCGGCCGGGTCCATCGCGGCCGCGCAAGCGGCCGCTTCCTTTTCAGCCGCCTCTGCGACCGGTTTCGTTCCGGCCGCTTCGGCTGAAGGGTCTGTGGCAGCCGCTTCGGCTACCGCGAGAAGTGTTGCTGCGTGCGCCGCGAGATTCGCCTCGAGCCGCGCCGCCAGCGTGGCGGCGACTTCGCGCCAGTCCGCCCGGACGCCAAGCGTGGCCATATCGACGGTTTCGAGACCGGCGTATCCACACGGATTGATCGCCAGAAATGGGTTCAGATCCATCGACACGTTCAGGCTCACGCCGTGATAGCTGCAGCCGTTGCGGATCTTCAGCCCGAGGGCGGCGACTTTCGCGCCCGGGTGCGCGGCGCTCGCGCCGCTGGCGCCTTCTGGCACGTAAATGCCGGGCGCGCCGGCCTTGCGCTCGCCCGCGAGATTATACGCCGCCAGTGTTTCGATCACGGCGTCCTCGATGAGCGTGACGAGCTCGCGCACCATCAGCTTGCGGCGCCGCAGGTCGAGCAGCAGGTAGGCCACCACCTGGCCCGGCCCGTGATACGTGATCTGCCCGCCGCGATCGATCTGTACGAGCGGGATGCCGCTGTTCGCCACCAGCAGATGCTCAGGCTTGCCGGCCTGGCCGAGCGTGAACACGGGCGGATGCTCGACGAGCCAGATTTCATCGGGCGTATTGGCGTCACGAGCGGCCGTGAACTCGCGCATGGCGTCAAAGCTTGCTTGATAAGCCTCGTTGCCGCGCCAGCGCACGACGATGGACGAACTTGCCGTTTGAGACGCGACCGCGGCCGCGCCGGGGTCGGAATGAATTTGCGAGGGTGAAACCGGGGTGGCGCACATGATTTCGGGAGTTTACCGAATTCGGGGCGAGCGCGCCGGGCATGCTGCGGACAACGGCGGCGATGGGTGGCTTTCCCATCGTCGCCGCTTTCGAGTGACGAGCCGTCAGGTCAAACCGTGCGCCAGCCGTCGCCGATGTGAACGCCTGCGCGCTGTGCGGCGCGCGCGGCCAGGTCGACCACGCGCTCACTCAGGCGCGCCGGCGCGGCGAACCCCACCCACGCGGGCGCGCCGCCTTCCGCGCCGATCCACAGGCGCTCGCCGCGCCGCAGCCGCATCGTGTGGCCGGGTTCGAGCCAGTAGTCGGCGGTGTCGTCGCTGCGCGTGACCCAGACGGTGCCGCACTTCACGCTCAGCCGCGTGCTGCGTGCGACGCGCACTGAAGCCGTTTGGCCGGCCGCCACCTCAAACGTGATATCCGAAGAAATTTCTCTCATTTTCCACTCCGAATGACCTGCTTCGATAGCTACAATCGTAGACACCATAAGGGGTCGAGCAAAACGATCAATTTTCACGCCTATGTGAGAAAAAATACGATATGGATCTGCGCCAGCTACCCGCGCTGAATGCGCTCAAGGCCTTCGAAGCCGCCGCCCGCCACGAAAGCTTCTCGCGCGCCGCCGACGAACTCTTCGTCACGCACGGCGCCGTGAGCCACCAGATTCGCGCGCTCGAAGCGGAACTGGGCGTGGCGCTCTTCGCCCGCGACGGCAAACGCGTGCGCGTGACCGACACCGGCCGCCGCTACGCCGGCCAGGTGCGCGACGCGCTCAGCCAGCTCGCGCACGCCACCCAGGAAATCCGCGCCGGCGACCGCGACCGGCGGCTGGTCGTTTCAATGCTGTCGTCGTTCGCGGCGCGCTGGGTCACGCCGCGCATCGGCCGCTTCATCGAGGCGCATCCGCAGTGGGACGTCGAGTTGCAATCGACGAATTCGCTCACCGACTTCGCGCGCGACGACGTCGATGTCGCCATCCGCTTCGGCTACGGGCACTATCCGGGGCTGCACGCCGAACTGCTGCTCGACGAAATCTTCTTTCCCGCCTGCTCGCCCGAATTCAACGGCGGCAATCTGCCCACCGATCCACACGAACTCGCGAAGCTGCCGCTGCTGCGCTCGGACGACGAACTGTGGCGGCCGTGGTTCGACGCCGCTGGCCTCCAGGACCTGCCCGAGCCGAAGCGCGGCGTGCTTTACCAGGATTCGTCGAACCTTTTGCAGGCGGCGATGGACGGCCAGGGCATCGCGCTCGTGCGCCGCTCGCTCGCCATGCACGAGATCACACGCGGGCGCCTCGTGCGCCTTTTCAAGGACATCGACGGACCGAGCCCGTGGCGCTACTACTTCATCTGCCCGCCGCAACGCATGCAGACCGAGCGCGTGCAGGCGTTCCGCGACTGGGTATTCGACGAGGTCGCGCGCTTTCGACGGCTCTACGAGGACGCTTGCGAAGCCGGTCCGCTGATGACGGCCGCCGCCGCGGCGCAGCGCGCGCGCATCGGCGACATGCCTTGATGATCCACTGGACGCCAGATGCGGCGCCCGATGCAAAAAGGGCCGCATATTGCGGCCCTTTTCGTTCGAACGCCTTCTGCTCGCTTACAGCACGATCTTCACCATCGGATGCCCGGTGAGGGCGCGATAGATGTCGTCGAGATGGGCCTGGCTCGTGGCGCGCACCGTCACGGTGAGGCCCGTGTAGTTGCCGCCGCTCGACGGACGCGTCTCGATGGTCGTGGCGTCGAAGCCGCCGTCGAATTCGCGCAGCACCGTCACGATGGTGTCCTGGAATTCCGGATGCGTCTTGCCCATCACCTTGATCGGGAAGTCGCAGGGGAATTCGATCAGCGATTCTTTCGCTGCGGGGGGGTTTGCCTGCTGTGTCACGTTCATTTCTCCACTTCCTGTAGCTCGGCAACTGCTGCACGCAATGCCTGCGCCTCGCGTTGCTTCGCGCGCTGGTACGCCGCGTGAAGCGCCGCATAGACCGGGCCCGGCTTGCCGCCGCCTACCGGCTTGCCGTCGAGCGCGACGACCGCCAGCACTTCCTTCGTTGCCGAGGTCACGAGAATCTCGTCCGCGTCGCGCAGTTCGGCTTCGGCGATCTCGCGCGCTTCGAAGCGCACGCCGCATTCCTCGGCCAGTTCCTCGATCAGGCCGTAGCGAATGCCTTCGAGAATGCGGTTGCTGCGCGGCGGCGCAAAGAGCGCGCCGTCCTTCACGACCCACACGTTCGACGAGGACGCTTCGGTGAGCCAGCCGTCGCGCAGCTGGATCGTTTCGAACGCGTCGTTTTCCGCCGCGTGCTGCGCCATCAACACGTTGCCGAGCAGCGAGGTCGACTTGATGTCGCAATTGAGCCAGCGCTTGTCTTCAGCCGTCACGCAGCGCACGCCTTGTTCGCGCTGTGCAACGCCCGGCAGCTTGAGCGGATTGACCATCGCGAACACGGTGGGCGTGGCCGCCGCCGGGAAGGCGTGGCCGCGCGGCGCCACGCCGCGCGTCACCTGCACGTAGAAGTTGGCGTGGGCATCGCGCGCGAGCGCACCCGCCGCTTCGTTCGCCTCGATCAGACGCGCGAGGAGCGCGCGCCAGCCTGCTTCGTCGAACGGATTCGCGATGCCGACCTTCTCGAGCGAGCGCTTGAGCCGCGCGAGATGCTGCGCGATGCGAAACGGCACGCGCACCGTGCCTTCATCATCGGCGAGCGCATAGACGGGCACGACTTCGTAAATGCCGTCGCCGAAGATGAAGCCGCGATCGAGCACGGGAATGCGTGCTTCGGAAAGCGGCGTGATCTCGCCGTTGAGCCAGACGAGCGGCTCGGCCGGCTGCGTCGCTGAAGCGGGCGTCATGACTTCTTCTTGTTGACCATGAGCATGAGCGAATCCCACACGCGGCCGACGACACCGGCCTGCGGCACGGCTTCGAGCGCGACGAGCGGAACCTGGGCGAGCACCTTGCCGTCCGCACCCACGAACTTCGCCGAACCGACCTGCTGGCCAACGGCGAGCGGCGCGATCAGCGGGCTGCTGAGTTCGACCTGCGGCTTGGCCTTCTCGGCGGCGCCCTTGGGCAGCGTGACGAACTGATCCTTCTGCACGCCGACCTTTACGGCGTCGAGCGTGCCCTTGTAGATGCGCGGCGTCGCCACGGCCTGGTTCGCCTGATAGATGCGCGTGGTGTCGTATGCGCTATAGCCGTAGTTCAGCATCTTCAGGCTGTCCTGCACGCGGTCGTGTTCCTTCGGCTCGCCCATCATCACCGAAACGAGACGGCGGGAGGCGCCGCCCGCGATCGGACGCTTGGCCGATGCGATCAGGCAGTAACCCGCAGCTTCGGTGTGGCCGGTCTTCAGACCGTCGACGGTCGGGTCGATCCACAGCAGGCGATTGCGGTTCGGCTGCTTGATGTTGTTGTACTTGAATTCCTTGACCGAGAAGATTTCGTAGTACTCGGGATAGTCGCGGATCAGGCGCGCGGAGAGCCTGGCGAGGTCGCCGGCCGTCGTGTAGTGATTCGGGTCGGGCATGCCGTTCACGTCGGCGAAATGCGTGTGCGTCATGCCGAGCTTTTGCGCCTCGGCGTTCATCATGTTGGTGAAATTCGCCTCGCTGCCGCCCACGAGTTCGGCGAGCGCGATGGCCGCGTCGTTGCCCGACTGCACGATCATGCCGTACACGAGGTCATGCACCGAGACCGGCTTGTTGGCTTCGATGAACATGCGCGACTCGTCGTTCTTCACGCGGCGCACGGCTTCGCTCGGCTCGATGATCTGCTCCATCGAGATCTTCTTGCTCTGCAGCGCCTCGAACACGAGGTACGCGGTCATGAGCTTCGTGAGCGATGCGGGCTCGACGCGCTCATCGGCGTTGCCGGAGGCGAGCACCTGGTTCGCGGTCGCGTCGACGAGCACCCACGAGCGCGCGTTCACGCCGGGCGGCGGCAGGCCGCCAAGCACCTGGTCTGCGGCCGCGCCGGCAGACGCCTGCGCCTGCGGCTGTGCCTGCACTTTCGCGCCGGCGGGTGCGGGCGTGCGGGCAAACGCGCTCGCGCTCACGAGAAGTGTGGCGGGCAGCAGCGCTGCGAGCGTGACATTGCGGACGACGGAGGAAGGAACGAAAGAAGACGGTTGGCCGGAGGAGAGAAAACGCATAGGTTCAGGTCGGGCTGAATTGGGACGGGATGAACGTAGCGCGCCATGCGGCGCACGGTCGGTGAAAGCCGGAATGCGGGTGCCGTGCATGCGCCGGTCGCGGCGCAGCAAGCACAAAATTGGCGAACATTATACGCGTCACGTCGTGGCGAATTTTCGCTAAGTCACACGTTTGCGCGTACCTGTCGTGCATTTTTCACGCATTTCTGCCGACATAGGCGAGGTGACGAAGGGCTAGCATCGGGCCCCGAAACTGTGGGGCCGACGCTTCAGCGCCACGCTTCGACGATGATGCGCTTGAGGATATGCAGCTTGCGGTGCAGGAAATGTTCTGCCCCCGGAATCACGACGACCGGCAATTCCTGCGGACGCGCCCATTCGTACACCGAGAGAATCGGCACGGTGTCGTCGAGCTCGCCGTGGATCACCAGCGTGTCGTCGCGCACGGGCGCGACTTCCCAGCGGCTCGCAGCCGTGCCGACGAACACCATGCGCTCGATCGCACCGCCCGCTTCGAGGTAGCGCTTCGCGACGTGCGAGAGCACGAAGGTGCCGAACGAAAAGCCCGCGAGCACGAGCGGCACGTCGGCGTGGCCCGGTTGCGCGCGCATGTAGGCGATGAGTGCGAGCAGATCGTCCTGTTCGCCGATGCCGTTGTCGTGCGTGCCCGCCGTTTCGCCCACGCCGCGAAAGTTCGAGCGATAGGTCGTGTAGCCGAGTTGCACGAGCGTGCGCGCGAGCGTTTGCGCGACCTTGTTGTCCATCGTGCCGCCAAAGAGCGGATGCGGATGCGCGACGAGTGCAATGCCGCGCGGTGTCGTGCCGGCGTCGGGCACGTCGAGCGCGCACTCGATCTTGCCGACGGGACCGTCGATCTGAAATTTTTGTGTCTGGGCGTTCATCGTGCGGCAGTCCTTACGGGTACTGTTTGGCCGTGCATTGGAGCAATCAGCGATCGATTTTCAGGCGCTCGACCACCTGGCCGTTCTGCAGATGCGAGACGACGATTTCGTCGATGTCGCTCTCGTCGATATACGTGTACCACGTGCCTTCCGGATACACGACGACGGCCGGGCCCTCCTCGCAGCGATCGAGACAGCCCGCCTTGTTGATGCGCACCTGGCCGGGACCGGCGAGGCCCAGCTGCTTCACGCGCTTCTTCGCGTACTCCTGCATGGCCTGTGCGTTGCAATTCGCGCAGCTCGGGCGGTCCGCGCCGGGGTCGCGCTGGTTCAGGCAGAAAAAGACGTGGTACTTGTAGAACGAATCGGTCATGGCGTGGGGCACCGGTGAGTGTCGCGCAGTGAGCGCGGGCTTGCTGAAAGCGTGTGGCCCGCCTTGGCGGCAATACATTGCGTGGCGCGCGAGCGTGGCTGCGCGGCGATCCGGTCGATTATAGCGAGCGCGGCGTGAACGCTCTTGCGAGCGCCGCGCGCCCTCACCGGTCGTGGCGAGCGCGCTTCGCGGCCCGTCGCGCGCGCCGCACGAGCCACGCGCGTTCGAGCGAGAACGCCGTCCATGCGAGCGCGGCCCAGGGCCACGTCCATGCGAGCCAGCGCGCGAGGCCGTTGAAGTGCAGGTAGCGGCCCTGGCGCCAGTCCGCGAGCACGACGTCGAAATACGGATTCACGGGCAGCACATTCACGAACACGAGGGCCGCCGCGAGTGCGAGCGTCGCCGCCGCGGCGCGCACGACGCGCGGCAGACGCAAGGCGAGAAACGCGAGCAGCGTGCCCCACACGAGGCCCGCGAGCGCCCCCGGCGTCGCCCAGTCGAAAATCAGGCCGCTTTGCGACTGCAGAAAGGTCGCGCCTACCTTGACGACGAGTGTCACCGCAATCAGCGCAATGACGAGCCGCGCGCGCGGCGCCCGCGAGCGCATGGGGAGCGTCGCGAACGCCGCCGCGCCGAACAGGTTCAGCGTCGTGACGATCGCCTCCCAGCCGCTATCGGGCAGGCGCGCGGCGAGCATGTCGGGTAGCGAGCGCAGATGCCAGGCGGCAGGCGTCCAGGCAATCACGGCGTCCTGCATCGAGCCGTCGAGGCGCTGCCAGAGCGCGCGCGCCCACTCGCCCAAGCCGAAGAGGCGCGGCGTAGGGTACATCGTCGCGAACGGCCAAAGCCCCGCGAGCACCATCAGCACGGCCGCGTCGCGCTCGAACCAGCGAAAGCGCAGGCGGCGCAGGAAGCCGCGCTCGAGCAGCGCGCCGGTGGCGGGCGCCGCCACGAGCGCGCCGAGCAATGCGCCGAGCGCGTTCGAGGCGAGATCGAGATTGGACGCCACGCGCGTGGGCAGCCAGGTCTGCACGGCCTCCATGACGCCCGAAAGCAGCGTGCCCGCAATGGCGGCGAGCAACACGGCGAGCCAACCGCGCCAGCGCGGCCACGCGGCGAGCACGACGAGCGCGCCGAACGGCATGTAGCCGAGCACGTTGGTGACGATGTCGAAAACCGTCCAGTAGCGTGGCCACGGATCGCCCAGATAGGCGAAGGGACTGAGGCCGAGCGAGCGCCAGCCGGAGAACGGATACCACGAGCCGTAGACGATCAGCGCGGTGTAGAGCGCGAGTGCCTGGCGCGAGAGCGTCGAGGCCTGGCGCGGCAGCGGCTCGCGTGCGGCGGCAGGCGATGGCGCTGGCGCTGACGACGCGGGCGTGTCGCCGCTGGCGATCGCACCGCGTTCGTCGCCAGCGCCCTGGCCGTTGCTTTGGCCACCGCTTTGACCACCCTCGTCGCCGTCCATCCCGCGCCGCCCGCCGTGCGGGGCGCGCAGCCGGAGCCGTCCCGCTTCGATCATGCCGCTATCCCGCCCTTGCCCCCGATGTCACGCCGCACATCGCAATCGCGCGACGCCTCTCTATATCCCTCAAGGCGTGCCCGCGAACGACTGCGTGCTCAGCCACGCGCCCACTTGATTGGCGAAATCGTCACTGGCCGCCTGCAGCGCACGCACGCCGCCCGCGGCGTCGGGCGTGGGCGCCGGCGCGCGCGTGGCGAACGAGCGCTGCGCCAGCACCCTGCCGCCCTGCATGAGCGTTGCGCGCGCAGCCAGCACGCCCGCGCTTTGCGTCGGGCTCTCGAACACCTGCTCGAACTCGTACAGCTCGACCTTGAGCATCGGCGCCTGCACGGCGTCACCGCCGGCGAGCACCGTCGCGTGCGCGCCGAGCGACGTGCGCAGGCGTTCCGTGAGCAGCCGCGCGGGCGACATCGTCCAGCGGCTGTTCGCGTAGCGCGCCGTGCGCTGCGAGTCGAAATTCATCCGGTAGAGGATGCCGTCGTTATCGAGCGGCGGCGGCGCGCTCACCGCCAGCACCTTCAAAAGCGGCCTGGCACCCGGCGCGCCGGGCGCCGTCGGGGCGGCCTGGGCGCCAGGCGCTTCCTGCGACGACTGCAGGCCGAGGTCGTAGCGAGCCTCGTTGATCGCCGGATTGCTCGCACAGGCGGCGAGGAGCGCACCGAGCGCGAGCGCCGCCAGCCAGGCTGAGCCGGCCGCTGCAGCGCGTTGCATCGATGGTGGCAGGCGTGATGTGCGTGACATTGCGTTTCCTTCTTTGGCGCGCGGCGCATGCGCCGCGCGAAGTGCATCGAATGGTGTCGCGTAGGACCGTCAGGCAGCGGCGCGGCCTACCTCGTCCCCGCAGTAGCCGGCCACGCAAATCCCGCCTCGCCGGGCCCGGGCGCCGGCTGCGGCGCGCCGCCGAACAGCACGCTGCGCGGGCTCGTGCTGAAGGTGCCCGCCGCGCGGTCCACGGCGCGCATGGCCGAGCGCACATCGTCGGTGAGCGAGTCGACGCGCGGCAGCGTGTCGTAGCCCACGCGCGCCGACAGGTCCTGGATCGAGGTGTCGATCGAGGTGAGCGCCGCGCCGGCCTGGGCCGCCGCCGTGCCGGCCTTGTTGAGGTTGGTCTGGAACGGGCCGTCCGGGCGGTTCATGCTCGTGATCAGCGTGTTGGTCGACTGCAGCGTGTGCTGCAGCTGCGTCACCGCGCCCGGTAGCTGCTTCGTGGCGGGCTGGAGCTGCTCGGCGAGCACGTTCACGCTGCTCGCGGCCTGCTGCAGGCTGTTCACGGCCTGCATCACCTGCTTGCGGTTGTCCTCGGAGAGCATTTCGTCGATGTCGCCGGCAATGTTGTCGAGCTTGCGCAGGAGCGCGTCGCCGCGGCGCTGGAGCTGGTCGAGCAAGCCCGGGCGCAGCGGCAGCTCGGCCACGCGCGCTGGCGAAGAATGCAACGGCGAGAGGTCCACGCCGTTGTCGTCGAGCTGCACGAACGCGATGCCCGTCACGCCCTGCAGCGCGAGCGAGCCGAAGGTGGAGCGCGTCATCGGCGCCTTCTGGTCGACGAGAATGCGAATGCGGATCTGGCCCGGATGCTGGGTATCGAACTTGATCGACTGCACCTTGCCCACGTCGATCCCACGAAACCGCACCGCCGCGTCCGGATAGAGGCCCGTCACGCTCGAGCGCGAAATGAGGTCGTACGGCACGCGCACGGCCCGATCGGCGCTGAAGAAGACGACGACAAGCGCGATCACGATGAGCAGCCCTATCGTGAACATGCCCGCCCAGAACGCATGCGGTTTGTTTTCCATCGTCAGATTCCTTCTTTGGCGGCCGCGGCGCGCCGGTTGAGCCGGTCGGGCCGATCGAGCCGGATAGCGGCGCGCGCGGGCCCTACCACGGCTTGTACCCCACGGCTGCGGGAGCGAGCGCCGCCGGCGGCAGCTTTGCGCGCCGCTCGGGCGGCAGCGCCTGGAGCGCGCGGCGACCGCGCATGCCCAGAAAGTACTCGCGGATGAACGGATGATCGACGCTCGCCGCCTCTTCCACGGGCGCCGCCACGAGCACCCCGCGCTCGGCGAGCACGGCCACGCGCGTGGAGAGCGCGACCATGGCGTCGAGGTCGTGCGTGACGAGCACCACCGTGAGCCCCAACGCCCGGTGCAGCGTGCTGATGAGCTCCACCACTTCGTCGGAGGAGCGCGGGTCGAGCCCGGCCGTGGGTTCGTCGAGAAAGAGCAGCTCCGGCTCCAGCACGATCGCGCGCGCGAGGCCCACGCGCTTGATCATGCCGCCCGAGAGCGCGGCCGGCATTTTTGACGCGTGCTTGCACGGCAGCCCGACCATTTCGAGCTTGAGCATCACGATGTCGCGCAGCAGGCCGGCCGGCACCTTGCCGAGTTCGCGCACGGGCTGCGCGATGTTGTCGAACACCGTGAGCGACGAGAACAGCGCGCCCTGCTGGAACAGCATGCCGGTGCGCGTGCGCATGAGGCGCGCACGCTCGGCGTCGATGGTCGAAATGTTCTCGCCGAACATCTTGATGGTGCCCGAGGTCGGCTTCTCGAGCCCGAGGATCTGGCGCACGAGCGTGGTCTTGCCCGAGCCCGAGCCGCCTACCAGCGTGACGATCTCGCCACGGCGAATTTCCAGGTTCAGATGCTGATGGACGACGTTGCGCCCATAGCGCTTCGAGAGGTTGTGGACCTCGATCACCGGCTCGCCGATGGTCGGCAGCGGCAGATCCTGCGCGACCTCCTTGAGCGGCGTGGTGATCGTGCCGGTCGTTTTCGTCTCGATCGTCGTAACCGTCGTGCCAGTCGTGCTCATGAAAGCCCCACGTTCTGGAACAGGATCGCGAACACGGCGTCGGCGAGGATCACGATCGTGATCGACGTGACGACCGACGTGGTCGTGCCCTCGCCCAGGCTCTGCGAATTCGCCTTGATGCGAAAGCCGAAGTGACAGCCCACGATCGCCACCAGCATGCCGAACGCCACTCCTTTGCCGAGGCCGATCCAGAGATTGGCGATCGGCACGACGCTGGGTATCGAGCGCATGAACCACGAAATGTCGATGCCCAGCACGATCTTCGCCGCGATCGCGCCGCCTAGCAACGCAATGATGTCGGTCCAGATCACGAGCAGCGGCATTGCGATGCCGAGCGCGATCACCCGAGGCAGGATCAGACGCAGGCCGTGCGAGATGCCCATCACGCGCATGGCGTCGAGTTCTTCGGTCACGCGCATCACGCCGATCTGTGCCGTGATGGCAGAGCCCGAGCGCCCCGCCACGAGAATCGCCGAGAGCACGGGCCCGAGTTCGCGGATCACCGCAAGGCCGAGGATATTGACGATGAACTGGTTCGCGCCGAACAGGCGCAATTGCTGCGCCGAGAGGTACGACAGCACGATGCCGATCAGAAACGCGACGAGCGCCGTAATCGGCAGCGCGCGCGCACCGGCGTTGTAGATGTTTGCCGAAATCTCGATCCATGGCGTGACCTTGGGCTTGCGCACCACGAGCAGCAGATCGAGGATCACGCGCCCGAACATGGCGATGCCGCCGTACAGGTGGTCGAAGAACGAGAAGATCGCGAGGCCGAGCTGCGTGACCGGATCGATGCGCACGATGCGCTCCGCCGGCTCGCGCACGGAGTCGAGCAGGGCGATGCGCTCGAAGATGTCGCGCTGCGTTTGCGTGAGGTCGACGAGGTCGGCCGGCAGCTTGTGGCCCCAGACGCGCCAGAGCGCCTGGCCGCCGACGTGATCCATGCGCTCGACGCCCGAGAGGTCCCAAGCGCCCACGCGCTCTTCGGCGAGCGCACGCAGACGGCGCGCGGCGCCGCCCTGATCGCGGTCGCGCGCGAGCGCGAGCGCCGTCCACTGGCCAGACAGGCGCACGGTCTTTCCGTGGGTGCCGGCCGAGACTTCAAGGCCGGGCGGCGTGTCTTGATTCAAGGGTAAGCACTCGACGGACGGGGTGAGCAAACATTGTAGCGAACGCGCCCCGTTTCGTCGGTCCGAAAGCGCACGGTTGGCTTTCAGACACGAGGCGAACTGTGGGCAACTCTCTGGATAACTTGTGGACTGCCTGTGGGCGGCCTGTGAATTGCCTAAAGATTGGGCAAATTGCGGGGAATCGACGGGGGGCGATTGCCACCGTCACCCTGTGGACGATTCCGTGGATAACCTGTGGGCTGCCTGTGGGTGGCATGTGAATTGCCCACATTTCGGGTCGAAACCAGCGTTGCGGGCTGCTACCCGCGCCTCAGCCACTACAATATGAGACATGAATGCGACGCCCCCCACCCCCGAGACTCCGAGCGCCGGCGACTGGCGCATCGACCGCAACCGCGCGATCACGCTGTTCGGCCCGGCCGCACACGACTGGCCCATCGAGATCGTCGAGGAAACCGGCTCGACCAACGCCGACCTCATGGCGCGCCTGAAGGCGCTGCCGCAAAAGCGCGACGCCCTCGCACGCCCGATCGTGCGCGTGGCCTATCTGCAGACGGCCGGCCGGGGCCGGCGCGGCCGCACCTGGGTCGCGCAGCCCGGCGACGCACTGCTGTTCTCGATCGGCTGCGTGCTGCCGCGCCCGATCGAAGGGCTTGCGGGCTTGAGCCTCGCCGTCGGCTCGGCGTTGGTGGACGGCCTGCGCACGCTGCCCGTCACGGCGCCCGGACAAATCGCGCTCAAGTGGCCCAATGACGTGCTGCTCGAAGGCGACAAGCTGGTGGGCATCCTCGTGGAAACCGCCTGGACCACCGCCGACGCCACAGCGGTCGTGATCGGCATCGGCACGAACGTGCGCGGCGAAGATGCGCTCGCCGCCAGCGTCGAGGCGCTCAACGCCGCGGGCGGCAGCGCGGCAGTCGTGCCCGGCACGACGCCCACGGCGCTTTCGCGCGCGTGGCCGAACGCCAATCTCACCGACACGCTCGCCGCCGAACTCAACGCACTCGAAGCCGCGCTGCAACGCTTCGGCGCGGCGGGCTTTGCGCCCTTCCAGGCGCGCTGGAACGCGTGCCACGCGTACGCGGGCCGCGAGGTCGCCATCTACGAGCAGGGCAAGGAACTGCTGCGCGGCACCGCTGCCGGCGTGGACGAGCGCGGCCAGTTGATCCTCGATACGCCGAACGGGCGCGAGACCGTCACGGCCGGCGACGTGTCGCTGCGGCTCGCGGACAGCGGCGCATGAGCCGCGGCCCCTTCCTCCTCATCGATGCAGGCAACAGCCGGATCAAATGGGCGCTCGTCGCGCGGGATGGGTCGCGCCTGCACGCGGGAACGATGGATCATGTGCGCGACGACGGCGCGCAATCCGCGCCCATCGCTCATGAAGCTGGAAGCAGCGAAGAATGGGCGACGCTGCCCCGGCCCGCCGGCGCGTGGATATCGAACGTCGCGGGCGCGGCGGTGGGCGATCGCCTCGGCGCGCTGGTCGAGACGCACTGGCCGGGACTCCCGCGCATCGTGGTGCGGGCCTGCGCGCAGCAGTGCGGCGTGACGAACAGCTATGCCACGCCCGACGCGCTCGGCAGCGACCGCTGGGCCGGCATGATCGGCGCGCACGCCGCCTATCCGGACGAGCCGCTCCTGATCGCAACATTCGGCACGGCCACCACGCTCGAAGCGCTGCGCGCCGACGGCACCTTCGTGGGCGGCATGATCGCGCCGGGCTTCACGCTCATGATGCGCTCGCTCGGCGAGCACACTGCGCAGCTGCCCGTGGTCGCCGGCGGCATGGCGAGTGCTGCCCAGCCAGGCATCGCTTTCGCCACCGACACGCGAAGCTCGATTGCGGCGGGCTGTGCGCTCGCGCAGGCCGCGCTCATCGAGCGCGCCTGGGCGGATCTACAGGATGCGTGGAGAATGCCAGTGCGGCTCGTGGTGAGCGGCGGCGCAGCGGCCGAAGTGACAGCGGCGCTCAAGGTGCCGCATACTCGCCACGATGCACTGGTGCTGTCGGGCCTGGCGCTCATCGCGGCGCAGTCCTGAGACGCGCGTCACCCGCGCGCCGCTTACATCCGGCCCTGAAACTGAACGAACGTTTTCGAAGGAGCTTCACACGATGCTGCGCTGGCTGATCGCCATTCTGATTCTCGCCAACGGCCTGGCCTTTGCGGCCATTGGCGGCGTGTTCGGCCCGACGCCCTCGTCGGGTTCGCGCGAAACCCAGCACCTGAACCGGCAGATCCACCCCGAGCGGCTCGTGGTGAAGCCGATCCGACCGTCCGAATCGGCCGACGTGCCGACCGTCGGCGGCCCGGTGACGGTACCGTCGGTGCAGGCGTCGACCCTCACGCAGTAAGCGACAGCTCAAACGCAACCGGCCGGGGGGCGGGCGCGCCCAGGCATTGGGCGGCCCGGCCTCCGGCCGGTTTTGCATCGTCCGCCACATCGTGCGGACGTACGTCGCGACTTACTTCGATCCTTCCTGCGCGCGCACTTTCTGCAGCAGCTTCGTCGTGGAGCGGTCGTGCTCGAAGGCGATCGCGAGCGCCCGACCGCCCCAGCCGCGCACCAGCGCCGACTCGGGCAGCGCGTCCATGTCGTAGTCGCCGCCCTTCACGAGAATGTCCGGGCGCAAGGCTCCGATCAGCTCGACGGGCGTTTGCTCACCGAACTGCACGACCCAGTCCACGCTCTCCAGCGCCGCCAGCAGCGCCATGCGGTCGTTCTCGTTGTTGATGGGGCGGTCATCGCCCTTGCCGAGCATCTTCACCGACGCGTCGCTGTTCACGCCGACGATCAGCGTGGCGCCCAGCGCCTTCGCATCGGCGAGATAGGTGACGTGTCCGCGGTGCAGGATGTCGAAGACGCCATTGGTGAACACCACAGGGCCGGGCAGCGAGGCGCGCAGTTGCGCGAGCGCCTCGCGGGTCGTGATCTTGCGTTCGAAGGAAGCGGGCATGGAATGAGGCTCGGATAAAAAATAGGCGCGGATCGATTTGGGCGTGCCGCATTGAGCAAGCCAGTGAGACGCGCGCCAATGAAAACGGCCCGTCACGCGAAAAGCGCTTCGGGCCGTCCCGGTCGCGGCGCGCCACGAGAGCACGCACGCGAGATGTCCCGGCGCGTCAGGCCGGCTGTTGCGTGCCTTGCTCGGCCTGCAGGCGCTGCACCACTTCCTTGCGATAGCGGTTCAGTTCCTGCGCCGTGGTGAACGTGCGCTCGAACAGGATCGAGAGGTTGTGCAGAATGCGCTCGATCACCTTCTTCTCCCAGCCGTCGTCGAAACAGATCTGCTCGTCGAGCCAGCGCTCGAGCCATTCCGGGTCGGGCAGGCGCGACTGCACGGTGTCGCGCGGGAACAGCGCCTGGTTCACGTGCAGATTCGTCGGGTGCAGCGGCTTTTCGGTGCGGCGCGCCGAAGCCATCAGCACGCCGATCTTCGCGAACGCCGCGCGCGCGACGTCGCCGAAATTGTTGAGCGCCTTCTTCATGTAGCGCAGATAGGCGCCGCCGTGGCGCGCTTCGTCGCGCGAAATCGTTTCGTAGATGGCCTTGATGACCGGCTCCGTGTGCCATTCGGCGGCACGGCGATACCAGTGGTTCAGGCGGATTTCGCCGCAGAAGTGCAGCATGAGCGTTTCGAGCGGCGGCGCCGGGTCGAACTCGAAGCGCACGGCGTGCAACTCTTCTTCCGTCGGCACCATTTCCGGCTTGAAGCGGCGCAGGTATTCCATGAGCACGAGCGAATGCTTTTGCTCCTCGAAGAACCACACGCTCATGAACGCCGAAAAGTCGCTGTCGTGATGGTTGTCGCGCAGGAACATTTCCGTGGCCGGCAGCGCCGACCATTCGGTGATCGCGTTCATCTTGATGGTCGCCGCCTGCTCATCGGTAAGGAGCGACGCATCGAACTTGTCCCAGGGAATGTCCTTTTCCATGTCCCATCGGACCGATTCGAGCGATTTGTAAAGTTCCGGATAAAGCATCGTGTTCATAGTCCCGCCCCTGATCTGCGCAAAACGCGCGCATGACGAATTCGTAGCGTGCCGCGTGCCCGCATACAACGCGGCCGCGCAGGCAAAAAGCATTTAATTTTACGCGGTATCCGGCCCTCTGGACGCAATCGCAGACCGGCGAACGCAACACGCGTTGCCCCACGACAATCCAGCCAACCGGAATGAAGGCGCCGTCGTGGATTCTGGGTAGCTGCTCCGTTCCTCGAACCCGGCCGCCTGATACCGCTGATCACTACCGATACCGGCAAGGCATGCAAGCCATCGCCGCGCGGCTATGCGACACAATGCCGCATTCTCGCACCCCACGTCGACGTCTTTTTGACACACCTGCTGGCTGATTTTCCAATGGGCCGACATCCCGCCCGTCAAGGCCGTGGAACCTGCGCGGCGGAGCGTCGCAACGCCGTCCGCAACTCCCACAAATGACCGGAAAAACCTTACACAATAATAGCATGCCGATGTTTCAGTTCCGCCGCGCCCCGAAATCCATGATCGCGCCGTCTGTCGGAGCTTTGAGCCAAGTCAAAAGAACGTCGCTTTGAGCGAGCGTGTCGTGGTCACCCAGCTCGATCAATTCAGCCTTCGCCGAAATATTCGTGGCGGCCGTCGAGTTCGAGACGCACGGCCGGGAACACCAATGGAATCGCCGCCGAAGCGAGCAAATGCGCGGGCGTGAGCGCGACCATGCGCGCGGTGCGTTGCACGCGCCGCCACGACAACCGGCTTGCACCTGGTAGAACGTGACGTGCCGCCCCGACGAATAGCTGCGCCGTGACGGCGAGCGCCGCGGCGCGCCTTATTCGGGCTGCGCCGGCGCCTTCTTCGCGCCGCGCGGCGCGCTGCGGCCTGCGCCGCCGCTGTTGCCATTGCCGTTGCCGTTGCCGGTGTTGCTGCTCCGCTTGGCGGCGCTGCTGCGTTTGGCCGTGGCGGCTTCGGTCTTCGCCTGCGCCTCGCTCACCGCTTGCGCCGCCGCTTGCGCGGCCTGCGCCGCGGCGGCGGGCTGCGCCATCGCGAATTGCGCAAGTTGGTTGAACTGCGCCTGGACGAGATTCCACCACGAACCCGCGTCGAAGCCCGGCGGCGCGGCTGCCGCACCTTCGGACGCAGCGCCTGCGTTCGCGGCCTCGGGCTCGGTAGCCCGCTCGCGCGCGGCGCCCGCTCTCGGCGCTTCGGATTCGGCGTGCGTCGGCGTCATCTGCGCCTGCGCGAACGCGCCGAACGCACGCAGCGTGGTGAGCGTGGCGCGCTGTACCTCGAGCGCCTGGATGGCGGACTGCAACATACCGAGATTGAGCTTCAGCCACTGCTCGACGGCGCGCAGATCGGTGATCCGCTTGTCGAGTTCCTCGATGTTGGTGAGCGGCGTCATCATGTCGGTCATCATCGAAAGCGGCGGCCCAAAGGCTTGCGCCACGCCCGGTTCGCCGCCCGGAAACGCGCCGCCGAACGGCGTGAGGCGCATCATCCCCCACATCTGGTCGAGCATTTCGGCGGGCGGAAAGCCCGGAAAACCCGGGAACGGCGGCATGTTGCCTGCTGAGTCGGTCATGCGGTACTCCCTCGCATAGATAGGTGGTCAAATGCGCGCGCGTGGGCGGCACGAAACGATCTCTTCGATGATAGCGCGCGTAAAACCAGAAATCGGCAGAAAGCGCGAATCAGAATGGATCGCCGCCCGGAAACTCCGGCGCGCGCCGCTCGCGCAGCGACTTCACGCCTTCGCGCACATCGGGTCCCGCGAAGCCCATGAATTCGAGCGCGAGCGACGTGTCGAAGTTCGGCCCCGCCATGCGCAGCCAGTTGTTGAGCGCGTACTTGGTCCAGCGCAACGCGGTTTGCGAACCGTTGGCGAGGCGCTTCGCCACTTCGAACGCTTTCGGCAGCAAGTCGTTCTCGTCCACGGCGAGCGAGACGAGGCCGATGCGCTCCCCCTCCTCGCCGCTCACCGGCTCGCACAGCAGCAGGTAATACTTCGCCTTCGCCATGCCGCACAACAGCGGCCACACGATCGCCGCGTGGTCGCCCGCCGCGACGCCCAGGCGCGTATGGCCATCGATGATGCGCGCCGTTTTGGTGGCGATGGAAATGTCGGCCAGCAGTCCCGCGACGAGCCCCGCGCCCACCGCCGGACCGTGCATGGCCGAGACGATCGGCTTGCCGCAGTTGATCACGTTGTAGACGAGGTCGCGCGCCTCGCGCCACACACGCGCGCGCACGTCGAAATGCGTGGCCATGTCCTCGACGAGCTGCAAGTCGCCGCCCGCCGAAAAGCCCTTGCCCTCGCCGCGAATCACGGCGACGCGCGCGTCGGGATCGCGGTCCACGTCGCGCCAGATTTCGGCGAGTTCGCGGTGCATGTTGGCGTCGGCGGTCGCGAGGCCGCTCTTGTTCGTGCCCTCGCCGCTCATCACGATCTCGACGATGCCGTGCTCGTGCCGCCGCACGCGCAGAGCATGATATTGGGCGTAAAAAGGATCGTTCATGGGCGGACTCCTTTGCTTCGGATTGCTGATTACGTGAAAGCGATGGCAGTGCCGCTCATCAATGCGGCTGATACATCCACTTGCCATCGTGGATCTCGACCATCACGCGCGCTCGCGCGTCGAGGCCGAGGTGATCGGTGGCGCTCATGTTGACGACGCCATTGGTGTCATGCAGCCCGTGCGTCGCTTCGAGCGCGTCGCGCAGCGCGCGGCGAAACGCGGGCGTGCCGGGCGCTGCCGACTTGAGCGCGACGGGTATCGCGTTCTGCAGCAGGAGCCCCGCGTCCCACGTGTAGGCGCCGAATGCCGACACGGTGCCCGCGCCGTTACGGGCCTCGTAACGCGAAATATAGTCGAGCGCGAGGCGCCGGCCGGGCTGGTCCTCGGGCAGTTGCGCCGCCACCAGCACCTGGCTTGCGGGCAGGAAGGTGCCGTTGCAGTCGGCGCCGCACACGCGCAGGAAGTCGCGGTTGCCCACGCCGTGGTTGTGATAGATGACGCCCTTGTAGCCGCGCTCCTTGAGCGCCTTGGGCGGCAGCGCGGCGGGCGTGCCGGCCGCCCCGACCACGACGGCATCGGGGTGCGCCGCGACGATCTTGAGGACTTGCCCCGTCACGCTCGGGTCGGTGCGATTGAAGCGCTCGTTCGCGACGAGCTTGATGTCGTGCTGCTGCGCGGCCTTCGCAATCTCGGCGTAGAACGTCTCGCCGAGCGCGTCGGCCTGGCCGATATAGGCGAGCGTCTTCACGTTGTGCGCGGCTGCGTGCTCCATGATCGCGCCGGCCATCATCGCGTCGGTTTGCGGTGTCTTGAACATCCAGTGGCGCTTGTCGTCGACGGGCTCGATGATCTTCGCCGACGAAGCGAGCGAGATCGTGGGCGTCTCGCCTTGCGCGATCACGTCGAGCATCGCGAGCGAGTTGGGTGTGATCGACGAGCCGATGATCGCATCGACATGCTGCTCGTCGATGAGCTTCTTCGTGTCCTGCACGGCCTGGGTCGTGTCGGACGCGTCGTCGAGCACGATGTACTGAACTTTCTGACCCGCGATCTCGGTGGGGAACATCGCGGCGGTGTCGCGCGCGGGAATGCCGAGCGAGGCGGCCGGACCCGTGAGCGAAAGCACGAGACCGATCTTGACCTGCGCGAGCGCGAACGTAGGCACACAGACAGAAAAAAGCAGGGCGATGCGTACAGCAAGACGGCTGGGGCGAGAAGCGTTCACGGTGTCTCCTTGTCGTTTTACGTTCGGATGCTGCGTGCTTCTACGGCTCGTACCTTGACTGCTCTGCCCGATGCGCTCGAAGAAAAAGGGCGTTCGCCAGTGTAGCCGCACGCGTGGCGCGCGGCATCCGGCGAAACCCTTCAGCGTTTGCGTGTCAATGCTCGCCGTGGAGCGACGCCACGGCCTGATCGATCGCGCCGAAAATCGACTTGCCCGCTTCGTCGAGCATCTCGATCTTCACGCTGTCGCCGAACTTCATGAACTCGGTGCTCGCCTGTCCGCTTTCGATCGTTTCGAGGCAGCGCTTCTCGGCAATGCAACAGTAGCCGCGCTTTGTGTCCTTGTTCGAGACCGTGCCCGAACCGACGATGGCGCCCGCGCGCAGATTGCGCGTTTTCGCAGCGTGCGCGATCAGCTGGCCGAAGTGGAACACCATTTCCGTGCCGGCATCGGGCTGACCCACCTTCTTGCCGTTCCAGTGCACGATGAGCGGCAGGTGCACGCGCCCTTCGCGCCAGTGCTCGCCGAGCTCGTCGGGCGTGACCATCACCGGCGCGAATGCGCTGGCCGGCTTGCTCTGGAAAAAGCCGAAGCCCTTCGCGAGTTCCGCGGGAATGAGATTGCGCAGCGAGACGTCGTTGACGAGCGCAACGAGCCGCACGGCCCGCAGCGCTTCGTCGGGGCTCGCGCCCATCGGCACGTCGCCGGTCACGACGGCCACTTCGGCCTCGAAGTCGATGCCGAACGCCTCGGACGCGCACACGATGTCGTCGCACGGCCCGATGAAGTCGTCGCTGCCGCCCTGGTACATGAGCGGGTCGGTCCAGAATTCGGCGGGCATCTCGGCGCCGCGCGCGCGCCGCACGAGTTCGACGTGATTCACGTACGACGAGCCATCCGCCCATTGGTACGCACGCGGCAGCGGCGCCATGCAATCGCGCGCGTCGAAGCTGAACGCGTTGCGCGCGCGCCCGTAGTTGAGCGCGTCGTACAGTTCGGCGAGCTGCGGCGCGTAAAAGCGCCAGTCGTCGAGCACGCGCTGCAGCGTGGGTGCGATCGCGTCGGCAATGGCGGCGCTGCGCAGGTCGCGGGAAACGACGATCAGCTGGCCGTCGCGGGTGCCGTCCTTCAGCGTGGCAAGTTTCATGGAATCAGACGTGAGTGACGATAAGGGAAATGTATTCTACGATGGTGAATCGGCGGGCCCCAAGCGGGCGTGCCGCAAGCCCCCAGTCGCCGTACGTTTGAACACCACAACGCATCCCATGCCGCCAACCGTCCGATCCGCCTCGCCGCGCGCGAGCGCCCCAGACGCCACGAGCGCCGAAGATCTCGCCGACACCCACGACACCGCCGAAGCTGCGGAAGGCGCCGAAGCCGGCGAAGAAAAACTGCGCTCGGGCATCCAGTCGATCGAAGTGGGGTTTCGCCTGCTCGAAGTGCTCACGAACGAACCGCGCGCGATGATGCTGCGCGACCTCGCGCAGCGCGCGGGCATGAGCCCCGCGAAGGCGCACCGCTATCTCGTGAGCTTCATGCGCCTTGGCGTGGTCGCGCAGGACCCGCTCTCGGGGCGCTACGAACTGGGCGGCTTCGCGTTGCAGCTCGGACTCGCGCGTCTCGCGCGCGTGGACGGCGTCAAGCTCGCGCGCCTCGCGCTCACCGAATTGCGCGACGCGCTCGACATCACCGTGGGCATCGCCGTGTGGGGCAACCAGGGGCCGACCGTCGTGCACTGGCTGGAGTCGAGCCACCCCGCGAAAGCGTCGCTCAAGCTCGGCGATGTAATGCCGATGCTCAGTTCCGCCACGGGCCTGCTGTTCGCCGCCTACCTGCCGCGCAGCAAGACGGCCCCCATGATCGAGCGCGAACTCGCGGGCGCGCAGCAGTACTCATACGGCTCGACGCCGCGCACGGCCGATGCGCTCGAACAGGCGCTCGCGGAAGTGCGCGAGCATGGCGCTGCCCGCGTGGAAGGCATGTTGCTGCCGACCATCCACGCGTTCTGCACGCCCGTGTTCGATGCGAGCGGCGAACTCGCGCTCGGGCTCATCGCGCTCGGTCACGAAGGCGCGTTCGATATCGCCTGGAACGGCGTCGTGGACACCGCGCTGCGCGCGTGCGCCGAAAAACTGTCCTACGAATTGGGGTACAGTCCAACGCCGCGCTGAGGGCTGTGTCCCCGGGGCCGGCACACATGTGACCCTGCTCGCGCGCGTCTGCGATTCTGCAAGCACCCGGCGGGTTGTGTCACATTAACGTACGACCGATACCGACTCACGAACCGCCGATGTCCACGCCAGCCGCCCCGCGCGAGGCACGCCGCCGCCTCGACACCGACTCACGCACGCCGCAGCGCATGCGCGCGTGGCGCTGGGTCGGTATGTTCGTCGCGGTCACGGCGCTGCATTGGCTCGCGGCCGAATGGTTCGAGCGGCATCACGGCGCGCCGCCGCCTGTCGCGCACGTGCGCGTGCCGGTGCAAGTGGCGCTCCTCAAACCCGAGCGCATCGAGCGCGAGGCCAAGCCCGCGGGCCCCGCGGCAGCGCCCGCGCATGCCGCGCCCAAAGCCGCACCGAAGCCTGCCGAGCCGCACACGCTGCACGCGGTGACGCCGCCCAAACCGCACCCCAAAGCGCCGGCTGCGCCGCCGGATACGCAGGCGGCGTCCGCGCCCGCAGCCGCGTCGCCAGCCAGCGCGAGCGCCGCCGGCACCAGCGGGACCGCTGGCACGGCGCCCGGCAACGGCAAGCAGCCTTCGGCGCAAGCCACGCAGGCCTCGCACGGACTGAAGTTTTCGGTGCCCCCATCGGGCGAACTGCAGTACGACACGTTCTATAACGGCGTGCGCAATCAGCCCGGCACGATCCACTGGTCGAGCGACGGGCAGCGCTACGAGATGGTCGTGCGTGTGCCCCTGCCCTTCGTCGGCGAGTTCAGCTGGACGAGTAAGGGCCGTGTGGACGCCTTCGGCCTCGCACCCGATCAGTACATCGAAAAGCGCGGCCATCGCCCTTCGGATGTGACGGTTTTCAATCGCACCGACAAGCAGATCGTGTTCACGCGCACGCCGAACTCGCTCGCGCTGCCCGATGGCGCGCAGGACCGCTTCAGCATGGTGATGCAGCTTGCGAGCCTCGTGCGCGGCGACCCCGACGCGTACAAGCCCGGCGTCACGCGCGAGTTCTATGTCGCGGACAACGACAGCGGCGAGACCTGGCCCATCACCACGATCGGCGACGAAACCGTGAGCACGGATCATGGCTACGTCACCGCGCGCCACTTCATGCGTCTGCCGCGTCGCGAGGGCGACAAGCGGCGCATCGACGTGTGGCTCGCGCAGTCGCTCGGCTGGTTGCCCGTGCGCCTCGTGCAAACCGAACCGAATGGCAACCAGTTCGAACTGGTGTGGCGTGGCGCACTCACGGTGCCGAGCGCATCGAACGCGCCCGCGCCAGCGCCCGATTCTGCGGCGGCCGCAACCGCCCCGGCGCCCAGCGCGGCACCCGACACAACATCGGCACAATCGGCAACACCGGAGGCGGCGCCGGCTTCTGCGCCTGCTGCATCACAAGCGCAACCGCAACCGTCTGCGCAGCCGGCGCCACCCGCCAATTTGCAGACAGAACAGCCAACAGAATCACCGCCTCAACCGTCTACTGGCGATGCGCAACCCTCATCCGCTTCGCCAGGCCCGGCGCCCGAGCATCCCTGAGCGCGCAAGCGCACGCACCACTCGATCCGGACGGCCCGCTTCACAACACAAATTCGCGAAATAGCGCATACTGGAATCGAGCCATGCGTCAAGGATCGCAAGGCATCGCGCGCATCACGAAGGGCCAAAGAACAAGCAGACGAAACACGGCAGCACGACGCCGCGCGCAAACAACGGACCAGTGAACGGACCGACAAACGGACCAGCACGAACAAACCGATACACCGCTGCACAAGACGGACAAAATCGGCACGACACAATAAACAGCGCAGCAAACAGGGACGCGACACACAAGCTAACGAACATCGCATCGCGCATCGTCTGCGCGCGCCAGGCGCGCGGATTGCTCCACCAGCATCGCGTGCATGCAGTACCTCGCAAACGGCTTGACTCCCAGCCTGGAAGGCGAAGGAGGAACCCATGCAAGTGACTGTCAATGGCATCGATACGCACTATGTCTTCGACGACAGGAGCGGTGGGCCCGCGCTGGCGTTCATTCACCAACTGGGCGGCGACCTTGGCGTGTGGGACACGCTCGCCGGACATTTCCGCCACCGCCACAGCGTACTGCGCTATGACGTGCGCGGCCACGGCGCGAGCGCCGTCGCGAGCGAGCCTTTCGGCTTCACAGAACTCGCCGCCGACCTCGATGCGCTTTTCGACGCCACTGGCATCGAGCATGCGCATCTCGTGGGCATGTCGATGGGCGGCATGATCGCGCAGCAGTTTGCGCTCGATTTCCCGGAACGCGTGACAACGCTCACGCTTTGCGACACGGCGAGTCATACGCCGCCACAAGCGCGCGAAACATGGAACGAGCGCGCCGCCACAGTACGCAGCGAAGGCCTCGGGGCGCTCGTCGACGCAACGATGGCACGGTGGTTCACCGCCGACTTCCGGCATGCGCATGCGCCGACTGTCGAGCGCATTTGTGACGTTTTATTACGGACCCCTTCAGAAGGTTATGCGATGGCCTGCGAGGCGCTACGCGATTTCGACGTGCAAAAGAGGCTCGCGCAACTGCGCGTGCCGACGCTCGCAGTCGCGGGCCGCCACGACAGCGGCACGCCGGTGGCCATGACGCAGGCCCTTGCAAGCGCGATAGAAGGGTCGCATTTCGTGGTGCTCGATGCCGCACATCTGGCCCCGGTAGAGGAGTCGCACCGTTTCACCGCTTTGCTAGAAACGTTTCTCAAACAGTTGGTCTAAGTAGTTCGAAGTAAAAGCATCATGGCAGTGGCAGCAGACGCAGTTGAGAAGTGAAGTAAAAAAGGGAGAGCAGTCCACATAAGAGGTGATGCGGGACCCACCCCTTGAATTCCAGAACGGACGCTCCATGTATTGACCGAGAAGGTCAGGGAGCACAGGAAAAAGGAGTGTCGCCATGCAAATGATCTACAACAGTCCCAACTATTGCGTCGTCGAGTTCCCACCGCAGGACGGCCACAGCGCGATGCGCGCGGGCGGCTACGAGATCGTCGACAAAAACGCACGCCGCGAGATCTTCATCGACGGCGTGATGGCGGCACGTTTTCGCGAAGACGTGCAAAAGCTGATGGACGAAGACCAGTCGCTCGACGAAGTCGACGAATTCCTCGGACAGTTCGACAGCCTCATGCAGCAACCCGTCGTGCTTCACTGACGCTAGCGCACCCCGCGGCACTCAACGCGCAGCGTCCTTCACACGAAACCCCGTCCGGCTTGCCCGGCCGGGGTTTTCTTTTGGCCGTCCGGCGCGCGCCACAGCGGTTGCCTGCGCGCGACGCCGCCCGCAGCGGCGCGTTGCCGCAGCGGCTACAATGTGGGGTTTCCCAGTTCAACCGGCACCACGCCCGCGATCCATGAACCAGCCCGCAGCCCTTGCCCCGCGCTCCGCCGGGGACGCCAAATACACGCGCGGCGCAGCGCTTCCCGCGCTGCTCGCCTCGCGTATCGTGATCCTCGACGGCGCGATGGGCACGATGATCCAGCGCTACAAGCTCGACGAAGCCGCCTATCGCGGCGAACGCTTCAAGGACTACCCGCGCGATATCAAGGGCAACAATGAACTGCTCTCGCTCACGCAGCCGCAGATCATCAGCGAGATTCACGAGCAGTATCTCGCGGCGGGCGCGGACATCATCGAGACCAACACGTTCGGCGCGACCACGGTGGCCCAGGACGACTACGGCATGGGCGATCTCGCCATCGAGATGAACGTCGAGTCGGCGAAGCTCGCGCGCGCCGCGTGCGCAAAGTATTCGACGCCGGACAAGCCGCGCTTCGCCGCGGGCGCGATCGGGCCAACGCCGAAAACGGCAAGCATCTCGCCCGACGTGAACGATCCGGGCGCGCGCAACGTCACGTTCGAAGAACTGCGCAATGCGTACTACGAGCAGGCGAAGGCGCTCATGGACGGCGGCTGCGACCTCTTCCTCGTCGAGACGATCTTCGACACGCTCAACGCCAAGGCCGCGCTGTTCGCGCTCGACCAGCTTTTCGAAGACACGGGCGAGAATCTGCCGATCATGATCTCGGGCACCGTCACCGATGCATCGGGCCGCATTCTCTCGGGCCAGACCGTCGAAGCGTTCTGGAATTCGCTGCGCCACGCGAGACCGCTCACGTTCGGCCTGAACTGCGCGCTGGGCGCGGCGCTCATGCGCCCGTACATCGCCGAGCTTGCGAAGCTCTGCGACACCTACGTCTCGTGCTATCCGAACGCGGGCCTGCCCAACCCGATGAGCGACACAGGCTTCGACGAAACGCCCGCCGATACCTCGGCACTGCTCAAGGAATTCGCGAGCGCCGGTCTCGTGAACGTGGCGGGCGGCTGCTGCGGCACGACGCCCGAGCACATCGCGGCCATTGCCAAAGCGCTCGCCGAGGTCAAGCCGCGCCGCTGGCCCGGCCAGTATCGCGACGCCGCCTGAAGGCAATTTCGACCGCTGCTTCCGAGTCCCGCCCCCACACCCTACGATCCGGTCCCACGCCATGACTGACCATACCCTGCGCCTTTCCGGCCTCGAACCCTTCAACGTGACCGAAGGCACGCTGTTCATCAACGTGGGCGAGCGCACCAACGTGACCGGCTCGAAGGCTTTCGCGCGGATGATTCTCAACGGGCAGTTCGACGAGGCGCTCGCGGTTGCGCGCCAGCAGGTCGAAAACGGCGCACAGGTCATCGACGTCAACATGGACGAAGCCATGCTCGACTCGAAGGCGGCCATGGTGCGCTTCATGAACCTCATTGCCTCCGAGCCCGACATTGCGCGCGTGCCGATCATGATCGACTCGTCGAAGTGGGATGTGATCGAGGCGGGCCTGCAATGCGTGCAGGGCAAGGCCATCGTCAACTCGATCTCGCTCAAGGAAGGCAAGGAGCAGTTCGTGCATCACGCGAAGCTGATTCGCCGCTATGGCGCGGCGAGCGTGGTGATGGCGTTCGACGAGCAGGGCCAGGCCGATACATTCGCGCGCAAGACCGAGATCTGCAAGCGCTCCTACGACATCCTCGTGAACGAAGTGGGCTTCCCGCCCGAGGACATCATCTTCGACCCGAACATCTTCGCGGTGGCCACGGGCATCGAGGAGCACAACAACTACGCGGTGGACTTCATCGAAGCCACGCGCTGGATCAAGCAGAACCTGCCCTACGCGAAGATCAGCGGCGGCGTGTCGAACGTGTCGTTCTCGTTCCGCGGCAACGACCCCGTGCGCGAAGCGATCCACACCGTGTTCCTCTACCACGCCATTCAGGCCGGCATGGACATGGGCATCGTGAACGCGGGCCAGCTCGGCGTGTACGCCGACCTCGACGCCGAGTTGCGCGAGCGCGTGGAAGACGTGGTGCTCAACCGCCGCGCCGACGGCACCGACCGTCTGCTCGAGATCGCCGACAAGTTCAAGACCGGCGCCGCGAAGAAGGAAGAGAACCTCGAGTGGCGCAACCAGGCGGTCGAAAAGCGTCTTGCGCACGCACTCGTGCACGGCATCACGAACTTCATTGTCGAGGACACCGAAGAAGCGCGCGAGAAGATCATGGGCGGCGGCGGCCGCCCGATCAACGTGATCGAAGGCCCGCTCATGGACGGCATGAACATCGTCGGCGACCTGTTCGGCCAGGGCAAGATGTTCCTGCCGCAGGTCGTGAAGTCGGCGCGCGTGATGAAGCAGGCCGTGGCCCACCTCATTCCGTTCATCGAGGAAGAAAAGCGCCTGCTCGCCGAGTCGGGCGCCGACGTGCGCGCGAAGGGCAAGATCGTCATCGCGACCGTGAAGGGCGACGTGCACGACATCGGCAAGAACATCGTGTCAGTGGTGCTCCAGTGCAATAACTTCGAAGTGGTCAACATGGGCGTGATGGTCCCGTGCAACGAGATCCTCGCGAAGGCCAAGGTCGAAGGCGCGGATATCGTCGGCCTCTCGGGGCTCATTACGCCGTCGCTCGAGGAAATGGCTTACGTTGCGAGCGAAATGCAGCGCGACGACTACTTCCGCATCAAGAAGATTCCGCTGCTCATTGGTGGCGCGACCACCTCGCGCGTGCATACGGCCGTGAAGATCGCGCCGCACTACGAAGGTCCGGTTGTGTACGTGCCGGACGCGTCGCGTTCGGTTTCGGTGGCGTCGAGCCTGCTGTCGGACGAAGGCGCGGCGAAGTACCTCGACGAGCTCAAGGCCGACTACGAGCGCATTCGCGACCAGCACGCCAACCGGAAGGCGACGCCGCTCGTGACGCTCGAAGAAGCGCGCGCGAACAAGACGAAGATCGACTGGGCGAACTTCCAGCCCGTGAAGCCGAAGTTCATCGGCCGCCGCGTGTTCAAGAATTTCGACCTGAACGAACTCGCGAATTACATCGACTGGGGTCCGTTCTTCCAGACGTGGGATCTCGCCGGCCCCTATCCGCAGATCCTCAACGACGAGATCGTGGGCGAGTCGGCACGCCGTGTGTTTTCCGACGCGAAGTCGATGCTTTCGCGCCTGATTCAGGGCCGCTGGCTGCAGGCCAACGGCGTGATCGCGCTGTTGCCCGCGAACACGGTGAACGACGACGACATCGAGATCTACACCGACGAGTCGCGCAGCGAAGTCGCGCTCACGTGGCGCAATCTGCGCCAGCAGTCGGTGCGCCCGGTGGTGGACGGCGTGATGCGGCCGAACCGGTCGCTTGCCGACTTCATCGCGCCGAAGGACTCGGGCGTGGCGGACTACATCGGCATGTTCGCGGTGACGGCAGGCATTGGCGTGGACGTGAAGGAAGCGCAGTTCGAGAAGGACCACGACGACTACAGCGCGATCATGCTCAAGGCGCTCGCGGACCGCTTCGCGGAAGCGTTCGCCGAAGCGCTGCACGCACGCGTGCGCCGCGACCTGTGGGGCTATGCGGCGAGCGAAACGCTCGACAA
The DNA here is from genome assembly GCF_056155635.1 of Paraburkholderia sp. BR10141. Classification (NCBI taxonomy): domain Bacteria; kingdom Pseudomonadati; phylum Pseudomonadota; class Betaproteobacteria; order Burkholderiales; family Burkholderiaceae; genus Paraburkholderia; species Paraburkholderia sp. BR10141. The sequence continues at coordinate 218,129 of NZ_JBMIQH010000004.1, read as the reverse complement.
CGACGCCCTGATCGCCGAAAAGTACGCGGGCATTCGCCCGGCGCCTGGCTACCCGGCCTGCCCGGATCACCTCGTGAAGCGCGACATGTTCGACTTCCTGCAGGCGGGCGAGATTGGCATGAGCGTGACGGAATCGCTCGCCATGCTGCCGGCCGCGAGCGTTTCGGGCTTCTATCTCGCACACCCGGACAGCACGTATTTCTCGGTGGGCAAGATCGGCCAGGACCAGCTCGCCGACTATGCAAAGCGTATGTCGCTCTCCGACGAGGACGCCCGCCGCGCGCTCGCGCCGCAGCTCTAGGCCGCACGGCGCGCCGCCCTCGCGGCGCGCTTTTCCCCGTTGCGCTACCCCCTGTTGTCGCCGCCCGACATACGCCATCCGGCAAGGTGAAGATTACGCGCGCGCGATTTTTCGGCTTTGTAAGATGGCCCGGCAAGACCCGGTATCACCTGCATGACACCCGGCCACATGCGGCAAGGCCGCGCCGGCTCGCTCATCAGCAAATCCTTAAAACGCAAAATCGAAGCAACCTCGACGGAGAAATCGTATGAAGAAGCTGATGTTGATGTTGACCGCCTTCGGCGTCGCGGCGCTCGCGCAGCCGTCGTTCGCCCAGCCGGCCGCGCCGGAGCAGGCGAGCCCGGCGACGTCGTATTCGGCGCCCACCGAAAAGCACGTGAAGAAGCCGAAGAAAAAGAAAATGATGAAGTCGGAGGCTTCTGCTGCCGAACCGGCGGCCGCCAGCCAGTAAGGTGAGCCGAAGGTGAACATAAGCAAAGAGCCCGCGAGATTGCGGGCTCTTTGCTTTTGGAACGTTGAATTGGGCGGGTCAATCAGGCGCAATGGCGCGCTCGCCCCCAGTCATGTCACGCAAGGACGTCAAGCACGGACCTCAAATGCCCCACAAAACGTCGTTGTCTTCCTTCTTCGCGGCGCGCAGCATATCGAGGAACGGAAAGGCGCGTTGCGCGAGGCCGACCGGCAGTTCGTGATGCACGTGGTCATCCTCGCCTTCGTGAAAGTGGCCTTCCTGCTCGTGGCGCTCTTTCTTGTCAGTGGCGATGGCTGCTTCGAGCTTGGTGATGGCGGTATCGAGTTCGTCGTGGGTGATCACGCCGCGCGGGCCGAGCCGCTTGCCGATGATGCCGAGAAGGTACTGTGCGAGGTTCTCCAGCATCGTGACGTCGGGCGCCGCGTGACATTTAAAAGTAACCAGCATGTCTGTTCCCTTTATGATTTTTTGGATCTGCGCGTGACGTTCCGGCCTGCGAAGCCAGACGGGCCAAGGCGACCCATGTCGCGCTACCTCATTTCACATATTAGCACCTGCTAAAATCCGTCAGGACGGAATTACCCGCAGGGCGCGGCGCCCGGACGTTCTGGCGTCAGGTACGCCGCCACGCCGCCTGCCGCAACGAGGCCCGCCGCGCATTGGCGCATGGCAATCGGGCCACCGCGAGGCTGGCGCGCCCTCACCCGTATCAGGCGGTCAGCGCCGGAAAGCCAGAGGCCATGCATGCCCCTGGACGCCCCGGCCCCGCATCCCATTACCCGCACAGGACTTGCAACCAGCATGCTGCCCGCACAGAAACACACCCTGGAGACCCTGCTCGCGCAAGCCGTAGCCCAGGTGGCGAAGGCCACCGAAGGCGCGAGCGAAGGCGCATTCGTCGTGCCCGTGATCACGCTCGAGCGCCCGAAGGTCGCCGCCCACGGCGATGTCGCCTGCAACGTCGCGATGCAGCTCGCCAAGCCCATGCGCGCGAATCCGCGCCAGCTCGCCCAGCAGATTGTCGACGCCGTGCTCGCCCAGCCCGAGGCCGCCGGCCTCGTCGAGGCGGCCGAAGTGGCCGGCCCCGGCTTCATCAACCTGCGTCTCACCGCCAACGCGAAGCGCGCCGTGATCGGCGCCGTGTTCGAGCAGGGCGAGGCATTCGGCCGCTCGCAGCGCGAAGCCGGCAAACGCGTACTCGTCGAGTTCGTTTCCGCCAACCCCACGGGCCCGCTGCACGTGGGCCACGGCCGCCAGGCCGCGCTCGGCGACGCCATCTCGAACGTGCTCGCCTCGCAGGGCTATGACGTGCACCGCGAGTTCTACTACAACGACGCGGGCGTGCAGATCGGCAACCTCGCCGTCTCCACCCAGGCGCGCGCGCGCGGCTTCAAGCCCGGCGACGCCGAATGGCCCGAGGCGGCCTACAACGGCGAATACATCGCCGACATCGCGCGCGACTACCTCGCGGGCGAAACGGTCGCGGCCAAGGACGGCGAGCCCGTCACGGGCGAGAAGGACCCGGAGAACCTCGAAGCGATCCGCCGCTTTGCCGTCGCCTATCTGCGCCACGAGCAGGATCTCGACCTGCAGGCGTTCGGCGTGAAGTTCGACCGCTACTACCTCGAGTCGTCGCTGTACACGGAAGGCCGCGTCGAGAAGACCGTCGAGGCGCTGGTCGCTTCGGGCCAGACCTACGAGCAGGAAGGCGCGCTGTGGCTCAAGACCACCGACTACGGCGACGACAAGGACCGCGTGATGCGCAAGTCCGACGGCACCTACACCTACTTCCTGCCCGATGTGGCCTACCACGTCACCAAGTGGGAGCGCGGCTTCACGAAGGTCATCAACATCCAGGGCTCCGATCACCACGGCACCATCGCGCGCGTGCGCGCGGGACTGCAGGCGCTCGGCATCGGCATTCCGAAGGGCTATCCCGACTACGTGCTGCACAAGATGGTCACGGTGATGCGCGACGGCCAGGAGGTGAAGATCTCCAAGCGCGCGGGCAGCTACGTGACGGTGCGCGACCTGATCGAATGGTCGGGCGGCGCGAACCCGGGCAGCGAAGTCTCGCCCGACCTGCTCGACGAGGCGACCATCCGCCGCGGCCGCGACGCCGTGCGCTTTTTCCTCATCTCGCGCAAGGCCGACACCGAATTCGTGTTCGACATCGACCTCGCGCTGAAGGAAAACGACGAAAACCCGGTGTACTACGTGCAGTACGCGCATGCGCGCATCTCGTCGATTCTCGGCGACTGGCAGGGCAAGTTCGGCGGCGATCCGGCCGCGCTGCCCAAGGTCGATCTCGCGCCGCTTGCCAGCGAGCGCGCGCTCGCGCTCATCGCGAAACTCGGCGAATTCCCCGACATGCTCACGCATGCCGCCAGCGAACTCGCGCCGCACGCGGTGGCGTTCTATCTGCGCGAACTCGCCGCTGAGTTTCACTCGTTCTACAATGCCGAACGCGTTCTCGTCGATGACGCCGCCGAACGCGACGCCCGCGTCGCCCTGCTCGCGGCCACGCGCCGGGTGCTCGCGAACGGCCTGGCCGTGATCGGCGTGTCCGCGCCGGAGCGCATGTAACGAGACGCGCGAGACCCGCGCGCAGCAGCTTGTTTGGGGCCGCCGCCTCGCGCGGACGGCCATTCCAGGATTCTCTTGTTTGCAGGTGATTCAGACGATGGCAAAACCGCGCCGCACTACAAAACAGCAGTCGAAGCAGTCCGGGGGAACCTTTCTCGGCATCGTGCTGGGCCTGATCGTCGGCCTTGCGATCGCGGTGGTGGTGGCGCTCTACATCACGCGCGCGCCCACGCCGTTCGTCTCGAAGGTCGCGCCGCCGGCCGCTTCCGACGTCGGCCAGAACAACGAGCAGGTCGACCCGAACCGCGCGCTGCAGGGCAAGTCGCCGGGCCAGCCGGTGCCGCAGGCCGCGCAAAGCACGCCGCCCAACACGGCGCCGGGCCAGACCACGAACCAGTCGCAGTCCTCGGGCATGCTCGAAGAGCCGCAGATCGTGGAAGTGCCGCCCTCGGGTTCGAACAGCAACGCCGCCAATAACAACGGCGTGGCCGTCGCGCCGCAACCGTCGACGGGTGAAAACGTCACGAGCGGCACGGCGATCGCGAAGAAGCCGCAGTCGGCCAGCAACTCGACGAGCAACCCGGCGCAGATCCTCGCGAACAACCCGCCGCAGAAGCCCGCCAACGCCGTGCCGACGCCCCCGGGCGCCAAGCCCGGCAGCGCCGCGCCCGCACCGGGCGACGCCAACACCGGCTACTTCCTGCAGGTGGGCGCGTACAAGACGTCGGGCGACGCCGAGCAGCAGCGTGCGCGCCTCGCGTTCCAGGGGTTCGAGTCGAAGGTCACGCAGCGCGACGCCGGCGGTGTGACGTACTATCGCGTGCGCATCGGTCCGTTCACGAAGTTCGACGACATGAACTCGACGCGTCAGCGCCTGTCCGACGCCGGTATCGATACGGCCGTCATCCGCTTCACGAAGCAGTAATCGCCGTGCGCGCCGCGCACCGCGCGCCCGCCCACCGAAGCCGCAACCGTTCAGCGGCGTTCGCGTGAGGCCCGGCCGCGGCGCGCGGCGCGAAGTCCGTCAACAAGCTACACCCGCGCAGCACCCGCACGCGTCTGGTTCGCGCCAACGGCGTCCTGCGGCAGACAACCGGCCGCCGCCGGTCCAAGAACAGTGGATTCCTACGCCATGAAACGACTTCTCGGTACGCTTTTTCTCTCGCTTTCGCTGATCGCCGGCGTGGCCCACGCCTCGGCCGCGGCACCCGTGGCCGGCAAGGACTACACGGTCCTGAAGGCACCCCAGGCGCTCGACGTGCCCGCGGGCAAGATCGAAGTGATCGAGTTCTTCTGGTACGGCTGCCCGCACTGCAACGCGTTCGACCCGTATCTCGAAGCGTGGATCAAGAAGCAGGGCCCGGACGTCGTGTTCAAGCGCGTGCCGGTGGCATTCCGTGACGACTTCATCCCGCACTCGAAGATGTACTACGCGCTCGACGCGCTCGGCCTCGCCCAGAAGCTCACGCCGGTCGTGTTCCACGAAATCCACGTGAACAAGAACTACCTGCTCACGCCGGAAGAGCAGGCGAAGTTCCTCGCGACGCAAGGCGTGGATGCGAAGAAGTACATGGAAGCGTACAACTCGTTCTCGACGCAGAGCGCGCTGCAGCGCGACAAGGCCCTGCTCGACGCCTACAAGATCGACGGCGTGCCGACCATCGCCATCCAGGGCAAATACGAAACCGGCCCGGCCATGGTCCAGGGTCCGGAAGACAAGGCGCTGCCGGGCACGGCCCAGGTGATGGACTTCATCATCTCGCAGATCCGCGCGAAGAAGATGTGAGGTTAGCGCCATGCAAGACGCGCCACTGAAGGTCTTCATCACCGGCGCGTCGAGCGGCATTGGCGCCGCGCTCGCAGCCGAATACGCGCGGCAGGGCGCCGTCCTCGGGCTCGTCGCGCGCCGCGGCGAGGCCCTTGCCGGCTTCCGGCAGTCCCACCCCGATCACCCCATCTCCATCTATCCCGCCGACGTGCGCGACGCCGATGCGCTCGCTGCCGCCGCGCGCGACTTCATCGCCCAGCACGGCATGCCCGACATCGTGATCGCCAATGCGGGCGTGAGCCGCGGCGTGCTGACGGGCGAAGGCGATCTCGCCACGTTCCGCGACGTGATGGACACCAACTACTTCGGCATGGTCGCCACCTTCGAGCCGTTCGCGTCGGCCATGGCGCAGGCCAGACGCGGCACGCTCGTGGGCATCGCGAGCGTGGCCGGCGTGCGCGGGCTGCCGGGCTCGGGTGCCTACAGCGCCTCGAAGGCCGCGGCACTCGCCTATCTCGAAGCGCTGCGCGTGGAAATGCGTCCGTTCGGCGTGCCCGTCGTCACCATCGCGCCCGGCTATATCCGCACGCCGATGACGGCGAAGAACCCCTACCGCATGCCCTTCCTGATGGACGCGGACCAGTTCGCCGCGAAGGCCGCGCAAGCGATCGCGCGCGGCACGTCGTTCGCGGTGTTCCCCTGGCCGATGCGCGTGGCCGCCACGCTGCTGCGCGCGCTGCCGCGCTGGGTCTACGATCGCGTGTTCGAAAAGGCGCCGCGCAAGCCGCGCGCGGCGAGCCACTAAGCCGCTTCGGCTTGCCGCACGGCGCCCCCCATGCCATATGGGTATGTCGATTAAATTGTTGTCTCGACAATTTCCCTTCGATAAGCTTGGCTCGTCCGGGCGCCCTTCCGAGCCTTCTCGCCTCTCCTGAATCGAACAAAACGGGGCGCCGCCCGCCACCGAAGAACCACGGAGATCCCATGCGCTTCACCTCGCCCTCCGCGCGCACGCTTGCGCCTGCTCTCGTGCTCGCGACCGCGCTTGGCGCCGCTTTAGCGGCCACGCCCGCGCTCGCCAAACCGCTGACGGTCTGCACCGAGTCGAGCCCCGACGGCTTCGACGTCGTGCAGTTCAACTCGCTCGTCACGACCAACGCGTCCGCCGACGTCATCTTCAATTCGCTCGTGGCCTATGACGAAGCGCAGAAGAAGGTCGTGCCCGCACTCGCGGACAAGTGGGAAGTGAGCGCCGACGGCCTGACCTACACGTTCCATCTGCGGCCCGACGTGGCGTTCCAGACGACCGAGTGGTTCAAGCCCACGCGTACGCTCGACGCCGACGACGTGGTCTTCACGTTCGAGCGCATGCTCGACGCCAACAACCCGTGGCACAAGGTGGCCGGCGCGAGCGGCTTCCCGCACGCGCAGTCGATGGGCCTCGTGAAGCTCGTGAAGGCGGTCACGAAGGTCGACGCGAACACGGTCAAGTTCGAGCTCAACGAGCCGAATGCAACGTTCCTCTCGATCCTCACGATGGGCTTCGCGTCGATCTATTCCGCCGAGTACGCCGACCAGTTGCTCAAGGGCGGCAAGCAGGTCGACCTCAACGCGAAGCCGGTGGGCACGGGCCCGTTCGTGCTCAAGAGCTACACGAAGGACGCGGTGATCCGCTACGACGTGAACCCGACCTACTGGGGGCCGAAACCGAAGGTGGACCGCCTGATCTACGCGATCACGCCCGACGCCGCCGTGCGCGCGCAGAAGGTGAAGGCCGGCGAATGCCAGATCGCGCTCTCGCCCAAGCCCCAGGACGTGGCCGCGGCGAAGGACGACAAGTCGCTCAAGGTGGTGGAGACGCCAGCGTTCATGACGGCGTTCGTCGCGCTCAACACGCAGAAGAAGCCGCTCGACAACCAGAAGGTGCGCCAGGCGCTGAACATGGCGTTCGACCGCACGACCTACCTGAAGGCGATTTTCGACAACACCGCCACGCCCGCGACCAACCCCTGGCCGCCCATCACCTGGGGCTACGACCGGTCGATCCAGCCGTATCCGTATGACCCGGCGAAGGCGAAGCAGCTGCTCGCCGACGCGGGCTTCCCCAACGGCTTCGCGACGACGATCTGGGTGCGTCCGAACGGCAGCGTGCTCAACCCGAACCCGCGCGCGGGCGCCGAGCTGTTGCAGGCCGACTTCGCGAAGATCGGCGTGAAGGCCGAGATCAAGGTGATCGAGTGGGGCGAGTTGATCAAGCAGGCGAAGCAAGGCCAGCACGACACGCTCTTCATGGGCTGGGCCGGCGACAACGGCGACCCCGACAACTATCTCTCGCCGCTCTTTAGCTGCAATGCGGTGCAGTCGGGCATCAACTTCGCGCGCTTTTGCGATCCGCAGCTCGACAAGCTGATCGCCGAAGGCAAGGCCACCGCCGACCAGGCCAAGCGCGTGAAGCTGTATGAAGCCGCCCAGCAGATCATCCACGACCAGGCGCTGTGGATTCCGCTTGGCTACCCGACCGCCTCCGCCATCACGCGCACGAACGTGAGCGGCTATCAGGTGAGCCCGTTCGGACGCCAGAACTTCGCGAGCGTCGCGGTGCAGTGACGGCTCTCGCCGCGCCGGGCGTTCGCGCCCGGCGCGCCATTACAGAGCTGCCCTGACGATCACGAATTGAAACACGGCCGCTTGCGCCAGACATGCGGGAAGCGCGCCACAGGCGGGCGAGCGCCCTTTCCTCCCATTACCGCCGGTAAGATTCGCGCGCAGTTTGTTGCAGTTTGGTAACTCAAGCCGGCGAGCGCCTGGCTACATTGAAGCCATCGAATCTTCAACCGAAGGGGCTCAAAATGAAAACCAAACTCTTTGCCGCGCTGGGTGCTGGAGCGCTCGTCCTGGCCGCCTCGCAAACCGCCATGGCCGGTGTGGTGGTCGGCCTGAACGTCGGCGTGCCCGCTCCGGTTTATGTTGCACCCGCACCGGTTTATGTTGCACCCGCACCGGTGTATGTCGCGCCGCAGCCCGTTTATGTCGCGCCGCGTCCCGTCTACGTCGCGCCGCCCGTGCGCGTGGCCTACGCCCCGGCTGTCCTGATCGGCTGGCACGGCGACCGCTACTGGGACGGCCGCCGCTGGTACGGCCGCAACGAATGGCATGGCCGTCGCGGCTGGTACTAAAGCCGCAGCCCGAAATGCAAAGCGCCTCGCAAACCGCGAGGCGCTTTTGTTTTACGCACTATCGTTGCGTGACGCCCCGATCACTTACGGTCCGCGACGATCTGATCGAACGTGCCGCCATCGGCGAAATGCGTCGCCTGCGCGTTTTGCCAGCTGCCGAACACCTGCTCGACCGTGAAGGTCTTGATCGGCTTGAACTCGCTTGCGTGCTTCGCGAGCACTGCGGCATCGCGCGGACGCAGATGATGCTGCGCGATGATCTCCTGCGCGGCGGGCGAATACAGATAGTCGAGATACGCCTGTGCGCTCTTGCGCGTGCCGCGCTTGTCCACCACCTTGTCGACGATCGTCACCGGCGGCTCCGCCAGCAGACTCACCGAGGGATAGACCGCTTCGAAGTCTTTCGCACCCACACCCGTATCGATGAGCGCCACTTCGTTTTCAAAGGTCACGAGCACGTCGCCGATGCCGCGCTGCGTGAAGGTCGTCGTCGCGCCCCGGCCGCCCGCGTCCAGCACCGGCACGTTCTTCAGCAGTGCGCGCTCGAAGTCGAGCGCCTGGGCGTCGCTCGCGCCCTGCTGCTTGCGATAGCCCCATGCGGCCAGATACGCGTAGCGTCCATTGCCTGAAGTCTTCGGATTGGCGATCACGACCTGCACGCCGGGTTTGGCGAGATCGTCCCAGTCCTTGATGTGCTTGGGGTTGCCCTTGCGCACGAGGAACACCATCGTCGTCGTGTAGGGCGCGCTCGCGTCGGGCAAGCGCGTGCGCCAGTTGGCGGGCACGAGATGACCCTGCTGCGCGAGCAGGTCGATGTCGTTGGGCTGGTTCATCGTCACGACGTCGGCTTGCAGGCCTTGCAGCACCGAGAGCGCCTGCGCGCTCGACGCGCCGTGCGACTGCTTGATCGACAGGGTCTCGCCGGTCTTCTTCTGATAGTCGGCGATGAAGCTCGCGTTGATGTCCTTGTACAGCTCGCGCGTCACGTCATACGAGACGTTCAGCAGCGACGTTTCGGCATGCGCCGCCGCTGCGCTCAATGCGATGATGCCCGCGCCGAGCCAGCGCGCCGTGCGTCCCAAACCTGCCATGGTGATCCCCGTCTGTCGTTGAAAGGCGTTTCGGCCTGCCTGCATGATTTTCGTAAGCACGCCGAACGCCCGATTCTAGCGAGCCGGGGCGCACGGCTTATACCAATGCGAGCTTTGCTTTGCGGCTTTCGTGCTAAGCCATGATGTGCGCGCCGCCGTCGATATACACGGTGTTGCCGCTCATGCGGCGGGCGTAGCGCGTGGCGAGATACGCGGTGGCGTAACCCACGTCCATGATGTCGACGAGTTCGCCGAGCGGCGCGCGCTCCACGGCCTCGGCGAGCATGCGGTCGAAGTCGGGCAGCCCCGAGGCTGCGCGCGTCTTGAGCGGCCCGGGCGAGATCGCGTGCACGCGGATGCCGATCGGCCCGAGTTCGTACGCGAGATAACGGCACGACGCTTCGAGCGCCGCTTTCACGGGGCCCATCAGGTTGTAGCTGGGCACGACGCGGTTCGCGCCGTCGTAGCTCATCGCGAAGAGCGTGCCGCCGTGCGGCATGAGCGGCACGGCGCGCTTCGCCATGCGGATGAACGAGTGGCACGACACGTCCATCGCATACGCGAAACCCTGCGCCGACGAATCGAGCAGGCCGCCTTGCAGATCCTCTTTCGGCGCATAGGCGATGGAGTGCAGCACGATGTCGAGCGATCCCCACGTTTCGCGCACGGCGTCGAACACGGCGTCGAGCTGGCCGTCTTCCTCGACGTTCAATGGCAGCAGCAATTGCGCGCCCAGTTCGTTGGCGAGCGGTTCGACGTAGGGCTTGGCCTTGTCGTTGAGATAGGTGACGGCGAGTTGCGCACCGAGATCGGCGAACGCGCGGGCGCAGCCGTAAGCGATCGAATCGGCGTTCGCCACGCCGGTGACGAGCGCGCGCATGCCGGCAAGCGGCCGTTCGGATGGATTATGCATGGCTGACCTCGCAGTGGAAGACGGCCGGTGATGGCCGCGGATGCAGTTGCCGATCTGGCTGCCGGTGTGTCGAGCTCAAAACGACGCGCCGCATCGGTGGGGATGCGGCGCGTGCAGGGTGAAACGAGAACGGGCTTCGTTACTCGCCTGCGTTGCGCGTCGCGCGGCGGCGCGTGGCCGTCGTGCCCGCAGCCCGCGTGGCGGTGGGCGTCGATGCCGCGCGCGAGCGGCGCGCCGCCGTCTTGGCGGCAGCCGGCGCCTTCTTCGCTTCGGCCGGTTCCGCGGCCTTTACCTTCACGCCGGCGCGCGCCGCACGCATGGGTTTCGTGGGCGCGGCGTGTTCGCCCGCAAGAGCGGCCTTCGCGCGGGAGGACTTTGCGGAAGCTGTCGGGGCTTCAGTTGCAGGCTCAGGTCCCTCAGCCTGCGCGGCGGAGGATGCCTGGACGCCCTGTTCGGCGCCGCCGTCGCCAGCCGTGCCACCGCCTGGGCCCGAAACACCGCCGCCCTCCGACGACGACCCGCCGCCATCGAGCGGCGGCAGTCCCGTCTTCTCGCTGCCCGGCTCGACGCCCAGCGCGCGCTGCACGTGGCGATAGCGCTCGCGCCGCTCGCCTTCGAGCGGCCCGGACACGGTCGCGATGCGGTACACGGCTGCGAGCAGCGCGCGGCGCGTCTTCATGTCGGGCACGATCTCGGGCAAGGCGTCGATCGCGGCCTGCGGATCGAGCTGCACGATCGCGCCCTGGCGGCGCGCCGATTCCTTCAGCTCGGCGATGCTCGGCTGGCGATCGCCGAGATACTCCCGGGCGAGTTCGCGCATGCGCTGGAACGGCCGGTACTGCACCGCATGCATTTCATCGACGATATACGCGGCGATGCGCATGAACGCGTCGACGAGCGAGCCCTTCGCGAGATGCGCGCGCGCCGCACGCAGGCGGTACTGCGCAAGCTCCTTGCGCAGCGCCATGAGCGGCGGCGCGATCGGCTCGAGCGGCTGGTTGGGCGCTACGCCCACACAGGCCTGCACCCACGGCGCGGTGTACACGTTGTAGAACGTGCTCTCGACCCAGGCGTCGCGCGCGTCGCGATACGCATCGAGGCTTGCCTCGATGGTCGCCGACGCCTGCCTTTCGAGCAGCGTGAACGGATTGTCGGGCGCGGCCGGCTTGCGATGCGCGCGCACCGCTTCCGCCATGGCGGGCAGCACGCCCAGCGTAGGATTCGCGTCGCTCAGCACGCTGCGCTCCACGCGCGACGGATGCGACTCGCGCAGCGCATGCGCGCTGAACGCGTTGCTCGACGCACGCACGAACGGCGAGACGAACAGGTCATACAGGCGCTGGTTGTTTTCCGCGAGACGGCGCACCACCTCGAAGGGCTGTTCGTCGTCGCGGCCGTCGTCGAGCGCGAGAATATCTTCGATCGTGCGCAGCTCGAAGCGGATCTCGTAGCGCCCTTCGAGCGCTTCGAGGCGCCCGGCTTCCGGCGTCGAGTCGGTGATCTTCGCTTCGTAGAGACCCGGCGGCAGCACGTCGATCAGATCGAGCGCCGAGAATAGTTCGGTGTGCTCCTTATTGGCCACGCTCGCCGAAACGAAGATGCCGAGGTGCCCCACCTTGTCGTGCAGGCAGTACACGATCACCTGCTCGTTGGCGACGATCTCGTCGACGCTCGCGTAGAGATCAGGAATCCAGTTGAGCGCCTGCTGCGGCGGCGTGATGTTGTCGCCCCAGGAGGCGAGCACGATGATCGGCGTGCGGATGTTGCGCAGGTCCACCGGCGAGCGAGCGTTCTTCGCGAACACTTCATTGCGCGTGAGGTGGTTGCCCACGAAGAGGTTCTGCACGATCCAGTCGATCTCGGCGCGGTTCAGCTGGAAATGGCCGCCCCACCAGCGCTCGAATTCGAGGAAGCGCTCGCGCTCGGAATCGACCTTCGAATAGAGGTTGTAGAGCTTGCCCCAGTACGTGTTGGCCGGATTGAGGTACTCGAAGTTCTGCACGAGATACGCGCCGTCGAAGCGGCCGTCGCCCAGGTCCGCCGCGAGCGAGGACATCCACGAGCCGCCCAGCATGCCGCCCGAATAGCGCATGGGGTTCTTGCCGCGCACGCCGGCCCAGTAGGACAGCGGCGAGCCCGCGAGCATGAGCGGGCCGACCAGTGCTGGCGCGGAGGCCGCGAGCAGCGCTGCGGCCCAGCCGCCCTGGCAGTTGCCGATGATGAACGGCAGGCCGTCCGCGTCGGGATGCAGCTCGCGCACACGTTGAATGAAAACGGCTTCGGCCTGCGCGACCGACTGGATCGTCTGCGTTTCGCAGGGCAGCGGGAAGAACGTCACGAAATAGCACGGGTGGCCTTTGCGCAACGCGATGCCGACTTCGCTGTCCATCTTGAAGCCGGCAATGCCGGGGCCGTGGCCCGCACGCGGGTCGATCACGACGAAGGGGCGCATGCGCGGATCGGTCGGCACGCCCTCTTCGGGCTTGATGCGCAGCAGCGCGTAATTGCACGGATCGTCGAGTTCGCGGCCATCGACGATCACTTCATAGTCGAACGCGAGTACCGGCGGCATGCCCGCCTGCTCGTGCACATAAGTCTGGTTGCCGCGCTCGCGCAGCACGTCGAGGAACAGCACGCTGCGCTGCCAGGCGTCGTAGACGTAGTCATAGAGCGGCTGCGCAACCGTGGGTGCGGATTGCGCCGTTTCGATTGCCTGGTTCACGGCCGAGGACACGGCCGAAGCCGCTTCGGTCAGCGGCGTCTGGGGCGATGACTCCTCGTCGGATGCGCCCGCGAGGGGCCAGAAAGGCGCAAAGGGCCAGAAAGACGTGCCCGATGCGAGCGTGGGCAGAAACGAAAACGGCGACGAAACGAGCGGCGAGGAGGCGGGAACTGCCACGAGACGAATCTCCTTTAAGGGAGCGCCGGCTCGCCTCGCGGCAAGCAAGCGCCAGGCCGGCGCGGGCCGTGGACGCGTGCCGTCACGACGAACGACGCGCGAGGCCTGGCCGCTGCCCCTGTTCTGCCGCCCTCGGAGCGGCGGCATTGCGGGCAACGGGGCCGGCAAAAGGTATTCGCGGCCGCGTGCGCGTTTCGTACGCCACGCGACCGCGACGTGAAAAGAGCCAGATCATGTTGCACTGCGGCATCTAAAAACTTAGGCGGCGGCCCTGTGAAAGTCAAGGTTCGCGGCGGGATCTAGTGCCTCTTCGATGATCGCAACGCCTTGTGAACGAAGCATGACAGGCGCGACTGCCGGACCTCGCCGCGACGCGTCACGATGCCGCGCCGGCCCGGCGTGCATCCAGCCGACCGCCTCGTTCGCGCTGGTCTACACTGTTACGGCTTTGCGCGCCGCAGCATGGTCCAGATGCGCATCCTGGAGGAGACCGTCATGCCTTCATCGCCTGACAAGTATTCGGTTCTGCTCGCCCGTTGTGGCGGCCTTGCGCCCGTGCCCACCGCCGTGGCGCACCCGTGCGACGTGTCCTCGCTCACCGGGGCGCTCGACGCCGCGAACCTCGGCTTGATCGTGCCGATTCTGGTCGGCCCCGAAGCGAAGATCCGCGCGGTGGCCGAGGAAGCCGACCTGCGCCTCGACGGCATCACCATCATCGACGCGCCGCACAGCCACGCCGCCGCCGAATTCGCCGTGCGCGCCGTGCGAGAGGGTCAGGCCGAACTGCTCATGAAGGGCAGCTTGCACAGCGACGAGCTGCTCCACGAAGTCGCGCTCGGCGCCAATGGCCTGCGCACCGAGCGACGCCTCTCGCACGTGTTCGCGATGGACGTGCCGTCGTACCACAAGCCGCTTTTCATCACCGATGCGGCCGTCAACATCTTCCCCAAGCTCGCCGACAAGGCCGACATCGTGCGCAACGCGATCGACCTCGTGCAGTCGCTGGGCGTGGGCACGCCGAAGGTCGCCATCCTCGGCGCCGTGGAAACGGTGTCCGAAAAGATGCCCTCCACCATCGACGCCGCCGCCCTGTGCAAGATGGCCGACCGCGGCCAGATCACGGGTGGCCTGCTCGACGGCCCGCTCGCCTTCGACAACGCGATCAGCGCCGAAGCCGCGCGCATCAAAGGCATTACGTCGCCCGTTGCAGGCGACCCCGACATCCTGCTCGTGCCCGACCTCGAAGCGGGCAACATGCTCGCCAAACAGCTCACCTTCCTCGCCGGCGCGGAAGCAGCCGGCATCGTCCTCGGCGCGCGCGTGCCGATCATCCTCACGAGCCGCGCCGACAGCGTGCGCTCGCGCATCGGCAGTTGCGCGATCGCCGTCCTGCTTGCGCATGCGCGACGTGCGCGCAAAGCAACGGAGATCCTGTGAGCAGCGTCCAAGCCCAGCCGGCCGTGGAAGGCCATGTCGTGCTCGTCGTGAATGCGGGGTCGTCGAGCATCAAGTGTTCGGTGTTTCGCGTGATCGAAGACGACCACGTGGAAGGCGGTGCGCGCGCGCTGCATGGCGCGGGCGGGCAGATCGAGGGCATCGGCGTCGCGCCGCGCGTGGTCGCGAATATGGCCGACGGGCGCCTGATCGTCGACGAGAAGTTTCCGGTTGCCCAGGTCGCCGATCACGACGCCGCGTTTCGCCTCCTGCGCCTCGTGCTCGCCGTTGGCCTGCGCGACACGCCGCCCGCCGCGATCGGCCACCGCGTGGTGCACGGCGGCGCGCGCTACGCCGACGCTGTGCTCATCGACGACGAAGTGATCCAGGAGCTCGACGCGCTCACCCCGCTTGCGCCGCTGCATCAGCCGCACAATCTCGCCGCGATTCGTGCGGTGCGTCAGGCCGCGCCGGAGCTGCCGCAGGTGGCGTGCTTCGACACCGCGTTCCATGCGGGCAACGACATCATGGCGCAGCTCTTCGCGCTGCCGTACAGCTACTACGGCGAGGGCGTGCGGCGCTACGGCTTTCACGGCCTCTCGTACGAATACATTGCCAGGCACCTCCATCAGGTCGCGCCCGACATTGCGCGCGGGCGCGTCGTCGTCGCGCACCTGGGCAACGGCGCGAGCCTGTGCGCGATGAAGGACGGCAAGAGCATCGAGACCACCATGGGCCTCACCGCGCTCGACGGCCTGCCCATGGGCACGCGCTGCGGCGCGCTCGACGCAGGCGCCGTGCTCTGGATGATGGCGAAGGGTATGGACTACCACGCCATCGAGAAGGTCCTGTATCAGGAGTCGGGCCTGAAGGGCCTGTCGGGCCTGAGCAGCGACATGCGCGAGCTGCTCGCGAGCGGCAGCGACCGGGCGAGGCTCGCGATCGACTTCTATACGTATCGCATCGCGCAGGACGTCGGCAAGCTCGCCGTGGTGCTGGGCGGGCTGGACGCGCTCGTGTTCACGGCGGGCATCGGCGAGCATGCCGCGCCCATTCGCGCGCAGGTGTGCGAGCGGCTCGCGCCGGTGTTCGGCACCGTGCTCGACGCGCAAGTCAACGAGGTGGGCAGCAGCAACGGCAACGAGCGCGTGAGCACGCGCGAAAGCCGCGTTCCCGTTTTCGCGATCCGCACCGACGAAGAAGGGATGATCGCGCTCCATACGGCACGGCTGTTGCGGGCGGCGCTCAGGCACTGAGCGGGCACGGCGCCGCGGTTCGCTACGCCTGACTTCAGGCGTACGCCGGACCGCCCCGGTCGAATGCCGCGTCGCGCAAGCGCCCCGGCGCCGCGCCGTGAACGAGCGTATCGACGAAATACTTCGCGCGCGGCCACGGCCCAAAGCCTGCCGCCGTGTTGATATGACCCGCATCGCCGAGATTCACGAACGTGCTGCCCAGTTGCTGCGCGAGCGCGCGGGCGCCTTCGAGCGGCATCCACGGATCGGTTTCGCTGCCGATGAGAATGGATGGCACGGGCAGCTGCCGCGCCTCGAACGCGCCGGCAAAGCGGAACTTCTCGGGACTCGCGGGCGCGACGAACAACACACCGGCAACGTCAGCACCGCTTTCCCCCAGCATGCCCGTGTGCAGCGCATGCGCCGCCACGAGGCAGCCGAAGCTGTGCGCGGCCAGCAGGAATGGCCCGCGCTCGCCCGCCAGCCGCCGCGCGAGCCCCGCGCCCCACACCGCCAGATCGGGCGCGTCCCAGTCGTCCTGTTCCGCGCGCAGCGAACGCGCGAACTGGCGTTCGAGCCAGCTCTGCCAGTGAGCGCCGTCGCTGCCGTGCAGGCCCGGCACGGTGACGAGGCGGGGCGGCCAACGCATTTGCGCGCACGAAAGCATGATTTTTTCCTCGCTGGAACACGGCGTGAATCGATTGTGGCCTGCGAGCCGCGCACGCCGAACCAATTTTTTTTGCTTAGCTTTTCGGCGCGCCCGGCCGGGTCCTGCCCGAGACAGGCCGCGGGCTGGCGCGCCGCGATTTGCGCGGCGGGCGCGGGCCTGAAAAAGTAGAATGGTGCCGGTGCACGCGGCTCTCGCGGCCCTCGCGGGCTGCACGCAACGCAACAGCGCGCGTAGGCTCGAGCCGCACAGCCGTTACCAGGGACAGGTTCACCCATCATGAAGATCATTTTCTGGTTCCCGCAGACCGACGCCTCCACGTGGCTCCACGGCCTCGCGCGCGCGCTGCCCGATGCCGAGTTGCGCGAGTGGCAGCCCGGCGACACCGATCCCGCCGACTATGCTGTCGTCTGGCACCCCCCGCGCGAACTCTTCGGCGTGCCGGGGCTTCGCGCTATCTTCAATCTGGGCGCGGGCGTCGACGCGATCCTCGCCCACGAACGCGAGCGACCGGGCACGCTGCCCGGCACCGCCATGCTCGTGCGGCTCGAAGACTCGGGCATGGGCCGGCAAATGAGCGAGTACGTGCAGCACGCTGTACTGCGCTACCTGCGCCGTTTCGACGAATACGCGCTCGCGCAGGCGCGCCGCGAATGGCACGTGCTCGCGCCGCATCCGCACGAGACCTTCACGGTGGGCGTGCTCGGCCTCGGCGTACTGGGCGCGCAGGTCGCGCACGCGGTCGCCTCGCTCGGCGTGCCGGTGCGCGGCTTTTCGCGCGGCATGAAGACGATAGAAGGCATCGAAACGTACTCGGGCGAGTTGCACGGCGAGCAGTTCGACGCCTTCCTCGACGGCGTCAAACTGCTCGTGAACCTGCTGCCCGCCACGCCCGACACCGAAAGCGTGCTCAACGCGCGCACCTTCGGCAAGCTCTCGCGCGGCGCGTATGTCGTGAACGTGGCGCGCGGCACGCATCTGAACGAACAGGATCTGCTCGACGCACTCGCCAACGGCACGCTTGCGGCGGCGACGCTCGACGTGTTCCGCGAAGAGCCGCTGCCGCCCGATCATCTCTTCTGGCGCGAGCCGCGCATCACGATCACGCCGCACAGTTCGGCGCTCACATTACGCGACGAAGCGATCTCGCAGGTCGCCGACAAGATCGGCGCGCTGGCTCGCGGCGAGACCGTGAGCGGCGTGGTGCATGTCGGGCGCGGTTACTGAACATCGCGGCGGCACATCGCGAAGCCTTTTCAAAAAATTGTTGGAGACACGGCAATGGCACTACCCACCGCAGTCAAGATCGTCGAAGTCGGCCCGCGCGACGGCCTGCAGAACGAGAAGGAATTCGTTCCCACCGCAACCAAGATCGAACTGATCAACCGGCTCTCGGCCGCGGGCTTTCCGAACATCGAGGCCGCCTCGTTCGTCTCGCCCAAATGGGTGCCGCAGATGGCCGACGGCGCCGAAGTCATGGCCGGCATCGAGCGGCGCAGCGGCGCGATCTACTCGGTCCTCACGCCGAATCTGCGCGGCTTCGAAGGCGCGCTCGCCGCGCGCGCGGACGAGATCGTGATCTTCGGCGCGGCGAGCGAGGCGTTCTCGCAGAAGAACATCAACTGCTCGATCGCAGAAAGCATCGAGCGCTTCGCACCGGTGGCGCAAGCCGCGAAGGAGCGCGGCGTGCGCATTCGCGGCAGCGTGTCGTGCGCGCTCGGCTGCCCGTATCAGGGCGAAGTGCCGGTCGCTTCGGTCGTCGATGTCGTGGAGCGCTTCGCCGCGCTCGGCTGCGACGAGATCGACATTGCCGACACCATTGGCGTGGGTACGGCGAAGCGCGTGCACGAAGTGTTCGAGGCGGTGACGAAGGTGTTCCCGCGCGAGCGCCTGTCGGGCCACTTCCACGACACCTACGGCCAGGCGCTCGCCAACATCTATGCGGCGCTCGAAGAAGGCATCGCCATTTTCCACGCCTCGGTGGCGGGCCTGGGCGGCTGTCCGTATGCGAAGGGCGCCACGGGCAACGTCGCGACCGAAGACGTGCTGTACCTCATGAACGGCCTGGGCATTCATACCGGCATCGATCTGAACCAGGTCGTCGCGGCGGGCGACTTCATTTCGACCGCCATCGGCCGGGCGAACGTCTCGCGCGCGGGTAAGGCCCTGCTCGCGAAGGCCCGCAGCGAAGCCGCATGCTCGTGACACGCGACCCATCGAATCGCAGTACGAAGGAAATCAATCTATGACGGAAACCCTCGATAACCTCGACGCCCTGCCCGAGTCCGCGCGCCGTGTCGCCCTGATGCTGCGCGAGCGCGGCCACGCCAGACCCGTCGTGATGCTGCCCGAGACCGGCAAGACTTCCGCCGAAGCCGCCGCGGGTCTGGGCTGCGAAGTCGCGCAGATCGCCAAGTCGATCCTGTTCCGCCGCCGTGAAGACGACGCGCCCGTGCTCGTGATCGCGAGCGGCGCGAACCGCGTGGACGAAAAGAAAGTGGCCGCGCACGTGGGCGAGATCGGCCGCGCCGACGCGAAGTTCGTGCGCGAGAAGACCGGCTACGCCATTGGCGGCGTGTGCCCGATCGGCCACGCCACGACGCCCGTCACGCTGATCGACGCCGATCTGTTCGCGCTCGAAAGCCTCTGGGCCGCTGCCGGCCATCCGCATGCGGTGTTCAACCTCTCGCCACAGGAACTCGAAGCGCTGACCGGCGCGCCCGTGGTGGACGTCGCGCTGCGCGACGCGTGAGCATGTCCGCGATACACGACACCGTCACGCCGCCGCCCTCGCCTTGCATCAACATCTGCCGTATGGATGAGCGCAGCGGCTTGTGCGAGGGCTGCCTGCGCACCATCGACGAAATTGCGAGCTGGTCCACGCTCGACAACGCAGCAAAGCGCGCCGTCTGGGACGCGATCGAGACGCGGCACGCTCAATGGGTCGCGAAGCGCTTCGCGTCGCAAGGAGAACAACAATGAACGCGCCCGCCCGCGTCGTCACGGTCGGCGAGACGTTCCGCTCGACGCTTCAGCTCACACCCGAATCGGTGAAATCATTCGGACTGCTCGTGAACGACCTGAACCCGCTGCATCACGACGAAGCCTACGCGGCGCAAAGCCGCTTTGGCGGCCTGATCGCATCGGGCACGCAACCCACGGCGCATTTCATGGCGCTGCTCGCCACGCACTACTCGCAGTACGCGCAACCGCTCGGGCTCGAATTCGACATGAAGCTCAAGCGCGCCGCACACGCGAACGACACGATCACGTTCGAGTGGCGCGTGGACGAAGCGTGGTGGAAG
Source organism: Paraburkholderia sp. BR10141 (assembly GCF_056155635.1). Lineage (NCBI taxonomy): Bacteria > Pseudomonadati > Pseudomonadota > Betaproteobacteria > Burkholderiales > Burkholderiaceae > Paraburkholderia > Paraburkholderia sp. BR10141. Next base: position 198,282 of record NZ_JBMIQH010000004.1, on the reverse strand, counting down.
CCGAGCCTGAACGGCGATCTCGTGAAGGTCGTGGGCGAGGCCGTGAACCAGAAGGACGAAACGCTCGTGGTGGGGCGCGCGACGATCCTCGTCATGCCCAAGGCCGAGCACGCACCGGCATGAGCGCCGCGCCCGCCCTCCCTGAATCGATCCGCGTCTTCGAGCGCGGCTGGCTGTCGTCGAACAACGTGCTGCTCGTCGACGAGGCGCGCGCCGCACTCGTCGATACCGGCTACGCCACGCACGCCGAACAGACGCTCGCGCTCGTGCGCCAGGCGCTCGGCCCGCGCGCGCTCGACCTTATCGTCAACACGCATCTGCACTCCGACCATTGCGGCGGCAACGCGCGACTGCAGGCGCAATGGCCCTGCGCGACGCTGATCCCCGCGCCGAGCGCGACGATTGTGCGCGACTGGGACGAAGCGCGTTTGAGCTTCCTCGCCACCGGGCAGACCTGCGACCGATTCGCGTTCACAGGCACGCTCGCGGCAGGCGAACGGCTCGCGCTAGGCGGCTTCGACTGGGAAGTGATCGGCGCGCCGGGGCACGACCCCGACTCGGTGATGCTCTATGCAGCCGGACCGCGCTTGCTCATCACCGCCGATGCGCTCTGGGAGCATGGCTTCGGTGTGATCTTTCCCGAGCTCGAAGGCGAAAGCGGGTTCGCCGAGCAGCACGCGGTGCTCAAAGCCATCGCGAAGCTCGACGTCAGCGTGGTCATTCCGGGCCATGGCAAGCCGTTCACCCACGTCGAGGCGGCGCTGGAGCGCGCGTTCTCGCGCCTCGCCTGGCTGCGCGCCGACCCGGCCCGCAACGCGAAGAACGCGCTCAAGGTGCTGATCGTCTTCAAGCTGCTGGAAGTGCGCGCGATGACCTTCGACGCGCTACTGGCGATGCTGGAAAACGCCGCCTCGCTGCGCGCCGCGGCGCAACAACTCGCCCCGCGCAGCGCGTGGCCCGGGCTGCTGCGCGAGCTGGCCGGGGAGCTGGCGAAGAGCGGCGCCCTGGTCATAAACGGCGAACGCTTCGAAGCACCGGCGGCAGCGGTCTAGCCGCGCCGCAGGACAAACGCTGGGAAAGCGCAAAAAAAACGCTCGTCCGTTTTCCGGACGAGCGTTGGAATTAGCTCTGACGTGATCAAACTGTCGAGGTCATCATACTCGCGCCGGAATTCCCGAAGCATCGGTGATTTCCCTACAGATGACCTACGAGCGCAGGCCTGGCGCATCTTCGCACAAACCATTCATCTGGAATCCGAATCAATCTCACTGCCCGAGCTTGAGCCGCACCAGCTCGAACAGATGCGAACACAGGTAGAGTCCGAGCCCGATCGCGCCGCCGATCACCGTGCCGTTCACGCGGATTTTCTGCAGATCCTTGCCGATTTTCAACTCGATGAGCCGGGCGGTCTCGCGCGTGTCCCAATTCTTCACGGTGTCGCGAATGTGGTGCGTAAGGTAGCGAGCAAAGTCGGGCGCCATGGCGCGCGCGGCGTCTTCGAGATGGCCGTTGAGTGAGGCGCGCAGGTCGGCGTCGGCGGCGAGCGTCTCGCCTAGCCACTGGCCCGTGGCGGCGACCTTCGCGTGCAGCGCCGAATCTTCGCGCTCCAGATCGTCGCGCAGCCACGCACGCAGGCTGTCCCACAGCGCGCGCGTGTAATCGTTGAGCGCACCGCCCTCGCTCAGGCTCGCCTTCAGCTCCTCGCCCTTGCGCAGGAACGCCGGATCGCTCTTGAGCTTCACGATCAGCTTTTCCACGACTTCGTCGAACTTCTGGCGCAGACGATGTTCGCGATCCTCGCTCACCTGCAGCAGCAGCCGGTTCACGGCGCTTTCCACCACGCGCGCGCCGCTCTCGCCGATCCACTCGCTCGGCAGAAACTTCTCGGTCGTCGGATAGTCGCTCTTGAGCCAGTCGACGATGGCCGACGCGACGAACGCGCGCGTGCCCTCGTCGCGCAACAGGGTGGCGAACTGCTCGAGCATCTGGTCGAGCAGCTCCTGGTGGCGGCCATCCCGGGTAAGGGTGTCGAGAATCGCGCCCGCCGACTTCGAGAAGTCGACGCGCGCGAGCGCCGCGTGCAGGCTGTCGCGGATGAAGCTCTGGATGCGCGCGTCATCGGTTAGGCCGAGCACGCCCGACATCATGCGTACCGCGTAGTCGCCCAGGCGCTGCGCATTCTGCGGCGCGGTGAGCCAGCTGGAGAGCCGCGCCACGGGATCGTGACGCCGGATCAGCCCGACGAGCGAACCCACGTCGAGAAACTTGTCGCGCACGAAGGCGGCGAGTTCGTCGGCGATGCGCTCCTTGTTGCGCGGAATCACGCCCGTATGCGCCGAAACGAACGGAATCGGGACGCGCCGGAACAGCGCGACCACCGCGAACCAGTCGGCGAGGCCGCCGACCATGGCCGCTTCGCTCACGGACTTGACGCCATCCGTCACGACGCCTGGCGGGAAAAAGAGTGCCGTGCCGGCGAACACGAGCGCCGCAACCAGCAGAAAGGCCAGCGCCTGGCGCTTGGCGCGCGTGAGTTCGGCTTCGTCCCGTGGGGCGTGCGAAGGCGTCATGAGGAGCAGGGAGTCGCGGGTTCGAATCGCAACATTATGCTGCCCGCGCGCCAACCGCCGCATGCCGAAGCGCCGCGCCAGCGCGGCGCGCTCGCGACGCCTCAGGCGGAACGCGCGCTGCGCCGCTGCGGCACGATCCGCCAGCCGAGGTTCACGCCCGCCGCCGCGACGAGGATGAGCGCGGCGCCCACCACCTGGATCCACGCGAGACGCTGGCCGAACGCGAACCAGTCGACGAGGATCGCGACCACCGGGTAGATGAACGAGAGCGCGCCCGTCATCGCCGTAGGCAGCTTCTGGATCGCGCCGTAGAGCAGCACGTACATGATGCCCGTGTGCACGATGCCGAGCGTGACGAGCTGCGCCCAGTGCAGCGGCGTAGCCGGCAGCGTGCCGTAGTGGATGAACGGCGCGAGCGCGAGCGCGCCGAATGCGAGCTGCACGAGCGCGATGAGGTGCGGCGGCGTGCCCTTGAGATGGCGCGTGATGATCGACGAGATCGCGTAGAGAAACGCCGCGCCCGCCGCGCAGGCCACGCCCTGCAGATACTCGCCGGGCACGGCGAGCACGGCAGGCTGCACCTCGACCACGCACACGAGGCCGAGGAAGGCCACCGCCAGCCACGCCACCGTCGAAGCGCTCACGCGCTCGCGCAGAATGACCACGCCGAGACCGACGAGCATGAACGGCTGCGTGTTGTAGACGGCCGTGGCCATGGAGATCGAAGCACGCGAATAGGCGGCGAACAGCAGCACCCAGTTCGCAACGATGGCAGCGCCTCCCAGGACGGCAAGCGCGAGCGTGCGTGGCGGCAGGTGCTTGCGGCGCAACAGGCCGAGCGCGGCGCACACGAGCGTGAGGGTCGCGCCGCCCAGCACGCAGCGCAAGAAGGCGATGTTGATCGGGGCCTGGCGCGAGGCGACCACGAGCCAGCCGATGGTGCCGGACATCAGCATCGCGACGACCATCTCGGCGGCGCCGCGGCGAATTTCGGGAGTGGTGGAAGACATGAGCTTGCATCCTCGTTGTGGCGGACGAAAGGCGCGCGGCCCTTCGCATCTGCAAGTCAGTTTATCGGCTGCAGGGCGAGGAATACATGGCTAAACTTAGGCGATAGGCAACCCTTGCCTTCGATTGAAAGGCCAACCTGGCGGAGCACCCGCGCAATCATGAACCGACGCCCGAACCCAACGCCCGCCGCCGCCCCGCTCGACGACATCGACCGCATGCTGCTCGCGGCGCTGGCCGAGGACGCCCGCGCGAGCGTCGCCGAACTGGCCAAGCACGTGGGGCTGTCGGCGCCTAGCACGTCCGAGCGGCTGCGCCGGCTCGAAGCGCAAGGCGTGATTGGCGGCTATACGGTGCAGATCGATCCGCGCGCGCTCGGCTACACCTTGCAGGCCATCGTGCGCGTGAAGCCGCTGCCTGGACAATTGCATCTGGTGGAAGAGGTGCTGCGGCGCATTCCCGAATTCGTCGAGTGCGACAAGGTCACGGGCGACGACTGCTTCATCGCCCGGCTGTATCTGCATTCGATCGAACAGCTCGACGAGATTCTCGCGAAAGTCACCGAGCGCGCCGAAACCAGCACGGCCATCGTCAAGTCCACCCCGGTGCCGCGCCGCCTGCCGCCGCTGCGTTGAGGCCGAGGCGCGGCAGCCCGTCAGCGCTCCGTGGTCTCGAAGAAGGCCAGCATCTCCTCGACCAGCGCCTCGCTCGCCTCCTCGGGAATGTAATGACCGCACGGCAGCGAGCGCCCGCTCACGTCGCGCGCCACCTTGCGCCATTCGGCGAGCGGGTCGAAACAACGCTCGATCACGCCTTCCGCGCCCCACAGCACGCGTAGCGGGCACGCCACCTTGTTGCCGCGCTCGAGGTCGGCGCGGTCGTGCTCGAGGTCGATGGTGGCCGAGGCGCGGTAGTCCTCGCACATCGCATGCACGGCGCCCGGCTGGCGCAGCGCAGCGCGGTAGGCGCCCAGAGCCTTCGGCGCGAAGGGCGCGAGACCCGCGTGACGGCTGCCCATGACGCGCTCGATATAGACGTCGGGGTTCGCTTCGATCAATGTTTCCGGCAGCGGCGCGGGCTGGATCAGGAAGAACCAGTGGAAGTAGAGCGTGGCGAACTCGCGGTCGGTCTGCTCGTACATGGCGAGCGTGGGCGCAATATCGAGCAGCATCAGCCGCTCGACGGCGTCGGCGTGGTCGAGCGCCATGCGGTGCGCCACGCGCGCGCCGCGGTCGTGCGCGCATACGAGAAAACGCTCGTGGCCGAAGTGGCGCATGGCTTCGACCTGATCGGCCGCCATCGCGCGTTTCGAATAGGCGGCGTGCGTGTCGTCGCTGGCCGGTTTCGAGGAGGCGCCATAGCCGCGCAGATCCGTCGCGATGACGGTGAAGTGCTGCGCGAGCGCGGAAGCGCACCGGTGCCAGATCATGTGCGTCTGCGGATGGCCGTGCAGCAGCAACAGCGGCGGTCCATCGCCGCCCTTCACGCCGCAGATGTCTACGCCGCCCGCAGTGCGAACGGTGAAAGGCTGGAATCCGTCGAAAGGCATGGGGCTAGTCTCTTGTGTTTGTTGGTCTGCGGTCATTGTATGAGGCGAGCGCGGCTCGAAAATGTGCTTTTGAGCCCATTGCGGTAGAAACCGAACACTCCCTCGAATACCGCACGAGAGATCCGCACGCGCGATGCCCGAACGACCCCGCGCCTATAATCGAACGGCCGAATTCGCGCCACGCCGTCTATCGAAGCGCCGCAAGGAGACCTCCCCATGGCACTGCCTGCCGTCCTGCAAAACCTCTCGCTGCCCGTCGTGGGCTCGCCGATGTTCATCGTCAGCTATCCGGAGCTGGTGCTCGCGCAGTGCAAGGCGGGCATCGTCGGCTCGTTTCCGGCGCTCAACGCGCGCCCCGCCGAAGAGCTGGGTGTCTGGCTCACGCAGATCCGGGAGGAGCTCACCGCTTACAAGAACGCGAACCCCGAGGCCGTCATCGGGCCGATCGCCGTCAACCAGATCGTGCATCAGTCGAATGCGCGGCTCGAGCACGACGTGCGCGTCTGCGTCGAGCACCACGTGCCGATCTTCATCACGAGTCTGCGCGCGCCGCCGCGCGAGCTGCTCGACGCCGTGCACAGCTACGGCGGCATCGTGCTGCACGACGTCATCAACCTGCGCCACGCCGCCAAGGCGCTCGAAGCGGGCGTAGACGGCCTGATCCTCGTGGCAGCGGGCGCGGGCGGCCATGCGGGTACGACCTCGCCGTTCGCGCTCGTGGGCGAAGTACGGCGCATCTTCGACGGCCCGATCGTGCTGTCGGGCGCGATCGCCAACGGCGGATCGATCCTCGCCGCCCAGGCCATGGGCGCGGACCTCGCCTACATGGGCACGCGCTTCATCGCGACCAAAGAAGCGCACGCCGTGGACGACTACAAGCACGCCATTCTCGAAGCAAAGGCCGCGGACATCGTCTACACGAACCTCTTCACGGGCGTGCATGGCAACTACATCCGCGAGAGCATCGTGAACGCCGGGCTCGATCCGGATGCGCTGCCCGAGTCGGACAAGTCGAAGATGGATTTCGGCGCGGGCACCTCGAAGGCAAAGGCCTGGAAAGACGTGTGGGGTGCGGGCCAGGCGGTGGGCCTGATGGACGACGTGCCCTCGGTGGCGGATCTCGTGGCGCGCCTGAAGCACGAGTACGAGGCGACGAAGGCGCGGCTGGGCGTGGGCCGCTGAGCGCGAGGCGCGCCCGGTTTCAGCGCCGGGTAGACACAACACGGGCGACGTCGGCATTGAGCGCCGCCGCGCGGATCGCCTCCACGCCCGGCCAGAGCTCGCGCTCAGAAAAACGCGCGGCCAGGAAATCGACGAACGAGCGCACCTTCGCCGACAGATGGCGGCGGCTCGCATACACGGCGTAGATCGGCAGCTCGCGCGGCGGCAGTGCGTCGACGAGCAGCGGCACGAGGCGCCCTTCGGCGATATCGTCGCCCACCACCTCGGTGCCGAGCATCGACAGCCCGCCGCCTTGCAGCACCACCACACGCAGCGCTTCCAGGTGATTGACGATGAGGTTGCCGCCCGGCTTGGGCTTCACGCCGCCCGCGCCCTCCGCGAACGGCGCGAGTTCCTGGGCCGATGCCCCCGCGTACTGGACGAAGTTGTGCCGCGCGAGATCGGCCACGCTTTTCGGCGCGCCGTGGCGGCGCAGATACTCGGGCGAGGCGCACAGCACGATGTGCGCGGTGGCGAGCGGCCGCGCGATCAGCGAAGAAGACTTGAGCCCCGACGGCGCGGCGCGGATCGCCACGTCGAAGCCCTCGTCGATCAGCTCGACCACGCGGTCGGACAGCGTGATGTCGACCGTCACCTGAGGAAATCCGGCGGCGTAGTCGGCGACCGCGCCCATCACATGACGCAGCCCGAATGCCGTGAGCGACGACACGCGCAGCCGCCCCTGCGGCACCACGCTCGCCGCGCCCACGGCCTGGCCGGCCTCGTCGAGTTCGGTTAGCGCCTGGGCCACGCGCTCGTAGTATTCGCGCCCCGCCTCGGTGGGCGCGACGCGGCGCGTGGTGCGGTTCAACAGCCGCGCGCCGAGCTGCTGCTCCAGGTGCATCACATGCTTGCTCGCCATCGCGGCGGACATGTTCAAGCGCTCGGCCGCCGCGACGAAGCTGCCCGCCTCCACCACCTGGCGGAACACTTTCATGCTGACGAGGGTATCCATTGCGCGGCCTTCGACTCGAACATCAAAGAATGGGAATCAATCGGCGATATTTTCCTCGTTTTATCAAATGCGAGTGTTGAAACGCGCAGGCGCGCTTCCTATGTGAGGCGGCCAGAAAGCAAAAAACCCCGCGCTGCAAATAGCGCGGGGTTTTCGCGTCGAACGCCGGCCTTGAAGGCTGCACCGCTTAGAACTTCGCGCGCATGCCCACGCCGTAGGTCTGGCCGCTCGACATGTTGTCGAAGTGGTCGTACATGTACGCGGCGTAGACGTCGGTGCGCTTGGAAAGCGGGTAGTCGTAGCCGATCGCCGCCGTCTGGCGCGTCTGGTTCAGGCCGCCGCCGTCGCGCGAGTACGCATACGACGCCATCACCGTGCCCGGGCCGGCCGGGACCGTCACGCCACCCTGGGCGGTGTTGACGTGCCAGCTGCCCACCTGCTGCCAGTTCGCCGTGTACATGTACTGGCCGAAGAACTTCACGTACTTGAGGTCGTAAGAAAGACCGACCTGCGCCACGCCCTGGCTCTTCAGGCCGATGATGGTCGTGTCGCCGCTCACGATGCTGCCGATGTCGCCCGGCGTGTTGTTGAAGTTCACGTACTGGTAGACCGCCGTAGCCGCGAACGGGCCGTGGAAGTACAGACCCTGCACGCTCCACTTCTTCGAGCCGTTCTGGCCGGCCTGGTTGCCGAACGCATACATGGCCGAACCCGAAAGGCCGTTGAAGTTAGGCGTCGAGTACTGCACGGCGTTGTTCCAGCCCGAGTCGCCCACCACGCCCTGATCGGTCGTGTAGGTCGGGAACGTCGAGAGGCCGAGGTACACGTGGTACACCATCGGCGAGAAGGTGTACGAATCGATGAACGGGTTGAAGAGAATCGTCGAGACGAACAGCTGCGTCGTCAGGCGCCCCGCCGTGACCGTGCCGTACGGCGATTCGAGGCCGACGTACGCATTGCGCGCGAAGAACGTGTCGCCCGCGAAGCGGCCGTACTGACCGTTCTGCGCGCGGAAGAAACTTTCCAGTGTGAAGATCGCCTTGAAGCCGCCGCCCAGATCTTCCGATCCCTTCATGCCCCAGTACGACGTGGACATGCCCCCGCCGCTCACGTTCCAGGCGGTCTGGCCGCCCGGAAATTTCGTCGCCCCGACCCACTCGTCGACCTGGCCGTAGAGCTGGACGCTCGACTGCGCAAACGCCGACGACGACGCGGCGGCAAGAACAGCGGCGAGCGCGCTCGCCTTCAGGGTAGTGCGCAGCGCGCGGCTGACCGTTGTATTCATGGGTTCTCCAGTCTTTGTCAAAAAAGGGTGTCGGGCGGCTGAGGCGCTAGCGCAATGCCTGGTTTTTTCGTCGTTCGCAGGCGTGGCCGTTCTGGGCGGATCCATCTTTGCGGACCATTTTTATGGTCAAAAATAACCGGTGTTATTGCCGGTATATCGGGCGGATTAGTTTGCCGCCGATAGCACCCGGTTTGCCGCTGTCGACTTTGCTTTGCGCTGCGCTGCGTCACGGTTAGTCGCAGGCTGCCGCGCCGCGCCCAGTGGGGCGCTGCCGCACGCGCGTAGCTGCGAATGACGCGCCGCCAAAACGAAAGCGAGATTTGAGACGAAAGGGTTCTGCATGACGAGAGATTTCCAAAAAAGTGTGGTATCCGCGCGTCAGTTTTCGCGGCGTGGACGAACGCAACTTGTTTTGGACGTGTTTCGGCGGCGCTAACAGGTCAATGCCTGAAGCGAATCCTGAGGAGAGTCAAACAAAGACGGCGGGATAAAGCGTGCGGAGGGAAGAAAGCGAAAGCGCGCGGCGTGGCACCGCTCAATTACGGTAGGGCGAAGGCATGGGCGGACGCGGGACCTCGCCGCCGTTGCGCGTGAAGGGCCGGTAGGTACCGCCGCGCTCCTCGTTGTAGCGCGCGACGTCTTCGCGGATCGAGCCCGCGCGCACCGGCGACTCGGGCGGCGGATGCGGCACCTGGCGCGATTCCGCGCTCACGGGCGTGATGGGATTGCCGCGATAGCCACCGTAGCCGCCGAACGGCGTGCCGTAGCGGTAATCGCGATGCGGGGCCGGCTGCTGAACCTGGCCTTGCCACTGGTTCGGCGAGCGGTTACCGCCGCGCTCGTACCGGCCGCCCTGGTCGGCCACGCGCATGGGCGAAGCGGCACCGGTGTAAGCGGCGGGGCCACGGCCGCGTTCAGGGGCGCCGTGGTAGCCGCTGCCCCACGCCATGCCGCCGCCGCGCGGCGCGGGCATCGATTGCATGGCGGGCCTCGTGGGCATGGAAGGGGCGCGCGCGAAGCCGCCGCCCCCGCCGTGCCCTGGAATACCGGGCTGAGCATGGGCGAGCGCAACGAAGGCCGCAAATCCGGCCCCCAAGACCCACTGTCCGAGTTTTGACAACCCTGCCTGCATTGTGACGTTTCACCTGCCCGACGTTCGCGCCTGGCACCCGCCGTTCGGGCCATGGCGGGCCAGTCCCGGGACGCTCGCCGCGCTGGCGCGTAACGATTGCCGCCACAACGGTCGCGGCGTCCCATTGACGGTAATTTATGGGCGTGCTGTATGGGTGTCGAGCCAAAAGATGTTATGCCGCCCGAAGGGTTGTAACACCATGTTACTGCTGGGTTTTCTGCCTTCGGGCAAGCCCTGGGAAGGCCGCCAGGCACGGCTCTCCGCGCAAGTCCGGGAACGGTTCGTTTTATGGTTGATGGACGTCTGAAGATCTGAAGAATGCGCGGAGTCCTGACGGCTTTTGCGGCCCGGGAATGCCCCTCGCACGTCGATAAGGAATCCGGCATAAAGGTGAGATCGATGCCGGCGATACATGCGCATCCGTCATTAATCGATGCTTCAAATGAATTTGCTTTTTCAATCGGCTTGCGCCGACAATAGACGATCCGATTCACCCGTTGCACGCACATCGATCTGCGCGCAGCCAGGCGCCCAGGCGCGCACTTGAGATTGTCCGATGGCACGTCCGAAATTCCTGCCCGATAACTTCACCCTTTGCCTCGTCGGCACGGTGATTCTCGCGAGCCTGTTCCCCGTGCACGGCCAGGCCGCCACCGGTTTCAACTGGCTGACCAATGTGGCCGTCGGCCTGTTGTTCTTCCTGCACGGCGCCAAGCTCTCACGCGAGGCGATCATCGCCGGCGCGACGCACTGGCGGCTGCACATCGTCGTGCTGCTCAGCACCTTCGTGCTCTTTCCGGCGCTAGGCCTGGCTCTCAAGCCCGTGCTTTCGCCGCTCGTCACCCCGGCGCTCTACGCGGGCGTGCTGTTCCTCTGCACGCTGCCCTCCACGGTGCAGTCGTCCATCGCGTTCACCTCGATCGCGCGCGGCAACGTGCCCGCCGCCGTGTGCAGCGCTTCGGCGTCGAGCCTGATCGGCATCTTCGTCACGCCCGCGCTCGTGAGCCTGATCGTCACGAACCAGAGCGCGAGCGGCGGCTCGGCCTGGCACACCGTGTGGAACATCGTGCTGCAACTGCTCGTGCCGTTCGTGGCGGGCCAACTGCTGCGCCCGGTGATCGGCCGCTGGATCGAACGCAACAAGGGCGTGCTCAAGTTCGTCGATCAGGGCTCGATCCTGCTCGTGGTGTTCGGCGCGTTTTCCGAGGCCGTGAACGAAGGGCTCTGGCATCACCTTCCGCTCACCGCGCTCGGCGGCCTGCTCGTGGTAAACGCCGTGCTGCTCGCGCTCGCGCTCGGCATCACGATGTTCACGAGCAAGAAGCTCGGCTTCTCGCGCGCGGACCAGATCACCATCATTTTCTGCGGCTCGAAGAAGAGCCTCGCGGCCGGCGTGCCGATGGCGAAGGTCATCTTCGCCTCGAACGCCGTGGGTGCGGTCGTCCTGCCGCTCATGCTGTTCCACCAGATCCAGCTCATGGTGTGCGCGGCGCTCGCCCAGCGCTGGGGCGCCCGCGACATGAGCGCCGAGCGCGCCGCCAGCGCGGGCGACGAATCGCGCGCCGGCGCGAACGAGCGCACGGCTACTGCTGCGCGCCGTTAATCTGCATCAAGTACGTCACCCGGGGCGGCGAGAAGCCGCCGCCCCGCCGCAGCAAACGCCGTGGCGAGCGCCCGGCATTTCACCCTCCCCCGCCAGCCTCCCCTCCCCGCGTCACATGCCCAAAGATTGGGCTTCGCGGCGCTGTCACCAAAATTTCATTTAATTCATCCGATCATATGCCGTTAAGTTCATCGTCTTCGCCCGTTCCGGCCTGTCCATGTCTGCTCCCGCGCCACTCCTGCACGCGGCGCCCGGCGTCGGGGCGCTGATCGCCCAGCGCCAGCTGCGCGCCGTCTTCCAGCCCATCGTCGATTTCGAGGGTGGCGCGATCCTCGGCTATGAAGGCCTCATTCGCGGGCCGGCCGGCTCGCCGCTCGAAACGCCCGCCGCCCTCTTCGCGCGCGCCGGCGACGAACAGTGCACCGCCTCGCTCGAACGCGCCGCCGCCCGAACCTGCATCGAAACGTTCGCGAAACTCGACTGCCCCGGCAAGCTGTTCCTCAATTTCAGCGCCGACGCGCTGCGCCAGCTCACCGCCGACGGCGACGCCGCACTCGCCCTCTTCGACGGCCCGATCGACCCCACGCGCGTCGTGATCGAGCTCACCGAGCAAAGCGCCATCCACGACCTGCGCAACTTTTCGCCCGTCGTCGAGACGCTGCGCGCGGCCGGCGCCCAGTTCGCGCTCGACGACTACGGCACGGCCAACGCCAGCCTCAACCTCTGGGTGCAACTGCAGCCCGATGTCGTGAAGATCGACCGCTTCTTCATCCACGACATCGCCAACGACGCGCTCAAGTTCGAAGCCGTGCGCGCCGTGCAGCATTTCGCGCAGGCGAGCGGCACGCGGCTCGTGGCGGAAGGCATCGAGAACGCGGCCGACCTGATCGTGCTGCGCGACATGGGCATCGACTGCGGCCAGGGCTTTTTCTTCGGCCGCCCCAACGTGGAGCCGCTGCGCGTGCTCGCCCGCGAAGCGCGCGAGGCGATTCGCGCGGATCATATCGCCGTGTTCCCCGAGGCCACCCGCAGCGCCGCCACGCAGCCCGCGGGTGGCGGCGCGCCGGCCAGCAAGATGCTCGTGCGCGCGCCCGCGCTGCCGCGCGAGGCGACCAACAACGACGTGCTCGAACTGTTCAACGGTCAACCCGACCTGCACGCAGTGGCCGTGGTGGAAGACGAGGCGCCCGTCGCGCTCATCAACCGGCGCGCGTTCATGGACCGCTATGCGCTGCCGTATCACCGCGAGCTGTTCGGCAAGAAGGCCTGCCTGCAATTCGCCAACGCGCAGCCGGTGGTGATCGAGCAGTCGATGACGGTCGAGCAGATGGCGACGCTGCTCGTCAGCGACGACCAGCGCTATCTCGCCGATGGTTTCGTCATCACCGATAACGGCCGGTACGCCGGGCTCGGCACCGGCGAGAGCCTCGTGCGAGCCGTGACGGAGGTGCGCATCCAGGCGGCGCGCTACGCCAATCCGCTCACCTTCCTGCCGGGCAATATTCCCATCAGTTCGCATATCGAGCGGCTGCTGTCGCACGACGCGGGCTTTCACGCGTGCTACGTCGACCTGAACCAGTTCAAGCCCTTCAACGATCAGTACGGCTACTGGCAGGGCGACGAGGTGCTGAAGTTCGCGGCGACGGTGCTCGCCGACGCCTGCGACCCCACGCGCGACTTCCTCGGCCACGTGGGCGGCGACGACTTCCTGATCCTGTTCCAGAGCGAGACGTGGCGCGAGCGAGCGCGCCAGGCGATCGAAACGTTCAACGAGGGCGCGCAGCGCTTCTACGCGCCGGGCGACCGCCTCGCGGGCGGCATTCACGGCGAGGATCGCCACGGCAACGCCACCTTCTTCACCTTCGTGACGATGGCGATCGGCTGCGTGCACGTGGCACCGGGCGAAGGTGCGCAGCACAGCAGCGACGCCATCGCCTCGCTCGCGGCGCTCGCCAAGCGCCGCGCGAAACAGGAAGCGAGCGGCCTCGTCGTGATCCGACGGCAACGCGAGCGCCAACCTCGTGCCCACGCTCAGTTCGGCATCAGGCGAAACGGCCGGTACAGCATAGCGACCTGAGCCTCCCCTGCGGCAGCCCGCAACATCAACGGGCCGGCCGCGCGGCTCGTGCCGCGCGCCGGCCCGTTTTGCTTGCGTTGCTTGACTGCTGCGCAGTCGCTAGATCGTCCCCATCAAGACCAGCACGACCACCACGACGACGATGATGCCGAGCGTGCCTGAAGGCGCATAGCCCCACGAGCGGCTATACGGCCACGCCGGGAACGCGCCAATGAGCAGCAGGATCAGAATGACCAGAAGCAGGGTGCCGAGCATGAGGCCTCCGAAAGTCGAATGTTGGCATCCGCCTTTCCGCAACCGTCGTGCCCGCACGTGTTTAGCTAATTTTACTAAACACTAATGTTTGCGTTTATTTCATTGTTTACTGGTATTTACCTGGAATTCGAGACGTCGATTCCGGTTTTTCGAACAGATTTTTACTATACAATCGCCGCACACCTGACCACACCCGGAACGCTCACCGCGCCACCGCTAGCCAGGAATCATGGGGACAACCATTCGCGACGTCGCGCAGGCCGCCAACGTGTCGATCGGCACGGTGTCGCGCGCGTTGAAAAATCAGCCGGGCCTCTCCGAGGCCACGCGCGAGCGCATCGTCGAGGTCGCGCGCACGCTCGGCTATGACTGCGCGCAACTGCGTCCGCGCATTCGCCGGCTCACCTTCCTGCTCCACCGCCAGCACAACAACTTCGCGGCGAGCCCGTTCTTCTCGCACGTGCTGCACGGCGTGGAAGACGCGTGCCGCGAACACGGCATCGTGCCCGCGCTGCTCACCGCCGGCCCCGCCGACGACACCGTCCAGCAGTTGCGCCTGCACGCGCCCGACGCCATCGCCGTAGCGGGCTTCGTCGAACCGGAAATGCTCGCCGCGCTCGTCGCGCTGCAACGCCCGCTCGTGCTGATCGATCTGTGGGCGGCTGGTCTGCGCTCGGTGAACATCGACAATGCGGCGGGCGCCGCGCTCGCCATGCAGCATCTGTTCGAGCTGGGACGGCGGCGCATTGCGTTCATCGGCGGCTCGCTCGCGCACTACAGCATCGCGCAGCGCGCCCTCGGCTACCGGCGCGCGTTCTTCGAGGCGGGCCTGTTGTTCGACCCGTCGCTCGAAACGACGATCGACGGCGGCCTCGATCCCGACACGGGCGCGTCGCTCGCCATGCAACGCTTGATCGACGCGGCGCGCGCCGCATCGCGCCCGCCGCCCGACGCGCTTTTCGCCTACAACGACGCCGCCGCGCTCGCTGCCATGCGCGTGTGCCTCGCCAATGGCCTGCGCGTGCCCGAGGACATCGCCATCATCGGTTTCGACGATATCGCGGGCGCCACGCACGCCACGCCGCCGCTTTCGACGATCGCCGTCGACAAGGAAGCACTCGGGCGGCGCGGCGTCGAACTGCTGCTCGAAGAAACGCCTGCCGCGAGCGAAATCCGTTTGCCGGTGCAGCTCGTCGCGCGTGCGAGCACGCTGGGTGCGGCGTCATCGAATCTCGTTGCCGCGCAGGCCGTCCACCACGCTGCAGGCGCGCCGCAAAGCGCCTGACGCGCGCCGTCGAAAACACGCTGAACACACACGAAATACGCTGAAGCCACGTCCAGGACAGAAGAGAAAGCCATGACGATGACCGCCGACACCGCCACTCCCGCCCCCGCAAACCCCGTCGCCGTACCGGGCGTCGCGAGCTTTCGCGACCGCGGCTTCCTGCTCGGCCACGTGCAGGACACGCTGCGCTTTTACGCGCCGAACGTGCTCGATCCCTCGGGCGGGTTCTTCCACTACTTCCGCGACGACGGCTCGATCTACAACGCGCACTCGCGGCACCTCGTGAGCAGCTGCCGGTACGTCTTCAACTACGCGATGGCGTATCGCGAGTTCGGCGATCCGCAGCACCTCGAATACGCGCGCCACGGCCTGCAGTTCCTGCGCGAGGGCCACTGGGACCCGCATCTGCAGGGCTACGACTGGGAGATCGACTGGCGCGACGGCAAGAAGCGCGTGCTCGACGCCACGCGCCACTGCTACGGCCTCGCGTTCGTACTGCTCGCTTACGCGCATGCGGCGATGGCCGGCATCGAGGAAGCGCGGCCGATGATCGGCGCGACCTTCGATCTGATGGAACACCGCTTCTGGGACGGCGCGGCGGGCCTCTACGCCGACGAGGCGAGCGCCGACTGGATCGTCTCGGGCTATCGCGGCCAGAACGCCAACATGCACACGACCGAGGCGCTGCTCGCGGCCCACGAAGCGACGGGCCATCTCGTCTATCTCGACCGCGCCGAGCGCGTCGCCTCGAACATCACGCTGCGCCAGGCGAAGCTCTCGCAAGGGCTCGTGTGGGAGCACTTTCACGCGGACTGGTCGGTGGACTGGCACTACAACGAGGAAGACAGCTCGAACATCTTCCGCCCGTGGGGCTTCCAGCCGGGCCATCAAACGGAGTGGGCGAAGCTGCTCTTGCTGCTCGAACGGCACCGGCCGCTGCCCTGGCTGCTGCCGCGCGCGATCGAACTGTTCGACGCCGCCATGGCGCACGCCTGGGACAACGATCACGGCGGCCTCTACTACGGCTTCGGCCCAGACGGCACCGTGTGCGATCACGACAAGTACTTCTGGGTGCAGGCGGAAACCTTCGCCACGGCGGCGCTGCTCGGCAAGCGCACCGGCAACGAGCGATTCTGGGACTGGTACGACGAAATCTGGCGCTACAGCTGGGCGAATTTCGTCGATCATCGTTACGGTGCGTGGTATCGCATCCTCACCTGCGACAACCGTAAGTACAGTGACGAGAAGAGTCCCGCCGGCAAGACCGACTATCACACGATGGGCGCGTGCTACGAAGCGCTGAACGCGCTGCCCGGACGCGGCATGGCGCCGGTCATCGGCCGCGAGGAAGCGACCGCCGCCGACGCCGGTGGCGCGAACGCATGACGGGCACGAGCGGCCAGAACTAGAGAGAGGAACACGACGATGAGCACCTGCAGCACCGGCCCGGACTTTTCGTCCGGCTTCCCGGCCTTCATCTCGGCCGGCGACATTCTCACCGATCTCGTGCGCACTCCCGCGCCCGAGGGCACGCCGCACACGTCGCAGCCCGGCGCACCGGGCATGGACTCGCACTGGCGCGCGCATCCTGGCGGCGCGGGCTGGAACGTCGCGCGCGCGGTCGCGCGCCTCGGGCTGCCCACGGCGAGCGTGGGAGCGCTCGGCGTCGACAACTTCTCGGACGAGCTCTGGAACGCAAGCGTGGCCGCCGGTCTCGACATGCGTTTCATGCAGCGCGTGGAGCGCGCGCCGCTGCTCGCGATCGTGCATCAGACGCATCCGCCCGCGTACTACTTCATCGGCGAGCACAGCGCCGACCTCGCCTTCGATCCCGCGAAGCTGCCCGAAGGCTGGCGCGCGCATGCGAAGTGGGCGCACTTCGGCTGCATCAGCCTCGTGCGCCAGCCGCTCGGCGAAACGCTCGCCACGCTCGCCGCCGAGCTGCGCGCGGCCGGCGTGAAGATCAGCTTCGATCCGAACTACCGCAACCTCATGGCGCACGGCTACGAGCCGATCCTTCGCCGCATGGCCGCGCTCGCCGATCTCATCAAGGTCTCCGATGAAGACCTGCGCATGCTGTTCGCCGGCAAGAGCGAGGCCGACGCCATCGACGCCGTGCGCGCGCTCAATCCGGCCGCCACGCTGCTCGTCACGCGCGGCGCGCAGGCGGCCACGCTCTATGTGGGCACCGAGGTGATCGAGGCGGCGCCGCCGCGCGTCGAAGTGGCCGATACGGTAGGTGCCGGCGACGCGTCCATCGGCGGGCTGCTGTTCAGCCTCATGAGCGCGCCGCAGCGCAACTGGCGCCAGCATCTCGCCTTCGCGCTCGCCGCGGGCGCGGCCGCGTGCCGCCGGCCCGGCGCGCATTCGCCGACGCTCGACGAAGTCGTCGCGTTGCTCGCCGACTGAAGGCGCCCGCGGCGCGCAGTCTGGCGCGCCGCCCGGACACGGCGCGGGGCTGACATGAAAGCGCCGCGCCGTCGTCATATGCGTGTCCCGCAGCCGCGCGGGCAACGTGCTAGCATGGAATCTCCCTCTTGTTGCGGGTCAGGCGCGACGCTTGCGCGCCTTCATCGACTGTGACCCGTCGAGGGGAGTTTCCTTCCACGAGGAGCACGTTATGGAAGACGTCAGCTACACCAAGGGGATCTACACGGCCGTCGCCACAGTGCGGCCCATGAACGCCGGCCAGTACCAGGGCCTGGTCTCCCTGGCGCGCGACGACGGCGAGGAACTCGAAAACGCGGTGTATGAAGTCGAAGCCGCATCGGGCACGCCGGAAGAAGCTCTCGAAGAAGCCAAGGCGCTGGCGCATCGCATTCTCGGCGAACTCGAGCTGTAAGTCGCCCGGTGAGCCCAGGGCCCGCTCGGGGACTGCCGGCAGCGCTGCAAGAGACGGGGGCTCTGCATGGGGCCAGAGTGAGGGCGTTGCATGGGCCCGGAATAAGTGCTGAAGCACTGACTCCGGCCGACAGCTAAAGCGCCAACTCTGGTCGACAGCTGTGCATGGGGCCAGAGTAATGGCGTTGCATGGGCCCGGAGTAAGTGCGGAAGCACTAACTCCGGCCGACAGCTAAAGCGCCAACTCTGGTCGACAGGAGGTTAGCCATGTCCGAACAGCTCTTTCTATACGGCGTCTACGCCATCCACGTGCATCCGCTCGAACTGCAGGGCGCTCGCTGGGACGCCGAGTATCAGATCACGCATCGCGACAAGGCCGTGCAGCCGTGGGTCACGGTCGGCGGCAACTCGGGATTCGACGCGGCGACGCTCGCCGTGGACGCCGCGCGCCGCCAGGCCATCGCCGATATCGAACATGGCGCGGGCATTCCGAAGCCGCATGGGTTTCCGTAAGCCTTTCGTTCGACGCCGTTCCTGCCGCGTCTCGCTGCTGCTCTCGTCGCGCTAGCCCTGCGCCCTGCCAGCGCCCGTCGGCGCGTGCCCGCTTGTCCTGTCCCTGCGGCATTGCTACGCTCTTCTCCTTACTTCAGATCCGCAGGGACCATCATGACGTCCGAGACGCCGGAGCGCTTCGCCAACCAGGAAGCAGCCCAGCAAGCCGATTCGGCATCCGGGGCTTCGCCCGGCGTGGATATGGACGCCTGCAAGGCCGAAACGCCCGCGGGGCCGAGGAAAAGAGCCAGACGCGGCACGCCGCGCAAGCTGATGATCGGCACGCGCGAGGTGCTCGTCTACGGCATGCCGCAGTCCTGGGGCGACTTCTATCACACGGCGCTCACCATGCGCTGGCCCACCTTCTTTGCGTCGCTCGCGGCCCTCTTCCTGCTCATGAACGGCGTGTTCGCGTGCCTCTACCAGCTCGGCGCCGCACCCATCGCCAACCAGTATCCAAAGGGCTTCCTCGGCGCGTTCTTCTTCAGCGTGGAGACGCTCGCCACCGTCGGCTACGGCGACATGCATCCGCAAACGCTCTACGCGCATATCGTCGCCACGTTCGAGATCTTCGTCGGCATGTCGGGGATCGCGTTGGCGACCGGCCTCGTGTTCGCGCGCTTCTCGCGCCCGCGCGCCAAGATCATGTTCGCGAGCCAGGTGGTGGTGCACCCCATCGAAGGCCGCATGACGCTGATGGCGCGCGCGGCCAACGCCCGCCAGAACGTGATCGCCGAAGCGGGCGCGAAGCTGCGGCTCATCCGCATCGAAACCTCGTCGGACGGCTTTCGCGCGCGGCGCATCCACGACCTCAAGCTCGTGCGCGACCAGCATCCGCTCTTCACGCTGGGCTGGAATCTCATGCACGTGATCGACGAATCGAGCCCGCTCTACGGCGTCACACCCGAGATGCTGGCCGAGCAGCACGGTACGCTGCATGTCGTGATCGAGGGCTCCGACGAATCGACCGCGCAGACCATGCAGGCGCGCTTTAGCTGGTCGGACCGCCAGATCCGCTGGGACTACCGCTACGTCGACCTGATGAGCGACGCGGACGGCGTGAGCACGATGGACTACACGCACTTTCACGATGTCGTGCCATTCGATCGCGCGAAGCCCTACGCACCGCGGACGATCTGACGGATTGTCCCGAAGGCCGATCCGGGCGGGATCGCGGCCGCGCAGGGAAAATCTCTCTCCAAATTCGCCCGGCGCGGGCAGGCTCTCGCGCGAATAGGCGGCAGCGCCGGAGAGTTAGCAAAAAATTTCCGTCATTGGCGAGAAAAAATAGAGTCTCTTTCGCCGCTCTCCTCGGAGGGCGTACGACAGCAAAGCTAAGCATGAGATCGCAGCAAGTGCTCTGCATGGGCCCGGGGTAAGTGCTGAAGCACTAACTCCGGGCGACAGCTGAAGCGCTCACTGCGGTCGATATATGGAGACTCCCCCCAATGACCGCGCGCCCCGCGTTCGGCGACACATCCTCGCCGCTTGATACGCCGCCCCTCGCTGATTACAAGCTCACCGACAACCTCACCGCCACGCACGGCCGCATCTTCCTGACCGGCACCCAGGCGCTGATCCGCCTCGCGCTCATGCAGCGCGCACTCGACCGCGCGCATGGCCTGAACACCGCGGGCTTCATCAGCGGCTATCGCGGCTCGCCGCTCGGCATGGTCGATCAGCAGGCGTGGAAGGCGAAGAAACTGCTCGAAGCCGCCGACGTGCGCTTCCTGCCCGCCATCAACGAGGAGTTGGGCGGCACCGCCGTGCTCGGCACGCAGCGCGTGGAAGCGGACCCCGAGCGCACCGTCGAAGGCGTGTTCGCGATGTGGTACGGCAAGGGCCCGGGCGTCGATCGCGCCGGCGACGCGCTCAAGCACGGCAACGCCTACGGGTCGTCGCCGCACGGCGGCGTGCTCGTGGTGGCCGGCGACGACCACGGCTGCGTGTCGTCGTCCATGCCGCATCAGAGCGACGTCGTGCTGATGGCGTGGCACATGCCTGTGGTGAATCCGTCGAACATCGCGGACATGCTCGAATTCGGCCTGTATGGCTGGGCGCTCTCGCGCTACTCGGGCGCGTGGGTGGGCTACAAGGCGATTTCGGAGACGGTGGAGTCGGGCTCGACCGTCGATCTCGATGCCATCAAAACCGACTGGCAAGCACCCGATTTGGCCACTGCGGGCTTTACGCCGCCGCCGGGCGGCCTGCACAACCGCTGGCCCGATCTGCCGAGTCTCGCCATCGAGCAGCGCCTCGCCGCCAAACTCGACGCCGTGCGCCACTTCGCGCGCATGAACAGCATCGACAAGTGGATCGCGCCGAGCCCGCATGCGAACGTGGGCATCGTCACCTGCGGCAAGGCGCATCTGGACCTGATGGAAACGCTGCGCCGTCTCGATCTCACCGTCGACGACCTCGATCGCGCGGGCGTGCGCATCTACAAGGTGGGCCTGTCGTTCCCGCTGGAGATGTCGCGTATCGACGCGTTCGTCGCGGGCCTCACCGACGTGCTCGTGATCGAAGAGAAGGGGCCGGTGATCGAGCAGCAGATCAAGGACTACCTCTACAACCGCAAGGAAGGCGCGCGCCCCACCGTGATCGGCAAGCACGCCGAAGACGGCACGCTGCTGCTCTCGGAGCTGGGCGAGCTGCGCCCCTCGCGCATCCTGCCCGTGTTCGCCGCGTGGCTCGCGAAGCACCGTCCGGCGCTCGACCGCCGCGAGCGCGTGGTCGATCTCGTCGCGCCGAAAATCCTCTCGAACGCCGCCGACGCGGTGCGCCGCACGCCCTACTTCTGCTCGGGCTGCCCGCACAACACGTCGACCAAGGTGCCCGAAGGCTCGATCGCGCAGGCCGGCATTGGCTGCCACTTCATGGCTTCGTGGATGGAGCGCGACACCACGGGCCTGATCCAGATGGGCGGCGAAGGCGTGGACTGGGCCGCGCACTCGATGTTCACGAAGATGCCGCACGTGTTCCAGAATCTCGGCGACGGCACCTACTTTCACTCAGGCATCCTTGCGATTCGCCAGGCAGTCGCGGCGAAGACCAACATCACCTACAAGATCCTCTACAACGACGCCGTGGCGATGACGGGCGGCCAGCCCGTGGACGGCAGCATTTCCGTGCCGCAGATCGCACGCCAGGTGGAAGCCGAAGGCGTCTCGCGCTTCGTGGTGGTGAGCGACGAGCCCGAGAAGTACGACGGCCATCACGGTCTGTTCCCGAAGGGCACGACGTTCCATCACCGCAGCGAACTGGACACGGTGCAGCGCGAACTGCGCGAAACGCCGGGCGTGACCGTGCTGATCTACGACCAGACCTGCGCCGCCGAAAAGCGCCGCCGCCGCAAGAAGGGCGAATTCCCCGACCCGGACAAGCGTCTCTTCATCAACGAGGAAGTGTGCGAAGGCTGCGGCGATTGCGGCGTGCAGTCGAATTGCCTTTCAGTTGAGCCCGTGGAAACGGAGCTGGGCCGCAAGCGCCGCATCGACCAGTCGTCGTGCAACAAGGACTATTCGTGCGTGAACGGCTTCTGCCCGAGCTTCGTGACCGTCGAGGGCGGCAAGCTCAAGAAGGCCGCGGGCGCCGCGTTCGATCCGCAGGCGCTCACCGCGCGCGTGAATGCGCTGCCCATGCCGGCCACGCATCTCGACAACGCGCCCTACGACATCCTCGTGACGGGCGTGGGCGGCACCGGAGTCGTGACCGTGGGCGCGCTCATCAGTATGGCCGCGCATCTGGAAGGCAAGAGCGCTTCGGTGCTCGACTTCATGGGTTTCGCGCAGAAGGGCGGCTCGGTGCTCTCGTTCGTGCGCTTCGCGGCGACCGACGCGCTGCTCAACCAGGTGCGCATCGACACGCAGCAGGCCGACCTGCTGCTCGCCTGCGACATGGTGGTGGGCGCGAGCGCCGACGCGCTGCAAACCGTGCGGCACGACCGCACGCGTATCGTCGTGAACACGCATGAGATTCCGAACGCGTCGTTCGTGCAGAACCCCGAAGCGAACCTGCACGCCGACGCGCTGCTCGCGAAGATGCGGCACGCGGCGACCGGCGGTGCTTCGAACGCACAGGATCCGCTCTCCGCATGCGACGCGCAGGCGCTTGCGCAGCGTTATCTCGGCGACACGATCGGCGCCAACATCGTGATGCTCGGCTTCGCGTGGCAGCTTGGTCTCGTGCCGGTTTCGCTCGCGGCGCTCACGCGCGCCATCGAACTGAACAACGTGGCCGTGCAGGCGAACCTGTTCGCGTTCTCCATCGGCCGCATGGCCGCCGCCGATCCCGCTGCGCTCGAAGCGCTCGGCACGCAACGTGCAGCCGCCGCGAAAGCCACGGCGCGCAAGCTCACGCAAACGCTCGACGAACTGATCGCCGACCGCGAAGCGCGTCTGCTCGCGTATGGCGGCGCGAGCTACGAGAAGCGCTATCGCGCGCTGGTCGATGCCGCACGCAGCGCCGACAAGAGTGCGGAGAAAACGCTCGCGCGCGCCGTCGCGACCACGTTCTATCGGCTGCTTGCCGTGAAGGACGAATACGAAGTCGCGCGCCTGCACGCCGACCCGGCGTTGCGCGCCGCGCTCGAGGCGCAGTTCGAGGGCACGGCGGGCAGCGACTTCACCGTGAAGTTCAACCTCGCGCCGCCGCTCATCGCGCGTGAAAAGAACGGCCAGCCTCCGCGCAAGATGCAGTTCGGCCAGTGGATGTGGAGTGCGTTCGGGCTGCTCAAGAAGGGCCGCAGCGTGCGCGGCACGTGGCTCGATCCGTTCGGCAAGACACTGGAGCGCCGCATGGAGCGCGCCCTCGCCGGCGACTACGAGGCGACGCTGCGCGGTGCGTTCGCTAGCCTCACCGCCGAAAACGCCGACGACATCGCCAAGCTCGCGAATCTGCATCAACGTGTGCGCGGCTATGGGCACGTCAAGCTGGCGAACGTCGCTGCGGTCAAACGCAGCGAGCGCGAACTGGCGGCGCGCCTTGCCATCGACGTGAAGACGAGCGCCGCGGTCCAGGAAGCCCTCGCGTCGTTCAAGGGTGCTGGCGCGTTGCGCGGCATTCCGGTGGTCGTGGCGAAATAAGGTGAAGTGAAGCCGGCAGGCGCGCGCCGTTCATCTGCATGGCGCGCGCTTTTTTATGGGTCAGGCGTCGAGCAGGTTCCGCGCGCGCCGCACCTTGTTTTCGTCGACGGGAGCGAGTCCCTTGCCGTCGATGCGCACGCCCGAGCCGAAGTGAACCGCGCGCACGCGCGTCGCGCTCACGAATTGCGCCACGCGGTCGAGCGTGAGTCCCGCGCCCGCCAGCACCGTGCAATGCGTGCGGGCCGCGCGCTGCACGAGCGTTGCGATCTGCGCCTGCGCGTCCAGCACCGAGGGCTTGCCGCCCGAGGTGAGGACGTTCGTCACGGCGTCGAAACCGAGCAGCACGTCGAACGCCTCCTGCAGATCGCGCGCTTCGTCGAACGCGCGATGAAACGTGAGCGACATGCCGTCGGCGGCCTCGATCGCGCGCTGCAGTCCTTCGCGATCGACTTCATGCGAAGGCGTGAGCATGCCGATCACGACCGCATGCGCGCCCGCGAGCTTCGCGGCGCGCACGTCGCGCAGCATCACCGTGTAATCGTTGGAATCATAAATAAACGCGCGGCTGTGCGGCCGCACGATCACGTTCACGGGAATCGCCACCGCCGCGACCACGGCTTCGATCATGCCGATGCTGGGCGTGAGGCCGCCCTCGCCCAGTGCGGTGACGAGTTCGAGACGATCCGCGCCGCCGCGCTCGGCGGCTTGCGCATCGGCGACGGTGGTCGCGATGACCTCCAGCAGCACCCGTTCATGTGGCATGTTTGCGCGCCATGTCGTGAGAAACACGACATGATCGCAGATGCACGCCTACTCGAACCAGTCGATGTCGCCGCACAGCACGCACAGGCGCTCGCCCACCTGCACGGCCATCGAAAGCGTCAGGCACGGCAGCGCCTCGTTGATCGACAGATACGGTCCGGTCACGTGCACGCGCCCCGGCGTGACGAGCGCCGTGCGGAAGTACGGCCTGCGCAGCCAGCTCGCGCCTTGTGCGTCCTCGAGCGGCAAAAAGCGCGCATCGCGCTCGGCCCGATCGACGCGCAGCACCACGTTGCGGCCCGCCTGCCGGCCGTTCGAATCGAGCAGATAGCAGCGCGCCGCATGATCGAGCGCGAGGAAGTTCCAGCACACCTCCTCCATCGATTCGCCGGCCGAAAGCCGTTCGGCCGCGCGCTCGAACGCACGCAGATAAGGCACGAGGCGATTCGTCTCGCCGCGCTCGCGCGTTTCGGTCTGCTGACGAAAACGCTCGGTCGCCTCGGCGATCACGGCTTGCGCCTGGGCGGCGTCGGCGAGTCCGGGCGCGGGCCGCGCGAAGAAGAAGCCCTGCACGAAGTCGGCGTTGCACGCGAGCGCGAGCTGCGCTTCGTGTTCCGTCTCCACGCCCTCGATCAGCACGAGCTTGCCCGCGTCGTGCAACAGCGCCACGAGCGCGGGCAGCGTCGCGGCCATGTCGGCGCGATGCTGCGCGTGCATGAGCATGATGCGGTCGAGCTTCACGATGTCGGGATTGAGCTGCCACACGCGGCCGATATCGACGTTGCCCGCGCCGAAGTCGTCGAGCGCCACGAGAAAGCCGCGCTCGCGAAACGTCGCCACGGCCTGCGCGAGGGCGTCGAGATCGGTCGCGTCGTCTTCCAGCACCTCGAGCACGACGCGCCGCGGCGCGATGTTCAGCCGCCGCAGGTTCGCGAGCAGCGCCGCCGAGTGATACGCCTCGATCAGCGTGCCCGGATGCACGTTGAGAAAGAGCCACTCGCGCTCCGCGCCGAGCAGCGCGAAGTTCTCCAGATGCAGCCCCTGGGCGAGCCGGTCCACCAGCAGCGCTTCGCCCACGCGCGCGGCGTCGCCGAACACGTCGAGCGGCGAAACCGGGCGGTCGAGCGGATCGTGCGCGCGCAGTAGCCCTTCGTAGCCCACCGCACGCATGTGCGAGAGGCTGAACACCGGCTGGAACACGCTCGTGAGCGTGAGGTCGCCATGGTGTGCGCTGTAGCGCTGCAGCCCCGAAGTGACGCTGAGATCGAAGCCGTGAGGGGTCACGGCTGTTTTGTCCTGTTGCTCTGTGATCATGCCATCCTCTAGCGCGTAGGAAGGACGCTGCAGTCCGCACAGCCTCTGCACGGCCCGCGCTCGTCCTCCATAGCCTGATTTTCGTTGCGTCACAGGAGGGGTTAAGCAAGGTCCGTGCTCGCTCGCACTGCGATCTGGCACGCATCGCGAAATGCGTTCGCGCCCATCGCGTGCGCCGCGAAGGGGCACGCCGTGCACCGCGCGAGACCTCGCACGGCGCACCGATATCGTGCGCCTTTCCACGGGCCTTTGCTTCGGTGGTGGCGCACACAGGGCGGACAAATTGCCGCATTTTCGGCACATATCGGGCTTGCGACGCGTTCGCCCTGCGCGCTTCGCGGCAGCTTACAGACGCGTCAGGCTACACTGTCCCTCGACCGGCGCGCCCTCCTCTAATGCGCGCCAGAACGCCGTGCCGCACCGCGCGTGAAAAGAGGCGTCGTCCCCTCTTCGACGCTTCCCCCTGGTCCCGTTTGGCCTCGTTTGGCCTCGTTTGGCCTCGTTTGGTCCCGTTTGGCCCCCGCTACGTTTTTCGATGGACATTCTCTTCACCGTTCTGATTCTGCTGCTCGCCGTTGCCGTGTCCGGCATCCTCGCGCGCACCGTGCCCCTCAAGCTTCCGCTGCCGCTCGTGCAGATCGGCATCGGCGCGTTGCTCACGTTTCCGCTCGTGAATCCGCACGTCACGTTCGATCCCGACATCTTCATGGCACTGTTCATTCCGCCGCTGCTGTTCGCGGACGGCTGGCGCATGCCCAAACGCGAGTTCTTCTTGCAGCGCCGCGCGATCCTCATGCTCGCACTCGGGCTCGTGCTGCTGACGGTCGTCGCCGTGGGCTATTTCGTGCACTGGCTCGTGCCGCAGATCTCGCTGCCCGTGGCGTTCGCGCTCGCCGCCGTGCTTTCGCCCACCGACGCCGTCGCGCTCGCGGGCATCGCCGGCAAGGACCGCATTCCCGCGCAGCTCATGCACATCCTCGAAGGCGAAGCGCTGATGAACGACGCCTCGGGCCTCGTCGCGCTCAAGTTCGCCGTGGCGGCCGCGCTCACCGGCTACTTTTCGCTGCGCGCGGCGGCGCTCAGCTTCGTCGTGATCGCGGCGGGCGGTCTGGCGCTTGGGGCGGCGATCGGCTGGCTCTTCAGCTTCGTGTCGGCGCGCTTTCTCAACACGACCGAAGAGGGCGACCCCGCGCCCGGCGTCGTGCTCACCTTGCTGATTCCGTTCGCGGCGTATCTGTTCGCCGAGCACCTCGAAGTGTCCGGTGTGCTCGCAGCCGTTTCCGCCGGGATGACGATGAACTTCACGAGCGTCGCGCACAAAGGACCGGTGTCGACACGCGTGCGCGCGACGAGCACCTGGTCGATGATCGAGTTCGTCTTCAACGGCATGGTGTTCACGCTGCTCGGCCTGCAGTTCCCGGGCATTCTCGGCAAGGCGCTGCTCGACGCGCACCACACGAGCAACGTGCAGATGCTGCGCCTCATCGGCTACATCGCCGCCGTGCTTGCGGCGCTCTACGCCATGCGCTTCGGCTGGGTCTGGCTGCTGCGCTGGGTGGCGAGCCGCGGCGCCGCGCGCCACGGCGTGGCGAACGCGGTGCCGGGCCTGCGCACCGTGGCGATCACCACGGTCGCGGGCGTGCGCGGCGCGGTGACGCTCGCGGGCGTGCTCTCGCTGCCCGTCGCGCTCGCCAACGGCAGCCCGCTGCCCGGGCGCGACAGCGCCATTTTCATCGCGACGGGGGTGATCCTCGCCTCGCTGCTGGTGGCGATCGTCGGCCTGCCGCTCCTGCTGCGCGGCGTGCGGCGCGGCGCGCAGGGACCGCACGCGGCCGAGGAGCGCGCGGCGCGCATCCAGGCGGCGCAGGCGGCCATCCGCGCCGTGGATGCGGTGCACGAAAAGGTGAGCGAGGATCTCGACGAATCGCAGGCCGCCTACGCCGCCGACACGACCGCACGCGTGATGGACGCCTATCGCCGCCGCCTCGCCTCGCTCGACGCCGACCGCGACCGCAGCGCGAACGCGCGCCGCTCGGACGCGCTGGAAATGGAAATGCGCCTCGCCGGCATGCGCGCCGAACGCGCGACGCTGCTCAAGCTGCGCAACCAGATGCAGATCAACGACGAGACGCTCGCGAAGCTGATGCGCGAAGTCGATCTTTCGGAGACGGCGATGACGACACGTGGGCGCAATCGCAACTGAGCACGTAGGCGCAGGTGGGGGAAACGGGAGAGGGCTAAAAAGCGGCGCCGAGGACCGGCGCCGCATGTCGCGCTAAGGCGCTAAGGCGGTGAGGCTTAAACCGCCGCTTCCTGCGCCGGCTTGCGACGCAGCAACGCGTAGAGAATGATCGCGCCGAACGTGGCGGTGCCGATGCCGCCCAGCCCGAAGCCGCCGAGCTTGAGGGAGAAGTCGCCCGCGCCGAGCACGAGCGTGACCGCGGCGACGATGAGATTGCGATTGTCCGAGAAGTCCACCTTGTTGACGACCCAGATACGCGCGCCCGTCACGGCGATCAGACCGAACACGACGATCGAGACGCCGCCCAGCACCGGGCCGGGAATCGTCTGAATGACGGCGCCGAACTTCGGCGAGAAGCCGAGCACGAGCGCGATGAGCGCAGCGATCACGAACACGAGCGTCGAGTAGATTTTCGTCACGGCCATCACGCCGATGTTTTCCGCGTAGGTCGTGACACCCGTGCCGCCCGCGAATCCCGAGACGATCGTGGCTAGGCCGTCGCCGATGAACGCGCGGCCCACATAGCGGTCGAGGTTGTAGCCCGTCATCGCGGAAACCGCCTTGATGTGGCCGAGGTTCTCCGCCACCAGAATCACGGCGATCGGCACGAGCAGCGCCATGGCGTGCGGGTCGAACACCGGCGCGGTGAACTTCGGCATACCGAACCAGGCGGCGTTCGCGACGATCGAGAAGTCGATCGGCTTGCCCAGGCCCATGCCGTTTGTGACGATCGCGTAGATCACATAGGCGATCAACAGGCCGACGAGAATCAGCAGACGCTGCAGCATGCCGCGCGTGAACACGGCCACGCCGCCCACGCAGAGCACGGTGACGATCGCCATCCACGAGTCGAAGATCGACCCGCTCACGCCCTTCACTGCGATGGGCGCGAGATTCAGCCCGATCACGCAGACGATCGCACCGGTCACCACCGGCGGCATGAGCGTTTCGATCCATTTGGTGCCGACGGCCGAGACGAGCAGGCCGATCAGCGTATAAGCCACGCCGCACGCGATGATGCCGCCGAGCGCGACCGGAATATTGGGATTGGGTCCCTGCCCGCCGTAGCCCGTGACAGCAATCACGAGACCGATGAACGCGAAGCTCGAACCGAGATAGCTCGGCACGCGCCCGCCCACCACCACGAAGAACAGCAGTGTGCCGACACCCGACATGAAAATGCACAGGTTCGGATCGAAGCCCATGAGCAGCGGCGCAAGCACGGTCGAGCCGAACATCGCGACGACGTGCTGCACGCCCATGGCGAACATCTGCGGCCAGGGCAGGCGCTCGTCGGGAGCCACGACGCTGCGGGCGTCACCCGTCTGCGCGCGCCAGCGGGGGAAATAGGAGTCGGACATGGGTTCCTCTTGTCGGCGTGATTTGCGGTCTGGTTGTGGTTTTGATTGTTGGCGCGCACGCATCGAAGCAACGGCCGCCCTTGATGCAGGTCAGGCGGGAGTGTACGGAGCCGCAATCAGCGTGGCAAGCCGGATGTCGAGCATCCGAAACACTCCCGGCGGCCGTCGACCCGAGCCGCGAAGTCAGCACCGAATGAAGTTTCAGACTCATCCTATATTAGGGGTGGGATGCCGGATCTAGACTGTCCTTGCTGCGTGACCCTCACGAGAGTTCATGCAGTGTTGGCAAGCAGCAAACTCTCCGACTTCCCCGCTCCAGTTCCCCGCTGGAGCGGCTTTTTTTGCCCACACGATTGGAGCCCTTCGCGCGTTCAGGCGAATGCGGATTCCGCGAGTTCCCGCGCGTAATCGCGCACGTCTTCTGGCCAGGGCGCATTCGCCGCTTCGAAGCGGCTACGCTCGCCCGCGTACAGCGCGCGCAACGCCTCCTCGTAATTCGGCATATCGCCGGCCAGTGCAGTCATGAAGCGATGCGCGGCTTCCTGGGCCGCGCGCACGCGTTCGCGTGCTTCGCTCGCATGGCGCGCGGCATCCACGAGCCGGCGCAACACCACCGAGGCCCCGCCGGGCTGCGCGCCGAGCCAGTCCCAGTGGCGCGGCAACAGCGTCACCTCGCGCGCCACCACGCCGAGCTTCGGGCGGCCGCGGCCGCGCGGGGCGTCGTCCGGGGCGGCTTCGTCGATGACGTCCGGCGCGGTTGCGCCTTGCTCGCGACTGGCCTGTGCGACGATGCGCGCCTCGATGTCCTTATTCGTGCCGCGCAGATCGAATTCGACCGGACGCGCGTCGTGGTCGTCGAAGACCAGCACCGTTGCGCCGTTTTCGTTTCCGTTTTCGTTCCCTTCACGTTCGAGCTCCGCCTTGACCGCCAGCGCCACCTGAAGCGGTGCGCCGCGCGCGATCAAGCGCGTGCCCGCAAAAGCCGTACAGCCGTTCGCCACCACCATGGTGTTCTCCTTCCTGGTATCCAATGATGGACGAATATTACCCGGGTAAATTGGGTGGTGCAATATCATCCGGGTAAAATTTGATGACGGTCAGCCGGAGCGGCCTCTTAGATCCGCGCCGCGCGCGTCGTCGGTCGTGGCGGGCAGCCATGCCGCCACGCGGTTGCGGCCCGAGCGCTTGGCGGTGTAAAGCGCCGCGTCGGCGGCATCGGTCAGCGTGCGCCAGTCGGCAAACGCGCTTTGCGTCGTGCAGGCCACGCCCACGCTCACCGTGAGCACGCCGTTCGGGCTGTCGGCATGCGGCAGCGCCAGCGCCTCGATCGCGGCGCGCACCTTCTCGGCCAGCGCGAGCGCCTGGGCCTCGCCCGTGTCGGGCAGCACCAGCACGAATTCTTCACCGCCGTAGCGCGCCGCACAGTCCGCCGCGCGGCGTGCGTGTGCGCCGATTGCGTGGGCGACGGCCGCGAGCGCGTCGTCGCCCGCGAGGTGACCGTAGCGGTCGTTGTAGAGCTTGAAGCGGTCCACATCGAGCAGCACGAGCGCGAGCGGGCTGCCCGAGCGGCGTGCGCGCGCCCATTCGTGGTCCGCGCGGGTTTCGAAGGCGCGCCGGTTCGCGAGCGACGTGAGCGCGTCCGTGCCCGCCTGCGCGCGCAACTCCGCCTCCACTGCGCCGCGCTGGCGCAACTGGCGCGTGAACATCAACGCGAGCGCGATCAGCGAGACGTCGAGCACCGCCGTGAGCGTGCCGATGATCCAGGCGCGCACGCGCCATTCGCGATAGATGTCGTCCGCCGCGACGGCGACGCTGAACACGAGTGGGTAACCCTCCACGCGCCGCAGCGCGAACCAGCGCCGCACGCGGTCGACCGGACCGAGCGAGAAGAAACCGCTAGCCTGGGATCGCTGGAACCGCTGGAAGAGCGCGGATTCCGCAACGCTCTTGCCGATCAGATCGGGGACGTACGGGCGGCGCATGAGCAGCGTGCCATCGGCGAGCGTGAGCGCCAGCGCGCCGTCCGTGCCGATATCCACGCCGCTGAACAATTGCCGGAAATAATCGAGCCGCATCGTGCCGACCACCACGCCCGCGAACGAGCCGTCGGGGTTCGAGAGACGGCGGCTCAATCCGATGGTTGCGTTGGCCGGTCCGTCGCGTGGAATGAACGGGTGGCTCAGAAAGAGGCCCACGTGCGGCGAGTCGCGCTGCGCGATGAAGTAGTCGCGGTCGGCCACATTGAGCGCGCGCGGCGGCACCGAGCGCGAATCGAACACCACGTCGCCCACTGCGTTGGTCACGAAGATCGCGCCGAGATTCTTCGCCGTGGCCGAGCGGTCGAACAGCACATTCTGGCGAATGTCGGGGGGCAGCGCGGCGAGACGCGGATCGTCGATGGCGTCGATGACGGCCTGCAGCGAAAGGTTGTAGACGTCGAAATTGCGCGCCGTGTCGCGCTCGAAAAGCAGCGCCATATTGGAGGCGGAAGCGCGGGCGCTCGCGAGCGCGTCGTGCCGCATCTGCGCCATGACCCACGCGGCGATCAGCGTCAGCACTGCGGCCAGCGCGATGCCGATGGCAAGCACGGCGTTCGGTCGGCGGATCATCATCTGGGGCCTTCGGGGGCTGGCCTTGCAGCAGCGCCGGTTGCCGGGCGCTTGCTGTGCGTATGCATTCATCCTCGCATGCCATGTGAGTCGTGGCTATGCGGGCAAGTCCGGTCGAGCGCCCCATTCTCCTGAATAAAGTGCGCTTCGAGTGCCGTGCGTTTTGTTAGTTTGGATTCCTCTGCTTTATCGTGTGAGTTCGTTTGCGCCTGTCATGCTGCAGGGTCAGTCGTCTCGCACGCCGACGATTGCGCGCGCCTCGATCCATGCTCGCCACTGGCCGCCGAAGTCGAAAGCCGGGTCGATGTCGAAGGCTTGTGCAAGCGCATCGTCGAGCGTGGCGCCGTCGCGCAGCGCCACAAAGGCCGCGTGGGAGGCATGCGTGTGCACGAGCGGCGTGGGCCGCCATTGCGGCCGGACCACGAGCGTCCACGACGGCATGTCCACGCGCTCGGGCCAGACGCCGCCCGGCTGGTGCGCCCGCCAGATCGCCACGACATCGAAACGTAACGCGAGCGCCGCGCAGGCGGGATGCACCGCGAGACGCGCTTGCGCCAGACGCTCCGCGCCGAGCGCTTGCCATTGCTGCGCGTCGAGCGGAGTAGCGTTCGCCGCGCAACTGGCTGCGTGCAGCGCCCATTCGAGTCGCGCGACATCGCCGAAATACGCATAGCGTGCGTCGGTCTCGTAGCGCTCGACGAATTCGGGCAGTCGCGCGCCGAAGCGGTTCAGATCGGCATCGCGAGAAGGATGCGCGCGCGCGTAGGCTAGCGCGAGCGCATCGAACCAGGCCTCGCCAGACAGGGCCGCGAGCACCGGATACGCGTTCGCAAGCGCAAGCCGCCGCGCCGCCCGCCCATTGCCGCGATACAGGCCCACGCGCTCGTGCAGCAGCGCGGCATCGGCGGGAAGCAGTTCGTGGGCGAGCGCCGCATCGGCGGCGGGATCGTCCAGCGCGGCGGCGAAGGCTCGTTGCGTCGCTTCCAGTGTGTTGCGCGCAGTCATGAGCGCAGCTCCGATGCTTGACGCGCATGTTTCGCGCAGCGTTCGCGCGCGAGACCCGCCTCGTCGAGCAGCACCTCGAGCGCCGGCACCGCCGTGTCCCACTCGATGAGCGTGGGCGTCGCGCCAAAGCGTTCGAGCGCGGCCTCGTACAGCGCCCAGACCGCCGGCGCGACGCGCGAACCGTGATCGTCGATCACGGCGGCGGGCGTCGCGCGATGCCCTGCCAGATGGATTTCGCCGACGATCTCCGGCGGCAGTGCGGCCATGGCCGCCAGTGCATTTTCACCGTGGTTGCATTGATTCACGTACAGATTGTTCACGTCGAGCAGCACGCCACAGCCCGTGCGCTGCGCGAGCGTCGCGAGGAATTCCGCCTCGCTCCAGGTATCGCCGCGAAATCGTACGTAGGTCGAAACATTTTCGATCAGCACGGTGCGGCGCAGCGCGTCCTGCGTCTGCGAGACGCGCGCGCTCATGTGATCGAGCGAGGCTTGCGTGAGCGGCATCGGCAGCAGATCGTGCAGCGCGCCTTGCGCGCTCGCGCCCCAGCATAAATGCTCGGAAACCACAGCGGGGTCGATGCGCTCCACGAGCCGCGCGAGCCTCGCGAGATGCGCCGTATCGAGCGGCGCGGCAGAGCCGAGCCCGAGGCCCACGCCGTGCAGGCTCACCGGCAAATCGCGGCGCATCGTTTCGAGCACGTGCAGGTCGTAGCCGCCTTCGCCGAAGTAGTTCTCGCTGTGGACCTCGATCCAGTCGACCGCAGGGGGCCCGGCCATGAAGGCCTCGTAGTGCGCGTGACGCAGGCCGATGCCCACGCCACTGAGTGCATTTGGCGCGCTCATTTTGCGCGTCCTGCCTTGCGCGCCGCCTCAGCCGCGAGGCTCATTTTTCGGCCGTGCCGCCAAGCTTCTCGCACGTGCCCTTCGGCATGGTCTTGAAGTCGCCTTTGTCATGGTCGACCTTGGCCTGACCCGCGCAGTCGTGCACGCCGGTCTTGCTCGAACAATCGTTCTGGCCGGCCTTGGCGACGCCGTAGCAATTCACGGTGTCGTCCGCGCGGGCCACGCCCGCGCCGGCCGTCGCAAGCCCCGCGAGCGCGGCGGCAATCAGCGCCTGGCGGCCGAGAGAGTTCTTCATCGCGTTTCTCCTTGAACTTCGAAATGGGTTTCGCAGCAAGCGATCGGCTGCGTAGCCGTCGCAACGCGCGGCCCTGGGTGCCCTATTTTGCCTCACCAGAGCGCGACCAGCCCGGTCGAAGCGCCGCTGATCGGCGGAATTATTGCAATCACGGTAATGATGTTTGCTGGATTGCGGTATTTTTCTTTGAAGTGCGCTGCAATAAAGTGTCATCAACGGTTCGAACAGCACGATTGTTACGGATCGACAACATAATTTTCGGAGGTTGTTACCATGAAGAAACTGATTGCTGCTGCACTCGCCGCTACCGTCCTCGCCGCTCCGGCCCTGTCGTTCGCACAAGCTGAGCAAGCGCCCGTGACGCGCGCTCAAGTTCGCGCCGAACTGGTTCAACTGGAAAAGGCCGGCTACCGCCCGAATCTGTCGAGCCCGTACTATCCGGAAGACCTGCAGGCTGCCGAGGCGCGCGTCGCCCAGCAGAACGGCGCTGCAGAAGCCACGGCCTACGGCGCATCGACGAACGGCAGCGCCCAAACCGGCACCCGCGCACCGAACATCAAGCCGACCTATTTCGGCCAGTAATCGCGGCTCACACGTAGTGCCGGCGCACTACGCGAGCAACGCCTGGCGGGCCCGCTCTCCCGATTGGGAGACAGCGGGCCCGCCGTTCATTTCTGCGCCGCCCGTGCAATGCGCGCGGCGGAAATAAGCGGCACGCCCACGAAAACCTCCGCCGCCGGAAATCCGGTGGCTTTGCCCGGACTGCGGTCCGGGCCTTTTTCCTCTTCCCTCTCGCGACGCATGCGGCCCGCTTTATTGGCGCAGGCCGCGCGCGAAGGCGGCTCACTCGCGGGGCCTAGAAGCCGTGGGTCACGAGCGAGAGCACGGAAAGATCGGGGTGCGTGCCGTCGATGATGCTGCGGCCCACGTGGACCGCCTCTTCGGTGGCGTCCTGCTCGCTGCGCCAGGTTTCGTCGCCATCCGCGTGATACGTGACCGTATGGCCCGGCTTCGCGGGATTCGCGCCGGGATGGCAAACGTAGGCCGTGTAGGTGTAGCGGTTCGCGCCTTCCTCGGCTGGCGTGGCGCTGACGTGAATCTCGAAGCCTTCGTAGTCGACCTCATGCATCGCAAGCGGTTGAGCGCTCATGGTGACCTCCGGGTGCCGCGGGTTAGCGGCTACGGGCTATCCGGCCGATGGGTATGCGGCCAGGTGTTCGGTATTGATTCGGTATTGGGAAGTTTAGGCGATGGGTCCCGGGCGGGTGGCCTACTATTGCAGGGCGATCCACCACCCTTGGAGCTTAGACATGGCATCGAACACCGTCCGCCTGCATCGTGTGCTGCGCGCGCCGCCCGAGCGCATCTATCGCGCCTTTCTCGATGCGAGCGCAGTCGTGAAATGGCTGCCGCCCAACGGCTTCACCTGCACGGTTCATGAACTCGACGCGAAAGTCGGCGGCCGCTACCGGATGTCGTTCAAGAATTTCACGGCCGGCCACGGTCATTCGTTCGGCGGCGAATATCTCGAGCTCGTGCCGAACGAGCGTTTGCGATACACCGGTGTGTTCGAGGATCAGCACCTGTCCGGCACCATGCAGACGACCGTGGAGCTGCGCGCCGTGTTCTTCGGCGCGGAAATGACCGTCGTGCAGGAAGGCATACCGGAGATCATTCCGGTCGAGGCGTGTTATCTGGGCTGGCAGGAGTCGCTGGCGTTGCTCGCGAAGCTCGTCGAAGCCGAAATCCAGCAGTAAAGAAAAAGGGGCGCTCGCGCCCCTTCTTTCCGACCGTGTGCTGCCTCAATACCCGAGCGCGCAGCCGTCCTTGCGATGATCGGACGCGCCGGTCAACACGCCCCGCTCCCAGTCGATGCGGATCGCCTGCGAACCGCCAATCGGCCCGGCAGCGGGCACGAGCTTGAAGCCGCGATCCGCGAGCACCGCGCGCGCGTTGGCGGGCAGGGTCGATTCGATTTCCACGGTGCCCGTGCCCGGGCGCGGAAAGACACGCGGCAGATCCATCGCCGCCTGCATGTCGAGGCCGTAATGCAGCACCTTCGAGAGGAAGTGCGCATGGCCCATGGCCTGATAGTGGCCGCCCATCACGCCGAAACTCATCTGCACGCGGCCGTCGCGCGCGACCATCCCGGGAATGATGGTGTGCATCGGACGCTTGTGCGGCGCAATCGCGTTGGGGTGTCCTGGCGCGACCGAGAAACTCATGCCGCGGTTGTGCAGCATCACGCCGGATTCCTTGCCCATCAGCCCGCTGCCGAATGGATAGAACAACGAATTGATGAAGCTCACGCAGTTGCGGTTGCGATCGACGACGGTGATGTAGACCGTGTCGCGGTGCTCGACCTGGGTAAGCGCGGCGGCCGGGTCCAGAACGCTTTCGAGGTCGATGCGGCTGCGGAGTTCGTCCACATAGTCGTCGGATAGCAGGCGATCGACATCGACGCCGCCATGGCGCGGGTCGCCCAGCACGGCGTCGCGTACGGCGTAGGCGAGCTTCGCCGCCTCGATCTCGCGATGTAGACGATCGGCGTCGAGCGGGCTGCCTTCGGCGTCGTATTTGTCGAGCAGACGCAACAACAGCAGCGCGATGACGCCCTGCCCTGCCGGCGGACATTCGATCACGTCGTATCCGCGGAATTTCGCGCGGATCGGCGTGACGTATTCGCCGCGGAATTCGGCGAAATCGTCCAGCGTGTGCAAGCCGCCGTGCGCTTGAAGCTGCGCGACGAGATCGGCCGCGATGGCGCCGCAGTAGAACGCGTCGCGGCCCGATTCGGCGATGGCGCGCAGCGTGTTCGCGAGGCGCGGTTGACGGTGCGTCGAGCCGGCTCGCGGCGCAGCGCCATCCACGAGCATGGTGGTGCGCGCTACGGCGTCGCGCGAGAGCGTTTCCACTTCTGCCGCCCAGTCGTGGGCGGTGCGCGGCGCGACGGCGTAGCCTTCTTCAGCGAAACGGATGGCCGAAGCCAGTACGTCGCGCAGCGGCAAATGGCCGTGATCGCGATGGAGCGTGGTCCATGCATCCACCGCGCCCGGCACCGTGACCGCGTGCGGCGAATGACGCGCGATGGTTTCCACGCCCATGGCGCGCAGACGCTCGGCGCTCGCGGCCGCGGGGGCCCAGCCGGAGCCGTCGTAGGCGATCACGCCATCGGTGCCGCCGCGCGAATAGAGCGCGAAACAGTCGCCGCCTACGCCCGTCGAGCCGGGTTCGACCACGCACTGCACCGCGCACGCGGCAATCGCGGCATCCATGGCGTTGCCGCCGGCGGCGAGAATCTGGACGGCGGCGAGCGTCGCGCTCGGGTGCGAAGTCGCCGCCATGCCGTTGCGTGCCATGACGAGCGAGCGGCCCGGCGTTTCGAAGTTACGCATCGAAGCGTTCTCCTCTTTGGTGTCCTGATGATGTTTTATTTCAGCTGATGCAGCATTGCGGCTATTGCCTACGCAGAAACAGGCATGGCCGTTCGCAACGTCCGCTTCAAGAACGTCTGCGTACGCGGATGCGAAGGCGCGGTGAAGATGCGCTCGGGCGGCCCCTCTTCGATCAACTCGCCCTGGTCGAGCACGACCACGCGATCGGCCACCTCGCGCGCGAAGCCCATTTCGTGCGTAACGACGACCATCGTCATGCCGTCTTCCGCAAGCTCCTTCATGACCTGCAGCACTTCGCCGACGGTTTCCGGATCGAGCGCGCTGGTGGGCTCGTCGAAGAGCAGCACCTTCGGCTGCATGGCAAGCGCGCGGGCGATGGCGATGCGCTGCTGCTGGCCGCCGGAAAGCTGCGACGGATAGTGGTCGGCGCGATCGGCAAGACCAACGCGGGCGATCAGCGCCTTTGCCTGCTTGATCGCCTCTTCGCGCGGCATTTTCAGCACATGGATAGGCGCCTCGATCACGTTCTCCAGCGCCGTCATGTGCGGAAACAGATTGAAGCGCTGGAACACCATGCCGATATCGCGGCGCTGCCGTGCGAGCTGACGCGCCGAATCGCGCACCAGCGTGCCGTTCGGGCGTTCGACAAAGCCGAGCAGATGGCCGTTCACTCGCACCCGCCCGCTGTCGTACGACTCGAGCAGATTGAGGCAGCGGATGAACGTGGTCTTGCCCGACCCCGACGAGCCGATCAGCACCACCACTTCCCCCTTCGCGACGCTCAACGAAATGCCGTTGAGCACCTTGGTCGAGCCGAACGACTTGTGAATGTCCGACGCCTCGATGACAATTTCGCGTGCTTCGTTCATGTCAACGCCCCCGCAGCAGTTTCATCGTTTGCGCGCCGAACAGACGCGTATTCGCAGCCGGCTTCGCCTCGCCGCGGCCGAAATGCGCTTCGAGCCGCCGCTGCACGAAACCCCAGAGCGTGGTGAGCGCGAGGAAGTAGATGCCGAGCACGAGATACAGCTCGAACACGCGGAAGTTCACCGACGTAATCATCTGCGTGCTGAGCAGCAGTTCCGGCACGCCGATCA
This sequence comes from Paraburkholderia sp. BR10141, assembly GCF_056155635.1. Classification (NCBI taxonomy): domain Bacteria; kingdom Pseudomonadati; phylum Pseudomonadota; class Betaproteobacteria; order Burkholderiales; family Burkholderiaceae; genus Paraburkholderia; species Paraburkholderia sp. BR10141. The sequence goes on along the minus strand of NZ_JBMIQH010000004.1, from coordinate 159,940 downwards.
CGCTCACGAGCGTGGTGTTCTTGAGCATGACGTTAAACTCGTTGCCGAGCGGCGGCACGATCACGCGGAACGCTTGCGGCAGCACGACCCGGCGCATGAGCAGCACCGAAGTCATGCAAAGCGAGCGCGACGCTTCATACTGCCCACGATCCACCGAACTCAAACCCGCGCGAATGATCTCCGCCTGATAGGCCGCCGAATTCATGCCGAGCGCGAGCACGGCTGCCTGAATATTGCCGGGCAGCGAGATGATGCCGAAGTCGAGATCGTGAAAGTGAAAGATGTTCGCCGCGGCAAACGCGGTGTACAGGAACACGATCTGCATGAGCAACGGCGTGCCGCGCATGACCCAGATATAGCCGCGCGCGAGATACTGCACGGGCAGACTCGACGAAAGCCGCATGAGCGCGACGATCAGGCCGAGCGAGGCGCCGAACGCGATCGCGCAGGCGCTGATCGAGAACGTGAGCCACAAGCCGTGCAGATACGCCGGGCTTGGGTCCAGCAGGAATTTCCGGAAGATTTCCCAACTGAAATTCATGGCGTCACTCCACGCTCAAAGGCGATCGTTTTCGAGCTTCCAGGTGGCGAGCATCTTGCCGTAGCGATCGCTCTTCACGAGATCGGCCACGGCCTTCGCCACGGCCGGCGAAAGCGGCTCGCCCTTGCGCGCGCCAATGCCGGTCGCGATGCGATTGAAACCGGGCACCGCCTCCTCGAACATGTCGCCCGAGACCTGCTGGAAGTGCGCGGCGCTTTCCGAGGTGGTGCCGTAGGCGTCGACCTGATTCAGGCGGAAGGCCTGAAATGCATCGGCATCCGAACTATAGACGACGATGTTCATGGGCGGCTTTCCCGCAGCCTTGAGCTTCTCGTTTACCTTGTCGAGCAGCGTGCTGATGGTCGTGCCGTTGAGCACCGCGACCTTCATGCCAGAAAGGTCGTCGAGCGAGCGCACGTGATGCGGATTGCCGCGCGGCACCATGATCGACTGGCTCGAATACATGTAGTCGACGATGTCGATGATCTGGCGGCGCTCGGGCTTGTCGAAGAGCTGGCCGATGACGAGATCGCATTGTTTCGCCTGCAGCGCCGGAATCTGCCCGCTGAAGGACATGACCTTCCACTCGACCTTGAGATTGCCGAGCTGCTTCGCGACGTCATGCGCGACGTCGACGGAGAAGCCACGCGGCTGCTGATTCTCGTCGTAGGATGCGAGCGGCGGCGCGTCCATGCTCGAACAGTAGGTGAGCGTGCCGCCTTTCACGAGACCCAGATCGGCGGCCTGCGCCGCGGAAGTTCCAGCAACCTGCGCGAGGAGCGCAAAGCCTGCGCAGGCGGCGAGACGAAGACGCTTGAACTGTTTTGCTGACATCGAGAGGCTCCTGGTGTGAGCTGCGTGAGGTACGACGACAGTTAGGACGCCGACGCGTTACGCTCGCGACGCGGGCGATTCGAGGAACTTGATGATCTGGGGAACGGTTGATTCGAGGTGCTCGCGCAGCGCTTGCTCGGCTTGCGCGGGGTCGCGGGTGCGCAGCGCGTCGATGAGGATCTGGTGGGCGTCGCGCGCGCGTTTGCGTCTGAAGGTGGCTTGCTCGATCCACAAGCGCATGGGGCCTTCGATCAGCGTGTAGAGCGAGTGAATTTGCTGGTAGAGGCGCGTGCGGCCGCTGATTTCGCACAGGTATTCGTGGAACGCGCAGTGGCGTTGGACCCAGGTGTCCGTGTCGCCTACGCAGGCGTCCATGTCTTCCAGCAGGCGTTGGAGCTTCGTGAGATGCGCTTCAGTGCAGCGGGGGGCGGCGACGCGCATGGCCAGGCATTCGAGCGCGATGCGCATGTCGAAGATGTCCTGGACTTCTTCTACTGTGAGGCCGCGGACGATGGCGCCGCGGTTGGGGCGCTGGATGATCAGGCCTTCGGTTTGAAGTCTTTTCAGTGCCGCGCGGATAGGCATGCGGCTCATTGAAAGCTCTTCTGCAACCGTCTCGGCGACGATGCGCTGGCCTGCTGCGTATCGGCCTTCGATGATGGCCTCCAGCAGGAAGCGGTAGGCCTCTTCCTCGGCGGTTAAGGCTAGGCCGGCGGTGTTGCGGACGCTGGTGGCAGGCATTTTTGTGCGCTTGATCCGTTTTGTGCGGTGCGGGAGGATGCCATTGCGGTTGCTGAGTCGTTGGCGCAGATTACTCCAAGTGGATTTGTGGATCCAGTCTTTCAAAAAAGATTTGGTGGTGATGCTGCAGAAGGCGTGAAGGCCACGAACCGTGTGGTTCGTGGCCTTCTTTGTTTGGTGCGGGCTTTGGCCTGACGGGCGCGTCAGTCTGGGGTGATTACAAGCCTTTTGTCTTCGACCGTGATTCGGACGCGCTGGCCTGGTTCAAAGCCTGCGACTTCGAGCCATCGGCCAGAAAGCTTGAGCCAGGGGTAAAGCGGCGGGTCATTTCTTGCACGTGAACTGTACTTGCGGTATCCGTACTGACCGAATTGGAAGATGAGGTAATTAGATCAAGAATTCAGGCAGCACTCCATTCAATGCCCGTTACGGTTGACGAGGCACCAAACGTTGCTAAGTACAACCTTAGAACCGGCCGGGTGTCGCTTCTGTCCTATCCGCAGTTTTTCGACGACCCATTCCCATCGCTTAGCTCATCATGGATCTTTCCGAAGGGTGCGACCACGCCAGCCTCAGTCCGCCACTATGCCGAGTCACTCAACCCGCCGATATTGCACAGAAAAGAGCTACTTGTCGGAAGAGGGCATCCCCGGTACGCCGAATGGGCCGAGCTAACAGCATCAGCAGAAGCTGTCGGTTTATTCGATGACACCACAACTATTGGCTTCTTGCTGAACTGGAAGCGATTGCTGGAACGCAAAGGATTCATGCTGCTGGGCGACTCGCTTGTCGCAATTGGCAACGATGTACCCATCGATAAAATACAAGACGGTCTCCCCCAAGATAATATTGTTCATCGGCACCTTACGGCGCTTGCCCGCACAAATCTATCTGCCCCAATGCAACTCGTCCAAAAATACGGCTTGCTCGAGTCTGGGCGAAGCTTCTTTGACTAGGCGATCGCACGCTTGCGAATCTCATCACCCAGCCGCCATTCAAACTTTGAATCGCCCGTTTGCGTAACGATAGCGTTTGAGATCAGATTGTCGAACTCACGCTCGGGCTGCCGTACGGATTCCTGCCTGAGCGACACGACATCGAGTGGTCGAAGCTGGTCGGGATTGAACGTATCGAAAACCGACGCAGCAAGCACATAGTTACCCTCTTCGAACCGCTCGACTGGGCCGTCGTTTTTTCGACCCACGCTTGGCGCAGACTTTCGGGTCGGTCCAGGCAGGCTCATTCGTCGCTCCCACAGAGGTTGAGTCTGACGGCTCCTCTCCAGGCAGCGTCCGGCAGGCGCTCGGCGATCTGTTCGTGATCCAGTCCGTCAAACTCGGCCCACATCAATTCGACCGCTTTCTCGAGTTTGTCGGGTTTCCCCTCGGTGCCGAGTGCCTCGAACGCGCGCTTGAGAAACTGGACGACTTCAAGCTTCGATGGTAGCTTCGCCAGATCGACGCCAAGCCGTTGGAGCGCGGCATTGATCGCCGCTCCACTCATAGGTTTTCTGCGATCGCGCCCGGGAAACACATAGCGCCATTGCCCAGTCAGCGCCTGCAGCTCTTTCAGTATCTCAACCACCTGCGTGGCCAACGGAACCAGATGCTCAGTCTTCGTCTTGGAAACCGTGTAGCGCCACTCATACTGCTGCATGTCGAACTGCCTCCATTCGGCCTGCCTCAGCTCGCCGGGACGCACGAACAGCAGCGGCGCAAGCTGCAGAGCGGCTCGCACGACGAACGTGCCCGAAAAACTGTCGAAAGCGCGCAGCATCTCACCGACCTTCGCCGGATCCGTGATCGCAGCAAAATGGGTATGCCGGTTTGGCCGCAGCGCCCCACGCAAGTCGGTGCTAACGTCACGTAGTGCACGGCCGGTCGCAACCGCGAAACGGAAGATCTGTCCGCAGTTCTAGTGGATGCGATGCGCGGTATCATGCGCCCCGCGCTTTTCGGCCCGGCGTAACACTTCGAGCACTTCCGGGGCAGTGATATCCGCGATCGGACGAGGGCCCATCCACGGAAAGACGTCCTTCTTGAGTCGCCCCATGATTTTTTCCGAATGGCTCGGCGCCCAAGTGGGTGCCTGGCTTTCGAACCACTCCAGCGCCACTGCTTCGAACGTATTGGCCGCGTTGAGCCGCGCCATGCGCTTCTTGTCCTTCTTGGCCTGGCCGGGATCAACGCCGTCCGCGAGCATCGCGCGAGCCTCGTCACGCTTTCTTCGAGCGTGCGCGAGCGTGACGTCCGGATAGACTCCCAATGCCAGTCGCTTTTCCCGGTCGTTGAACCGGTACTTGAGGCGCCAGTATTTGCCGCCGGATGGCGAAATCTCCAGATACATCCCGCGTCCAACCGAAATCCGGTACGTCATTTCTTTGGCTGCCGCGCGGCGCACTTCCAGATCCGTTAGGGGCATAGCGCACTCCCGGTCCGTGGGGGCATAAATTCTCGCTGACGGCGAAAAATGGCCCGATGCCCCCAAACCTGCGCCGAAATGCCCCCGGCTGTCAATGGAAACCACGATCCCGAAATGGAAACAAAAACCCCGCGAGCCTTACGGGGCGCGGGGTTTGCGGAATACTGCGTGAGACACGAAGCATTTTCTTGCACTCAGTTGGAACCTTCTTTTTGCACCCCTACTACGACGGAACAAGGGATCCAACGGATCTCAAATTGACGCGTAGAACCAAAAATTTGCAGTTTGTCCAGATGTGCCGGAATTCGTTGCACTTTGTTTTGACTGACTGCGCGTGAACCGAAATGGCATGACAGGTTCTTGTTTTATCGGAGTTTTCCACGAACCCGTCGACCGCTCGATCGCCCTCATCCATGACACCCGCGCATCGTCAGCGCCAGAAGCGCGACAATCTCCACACGGCGCTCAAGGCTCAATCCGGCTGCGGCGACCGATGCTTGACCAATCTCCCGCAGATTTGAGCCGACGCCGCCAACCCTGACGATTGCCCGGAGGCCGGTCATGAAATCGGCTCAAACCTGCGCTGCCTGCGGCGCGGCATTCACACCGCTCCCGCATGTCCCCCATCAGCGTTACTGCTCGTCCGCGAGCTGTCAGCGCGCCCGCCGGCGCGCATGGCAGCGCCAGCGTCTTCGCACCGACCCCGACTATCGCGACAATCAGGCGCGCGCACAGGCCAGCTGGGTCGCCCGTCACGCCGACTACTGGCGCCAGTATCGAGCGACACATCCGGCGTACACCGAACGCAATCGCGCCTTGCAGCGCGAGAGGGGTGCCGGCCGAATTTTCCAGCCAGTTGCAAAGATGGACGCGTCGGAGCCATTCCGGCCCCTCGCATCCGGCTATTACGTTCTGCGTGGCGCCGTCGAGGCGGGCCTTGCAAAGATGAACGCGTGGACTGTCCACATCGCCGTGCTGTCGGCTCCGAGGGCTGCCGTGCCGTAATTGCAAAGAGATGACTTGATCGATTTGGTTCTCGCGCCTGCTACCTTTCACTTCGTACCCGCGAACAACCGATAGGCCTGGTCCCTTGGTTGCCTCGTTGCTCACACACGAGAATTGCTCGTGCGAAACAGCGGGGACTGGGATTTCGTCAAAGCTGGCTGGAGCAGGACCGTGACGCTCGATCGCACAGTCGACGCAGATACCACGCAGACGCCTTTTCTGCGTGCCGCCGAGTACGTCCGCATGTCGACGGAACATCAGCAGTACTCAACGGAGAACCAGCGCGACAAGATTCGCGAGTATGCAGAGCGGCGCGGGCTCGAGATCGTTCGCACCTATGCGGATGAAGGAAAGAGCGGCCTGCGCATTGATGGGCGGCAGGCGCTGCAGAACCTGCTTCACGATGTCGAGACCGGTACGGCCGACTATCGGGTCATCCTCGTGTACGACGTTAGCCGCTGGGGGCGCTTCCAGGACGCCGACGAGAGCGCGTATTACGAGTACATCTGCCGACGCGCCGGCATCCAGGTGGCCTACTGCGCGGAACAGTTCGAAAACGACGGTTCGCCGGTTTCAACGATCGTCAAGGGCGTTAAGCGCGCCATGGCCGGCGAATACAGCCGCGAGCTCTCCGCGAAGGTCTTTGCCGGCCAGTGCCGACTGATTGAACTCGGATTCCGGCAAGGCGGCCCGGCCGGATACGGCCTGCGGCGCGTGCTGGTCGATCAACACGGCCTGATGAAAGGTGAACTTGAACGCGGCGACCACAAGAGCCTGCAGACGGATCGCGTGATCCTGATGCCGGGGCCCGAAAGCGAAGTCCGGACCGTGAACCTCATCTACGACTGGTTCATCGATGGGTCGTTGAATGAGTACGAAATTGCCGCCCGCCTCAATGACATGCGGATCAAAACCGATCTAGACCGGCAGTGGACGCGCGCGACCGTGAGGGAGGTGCTCACCAACGAGAAATACATCGGAAACAACGTCTACAACCGCGTGTCGTTCAAACTCAAAAAGACCCGGATCACCAACCCACCCGAAATGTGGATCCGCAAGGAACGAGCCTTCCAGTCGATCGTGCCAAGCGAAACCTTCTATACAGCGCAGGGCATCATGCGGGCGCGCGCCCGGCGCTATTCGTCGGAGGAGCTGATTGAGCGTCTGCGCAGTCTTTACCGAAGCCGCGGATTTCTCTCCGGCGTCGTAATCGACGAAACCGAGGGAATGCCGTCCTCTTCAGTGTACGCATACCGGTTTGGCAGCCTCTTCCGAGCGTATCAGACCGTCGGCTTCACGCCGGGACGCGACTACCAGTATGTGGAAACAAATCGCTTTCTCCGGCAGCTTCACCCGAAGATCGTTGCCGAAACCGAAAAGAAGATCGTCGACCTCGGCGGAAGCGTCGTTCGGGATCCGGCGACGGACGTTCTGACCGTCAACGCCGAGTTCACCACCTCCATCGTGCTTTCCCGGTGCCAGTGTCATTGCAACGGGCGCAACCACTGGAAGGTGAGGTTCGACACCAGCCTGTTGCCTGATATCACTGTCGCGGTCAGGCTCGACCATGACAATATGTCCGCGCTCGATTATTACCTGCTCCCGCGGCTCGACTTTTGTCAGCCCCGTATTCGCCTTGCCGATCACAATCCCATAGAGTTCGAGAGCTATCGGTTCGAGACGCTCGAGTATCTGTACGGGATGGCACAGCGGGCGCGACTGAGGAGAGCGGCATGACTCCGCATAACCAGAAAGGCGAAGTCCGGATGATATCGATCGAGCAAATCGAAGTCATCAACCCGCGCGAGCGCAACGATCGCATCTTTCAGGATATCGTCGGCAACATCAAATCAATTGGCCTTAAAAAGCCAATCGTGGTGACGCCGCGGGCAACTGCAGACGGAATCGAAAGATACCTGCTTGTATGCGGCGAAGGTAGACTCAAAGCGTTCCGCGCGCTTGGTGAAACGACGATTCCCGCAGTCGTCATCGTTGTGAGCGATGAAGACGCATTCGTCATGAGTCTCGCAGAGAACATAGCTCGGCGGAAATGCAGACCACTCGAGCGGCTTGCTGGCATCCGACAACTGCAGGAGCGTGGCTACACAACAAAAGTGATCGCAGAGAAGACCGGCCTCGCACCGCAGTACGTACAGGGCATCCTGACCCTGCTGCATCATGGCGAGGAACGGCTGGTGATTGCGGTCGAGAAAGGGCAAATTCCCTTGACCGCGGCACTCTCCATCGTTGGCGCCGGCGACGACGATGAAGCAATCCAGAATGCTCTTCAAGACGCCTACGAATCCGGCAAGCTGCGAGGCAAACAGCTGATGGACGCCCGTCGTGTGATCGAGCGTAGAAAGACACTCGGGCGAGACGCCAGTCGCTATATGTCGCGCAACATAACAAGCGTCACGACATCGAGCCTGGTGCGGTCCTACCAGCATGAGGTGACGCGTCAGAAGGCAATGGTCCGAAAAGCTGAGTTCACCCAGCAGCGCTTGCTGTTCGTTGTCGGCGCCCTTCGACAATTGCTCGCGGACGACAATTTCGTCAATCTGTTGCGAGCCGAAGGTCTCGCCACCCTGCCCAAATACCTCGCGGAACGCGTCTGGCCATCCGGGAGTTCGCCATGGCAGGCGTAACGCTCGGCTTCATTCCAGAGCCGCTGTCAGTCCCAGTGATCAACATACTCCCGTCTCGCCGCACGCCAGCCGGCGTCGTCGAGTCGAGAAAATTCAAGCAGATCCGGACTTCGATTCAGGAGATCGGACTCATCGAGCCCCTGTCAGTAACAGCAGCTGATGAGACTTCAAGGCAGTATGTGCTGCTCGACGGCCATCTGCGCTTGATCGCGTTGCAGGAGCTCGGTTTCACGACTGCAAGCTGCCTTATTTCCACGGACGATGAAAGCTACACCTACAACAACCGGATTAACCGGCTGTCAACGATCCAGGAACACTACATGATCCGGCGCGCAGTCGAGCGCGGTGTCTCGCCCGAGAAGCTAGCGAAAGCGCTCGCCGTAGATGTCTCGCAAATTCTGAAGAGGATGTCGCTTCTCGATGGCATTTGCGCAGAGGCGGTCGAACTGCTTGGGGATCGGCAGTTCTCGCCTGAACTTGTCCGAGTGCTTCGCAGGATGAAGCCGACACGCCAAGTGGAATGTGTTGAGTTGATGACCTCAGCTAATAACGTCACTGTCACCTATGCAGAAGCGCTCCTCGTCGCGACGCCGGCATCGAGACTGCTAGAAGGAAGGAAGCCCCCCAAGCTTACCGGTGTGACTCCCGAGCAAATGGGCAAGATGGAGCGGGAAATGGGTAATCTCCAGGTTCAGTACAAACTCGTGGAGCAGACGTATGGCCAAGATGTGCTGAATTTGGTGCTAGCGAAGAGCTACCTTTGCAAGCTTCTTGATAACGCCGCTGTCAAGCTGCATCTTGAGCAGAACTATCCTGACCTGCTTTCGGAATTTCAAGCCATAGTCGACACGGTTTCCTTGGACCAGCAGCAACTTCCAGTCGCTGCGTAGATTGATTGCCGGCCGGAACGAGACCCCATCCGGTCAGTCCGCGGTCATTTCAAGGAATTTGAGTCTTTCGACGATATCGTCCGTACCGTAGACGCATTTCTCAGATCACCCTTCGAAATCCGAAGCTGGCAACCATAACTGCGCGATGATGTCAGGGATACGGCCTGCGTCCGTAGTCCGCGCTGATTTCAGCGCGGACACGCCTAGTTGTCCCGAACTAGCGGTTTGCGTTTCGCGAGTTAGCGTCCAGAAGCAAGGAACACTTTCTCACATAAGCTTTTGTCCGATTGATATCTCGCCTCGCAGCTGGACCGGTTAAACCTCGTATGACTCGACGCAAAAATGTTTATACCGTTCGCAGCCGTCGTGTCAAGCGTCCAGCCGAGAGGAGGAAAATCCTGCGCGTTGATCTCCTCGATCATTTCCTTATCTTTCGCCGCCACGTTCGCACTGTAGAAAGGGAATTGCGAAAAGTAGCCCCCCCTTGACTCGGCGCTCTCTTCCTTCACAGGGCGATCGGGTGCTGCGAGATTGCTTCGATTGGCTCTTGAAAGCGCCCATTCGACGATCGTCGGAGCCTGATCTTTTCCCTCAGCCGACTGCACAATCGAAGTTGCACGACCCGAGCGAGCTGTTTCCATCATTGATAGCGGGGCGAGAAGACTAGCTGTGAGGCGGCCAGAATCGAAGCGGCCGCCCTCCTCATAGTCAAGCCCCTCGGTGGGATTGCTGGATATGAAAACGATGAAAATGCGCTTCCAATCCACTCCGAAGTCGTGAAGACGGCCGGCTATTTGGAGCGCAGTTGCCATTCCGGAATTGTCCGCATAACCGCCATCAGTGATCGAAATTTCGTGATTGTAGGGCATGCCATTGTTTGCACAATCCTGCGGGGGCGTACTCCTCGCTGCGTATTGCAGTTGAGTATCGGAACACACGAACCCCACACTGCTAACCAAGGGAAACCTAGCGCTGTCGTATGCCGCATCAACCCCTCGTACGTTCGGATCCAACGACGGCACAAACCGTGATGTTGCAGGAGCAAAGGAGCCGATCGCAGGTCTCACCGCATCGCCTTCGCTCGAGATCCGCAAGAGTGGAGACACAGGTAGAGCCAAGGGGATATTCGACCGGATGACGCGCTGACCATCGGCAGCAGAGGTAGAGTTAAAAATAAGTACCGGAGATTGTCCTTCGGTGCGCGTAGCCATTGCGAACGGGGCAATGAACCTGCCGCCATCGGCCTTTACGTGGTTAGCCGCTTCGACCTCTTTCCATGCATCAATCCATGAGTTGCGCAGCCCCTCATCGCGAGTCGCATCGATTGCGGGATACGGCAGCGACGCATAGGGTAGGTCGCGCAGCAAAAGCCGATTGGCGGATGTGGAAACGAAATCAGTCGAAAAGAACTTGACTGTAGCGGCCAGCCTAGGGGTGCCAATCGAACTATTGTCTGAGCTTCGGGACACGGGAAACTTTTCGCTTTTCGAACTTTCCCAAATCAATGCTCCAAGCGCTCCGCCCGAAACCGCACTTATCGCAAATACCCGCTCCCCAAACTTACCGTCGGATTGCGCATCCGCGTAAGCTAGACTTGATGAGGTGTGTAGAGCGGCACGGATGCCACCGCCGGCTGCTGCGACGAGGATGACGGGAGCATCGTGTCCACCCTCATGAACTCGGTCCCACTTTCGGTAGTAGTCGAGCAAGCTATCAGCAGGCGGTAGATTGTAGTTTCGGTAATCGACGCTCGCCGACCTTTTAACAAAGGTCGGATCCAAGCCGAGAAATGAACGCGCGACGAAGGCGAAGACAAGTAGCAAAAGGACTGGCTTCAGTACGGCGTACCTTCCGACAGAAATCTTAAGCAGCAATGCTATTACTGTAGCAATTCCGAGCAAAATTGGAACACTAGATAGTACGAGTATTGAATCGTATTCTCGCAGTACTAGGTAGGCAAACGTGAGAACGACAAACTCCAGAACGAACAGTTTTCGCCAATTGTCGAACGGATTTCTCAAGATCCTAACGATCACAACAGAAGCCACCGCCGGAAGAAGCAATAGTGTTGTCAGTGCACACGCGGATGACCAGGTCACGTAGTCGTTAGGACGCGCTGCCGGGCTCATTAGTACACCAAAGAACAAAGTGGCTAGGGCGCCCACGACGACGAACGCCTCCACGGGAGTGCGATATCTCGCATGCCGCACGAAGACATATCCAGTCACAAGCACAGCGGTTGCCAGGAAAGAATCAGTCGACAGAGCTACAGATCGTTCAACTAGCAGCGCAACCGCAGCGAAATATCCTACTATTTGTAAGAAGTTAAGAGCTCCGTTGGAAGAAAAGCTTATGCGCAATAGGGTGAGCGTAACCAAAGTTGCCAGCGCCGCAACGAAGAATGTTATGACTGGTCCGTTCAGCAATCCGATTAGCGGGCTGATAAAGATGACTTCCGCTGCTGCTGCAATGAAGACCGCACCAGTGCCCAAAGTGATTGGCATCTCGCTATCTGCCGGCTTTCTGTTTGCCAGAAGTTCGTCGAATCGGTGTCGAAAGTACGTCCACATCATGACGAGATACAGCAGGTTCGTCGTGATCCAGACGACTGCTTGCCACGGCTCGACAAGGAATCCGCCCTGATCGCCGCTGTAGGCGTCAATGGTTTTAGGCAAAAAGAGTGGCGCCAGTGCACGCCGCAGAGCGAGGGATTGACCAGGAACGTACAACGCAATCCAGTAAATGGTTGTGACAAAGGCAGGCACGATCAAGCACTCTAGGCCGAGCGAGATTTGCCGAAGATTTCTGTGGCTGAACAAGTCGAGAAGTCTCGTTGTGACTGAAGTCCGTGCTCGCCCAATCGCCTCAAGTGTGCTAATAAACGACACGGGACCACGCGGCCGCTGTTTCAAGGTTGATAGCTCCAGTTTCATTGTTAGACCGGCATCGTACGAGTTGGAGTGCCGCGCGTCCCGTCGTAGGGACCTATGATTGCCATTGGAACGCAAGCACTCAAACTCGTGCTCCGCTCTCGAATCGTCGACAATTCGATATGACATTCATTAACGTCACGTAGCCTAGAAACTTGAGTCGACGCGTAAATTCGTCTTGCTAGGATTACAGTCGCTGGATCAACTTAATGCTTTTTGTTTAAGAATAGAGGAAACGCATGGATTTTTTTGGATCACTCGCGCTCGTACTCACCTCTACCGTCGTGGCTTCCATTTCGGCGTGCCTCGCCACACTCTACTTCTCGGGACGTAGCGCACTAGCCGAAAACGCAATCAAACAGCATGCTAATCGTCGACAGACTTTACTCTCACTCGCTCGAGACCTAACCATAGCGGTACGGCGCGGTGACGGGGACGCAATCCGAGTGGCGAGAAACCAGCTCGCACTACATCTAAATCCTTCCGATTCAGAGGACCAAGCGCTACTCGACGCAGTTCGCAGTTTGGAGGTTTTCGCAACAGCAGAGCAATCGCGGAGTCTTGATGAAATCGAGGAGCGCATGGTTCTACTACTAAAGCACGACTGGGAACTGGCTAAATATGAAACCCGGATATTTCGCGTTGGCGTTAGCTTCCCGCTACGGACTCCGTACTCAGGCACGTCAATCTCGCTCGCTGTGTCTCCTTCGAATAGTCGCGTTTCGCGGGTGCGCGTAGTCGGCATCTGGATCCGAATGACCGGTGCAGCCGCTGCGCTGTTCTTCTTATCGGCGGTGCTCGCCAAGCCGTTCACGGAACTTGTTGTGGCATTCAACGACATCCACCAACACCATAGTGTTGAGGATTGGACCGCCTTCCTATTTTCCACGCTGCTAGCAGGCGTCCTTTGGTCGACGTTCTATCTACTCTTCAAGGCCGGGGAAAAACGACTCGTTGAGATTCTTTTGGCTTCTAAAGCTTAAGACGTTGAGCTCTCAAAAAGATATGCGACTTTGACGCGGCCGCAATACCCTTCTATTCCGAGACGTATTCAGCCACGACAGTCAAAGAGATTTGCAGAGCATGAGGCCGGACGATCTGCAGGGCTCGTAACTTTTCGGGTGACACGGCTTGCAGTACGCGAATGCAACTGCGGGCCGTCTAGAGAGAAGCCAATACAGGTTGGAACGCCGACGGAGAACGCCGCATCGTCTTCCGGAATCGGACTGAGCGCGGCTCCAAAAGATCGCGCGTAGCCTGCTCACTGCCCCGACATCTCGTGCCCGCTGCAGGCGATCACTTCCGCGCCGGGCGACAAGGCGTAACCGGACTTGCCGCGGTTGAACGACGTGAAGCAGACGGTATGGTCCCAGCGATCCCAGAGCCACACCGCTGCCGTGCCCGTACTGAGCGGCTCATATCTGAACATCCACGAAAACCACAGTACCAGCGCCGCGGCGGCCATACATGCGCCGATTACGATCCTCTTGAGGGTGGGCGTCATAGTCAGCCTCCCATCGTCGCCGCGCGTGTGCGCACAAGCGGGGGCACACGATTCATGCAGCAGGCGAACGTGAAGCGCCCTGCCGACACCCGAGTGTAGGCGTCTTGGTAGTCGAAGATCTCGTCCTTGATGCGCAGGCGCACGGGCTCGATCCAATCTTCGTCATGACGCGTCGGGCGTCGGCCCTGCTCACCTATGCGCCAGTATCCGGCCACGTAGTCAAAAGCAAACCCCGGTTGTTTCCATGCCATTCCCCTGCCTCCCCGTCGTTATGTCGGATTTGCTTCACAGTATATCGGCCTCATCCGTGGCTGCATCTAGTGCAGGTCGCCGGCTTCGTGACGGTGATCGTCGTCGGCGTCGTTCGCCCTGCTCGGCCTGACCTTCCTGCCCGAAGTGCATGTCCGACCTGTCGCAGGTCGCCTGCACGCAGGCACTCACACACGCGAAGGGTACATGGACACCCTTTCTAAACTAAGTCCGCACTCACTCTACGCGGGGCGGTTGAAAACCGCCATTTAATGTCTAGGATTTGGGGAGCCCTATGGCGCCGGAGAATGTGATGGCAACGGTCTAAAAGTTGCTTCGGCTGTGCGGAAAGGTGTCAGCGGAAATATGCAGCGCCACTATTTTCGATTCTCGAACTCAGCTTTGGCGCGCGCCGGGAGGATGTATACCTCATCCAGTAAATGCTCAATCACATCCATCGCGAGAGCAAGTTGTTTTGCATCGTGGGGTTTCGTTTCATGCGCTGCTGCATTGCCCAACGTCCGAATTTGGTGAAGGATTTCCGCACCGCCAAGAGTCAGTACTCCCTTTCTTTGAAGGTCGGTGATGCGCGCGTGGAGGTTGTCTCCCTCAGCCTTCCGATCCTTGCAGACGGCCTCCACAAGACCGCGAAGCCCAACCCCTGCAAGTATCGGGTGATTACTGGCAATTGACGCAAAGGTCTCTTCGTAGAGGCTTCGAATCGCGTGGGGAAGAAACCAGATGCCATCGTTTATACCTTGTCGGCCCTCAGCGCGCGGTGGATAGAGGGACTCGCGCTCATCGTAGTGCTGCTCACCCTCGTGGTCTCTGTAGAAGTCCTCAGAGTTGGAAGTGAGTCTCCGAAAGGTCACGCTCTTGCAACCTTGGCACTGGGCAATCTGGTTTCCCTCATAGAAGTCAATGGTAAATCCGTTGTCTGTGTACTCGGTGCGTACATCAAGTTCTACGAGGATGGAATGGTCAGTTTTGCCTGTGCATCTCTGACAGGGAATTTGGGTAACCGTTTGGATGTCGGTCTTCAGAGTTTGGCTGGTTTCGGTATGAGACATCTGGGCGTGTTTCAATCGGAGTATGCGAACTGAAAGACTAGCAAAAAAGTGCCCATCGGTTTCCTGGCGGAGGCTTTTCTGTTCGTCCTCAGTCGGCGTGAAAGTCCCTACAGCCATCGGCTCCGTTTCCAGTGCAGGTCCGGTCAGTCCGTTACTGGACCTGTGACCGATGGATGCGCAACCGCACACGAACCCGGAGCGGGTCGCCTTGACATATATACAAAAATGTATAAATTATACGTATATTCACTAAGGAGGCAGCGATGAGTTCTCCGGTCCTCAAGCGGTTGCGGCTGAAAGCCGGGATGACCCAGAAGGAAGTGGCTGACGCCATGGGTGTCAGCCAGCCGAACTATCAGCGATGGGAATCAGGAAGCGCGGCAATACCAGCAACCAAGCAGAAGAAGCTGGCCCGTGTGCTGAGCACCTCGGTCGACGAAGTGCTGGGGAAGCCGCCCGCTTTTGACCTCTTTGGAATCGATCCAGACATTGAGGACAACAGAACATATTTTGGAGAGGTTGCCATTCATTTCAACAAAGGCGCACCAATTCTTCTTCCCGTAACAGAGGAAATGCGCTCCAGCTTGCTCAATCAACTGCACGGCAGAAGCACATTCATCGTCGCTGAATCAATGGATAACCGGCAGCTCTTCATACGGCGCGCCGCTGTGGCGGACGTGTACTTCTCAAGCGAAGCGTATGACACGTATGGCCCCGATGGTCAGGAATATCCAGATCATCTTGGCTTGTTACCGGATGATGATTTCTGGAGGATAGTTGAATTTCAGGAGTGTCCGGACCTGCTTGGAGGCGAAGTTGAACAAGGAAGGATCGAGGAGGTTCTGAGTCAGATTTGCTTGACGGAGGAGCGCCTAGACAAATTGATTGCTGATGGACATGTTAGACCTGAAGACCGCGAAAGGGTGATGACCGAGAGTGCCGGGAAAGCTGCCGAACTTATGGATCGGGCTACAAACGTGTGCTGGCAGTTTTCGTCGGGCCAAACCCGCCGGGAATATGCGTCGGAAAGCAAAATTCTGTACGAGGTCTTCGGCCCGATCACTTCGGACAGCGATGATGACCTGTTGGTCCATACGATCTACTTGCCGCTGGAGGGTTACCACCGAACGATTGTGATCACAGCATCCGCGCTTGACTATATATCGATCCCGAGGCACAAGTACCAGGAGGGATTGATCGAGTGCGCAGAGGAAGACATTGACGAGCAGGAATCTTGATCAATTTCCAGCATATCAAATTGGTCGTTGTCCTTCTATTCAGGAACCGAAAGTGACGGTTGGCCCAGCGCCACAGTTCAGGCAATCGTTTGAAGTTCCGTCAGCGAATCTGGAAAGTTTCACCTTAGCTATCGCTCGTTCTGGTGGAACCTGGAAAACTATCAGCGTTCCAGCCTAATCCGAAGCCAAGGTCCCAATATCTCCTTCACGCATTGCTGACAAAGATCGATGGAAATCTCAACGCCATCTCCAAATAGTGAGTCATACCCGCCTCGCCACGAGAGAGAGACCCGCTCATGCCAGTCAGGATCGTCGATGCTTAGGCGTCGACCACAGCGGCTGCAAGCACAAGCAGTCAACTCGCAAACGGTGCGCGGCCTGTACTCTCGAGCATCAGAATGCGCGACACCGGATTCAGAGTGATGACCTGTGGCGTCGTCAAAGCGGCCGCGCGGCAGATACTCGAGCAACGCATTGGTTAACGCGTCGTCCTCATCAGGCGGCAATAGCCACGACGCGCACACGCTATCGGAATAACTCGCCCAAGCGAGTGCAATCTCACGATCACTGCACATTCGCCCGCTTCGCCTCAGGCACTCCCTCATCCTGGCAATCTGCCCGGCATATTCCGCCATTGCCCGATCCAACTCACGGCCATCCAACATCTCGCCCCCTAGCAAATCCGGTTGTGTCCCCGCAAGCGCGCTTGCGGGGACACGGTTGAGCGTGCCAGCCTCCGGCTCCCTAGCATCCGCCCTCGACAAGCGCCCCAACCGCTTGGCCGATTCAGACTCTTGACCATCGCGCCTCATGGAACGTCAGCGAAACATGCTCCGCGTACCTCTGTGCTTTCCCTGTTATCGCCAAGACAAGGGCCATTTCAGACCTAGCAGCTAACGACCACGTAAAAACATGGTAATTAAAATCAGTACTCGTGCTGATTTAAATTACGTCATGTGAATCACAGTCATCATGTCGACTGATTTAAATTTACCATCACCAGCAAACCCCTCGAAACCCTTTACCAGCATGGGTTTCGCCACCACCTCGACTTCAGACATGTGCATCTTGCGCTTAGCCGCAAAAATCCGCTAGATTTGATACCTTCCCGGCAGGTGATTATCCCGCCAATCCAAATTCCTTTTCTACGGAGGCTTCAATCACACACATCACGATAATTTGACCCCATTTAGAGCGCGGCCTTCGATAGACGACGATTCGGGCCGCAAAAACGCAAACAGCCCGCGTTCCTGCCAGAGCGCGGGCTGTCTTACGGAAGTGCGTTGTCCTAGGTCCGGACTACTCACTTATCCCGCGTTTTCTCCTGTTTGTCAACAGGAACCTCTTTCTTCGTCCATTTTCTGCCGAATGTCGCGCTCGGCAGCGGACTCCTTTACCTCGTCGCCCCGGATGGAGCCCCAACTGGCTCCAGGGGGGCGGCTACGCCGGAGAAACGCACGTGAGCAACTTAGACCACTCAGTATCAGCCTGCCGGGCTGAAAACACCCCACATCCGAAAGCGGAACGCGGCGAGCGCATCATCCACGCCCCAATCGATCCAGGAAAGCTCGTCCTGCCGAGCGCTCCAGAGCTTTCTGGACTAGCCAACAGGTTCAGTTCTTCGGATGCCGTCCGCAACAACACTCTTTGGAGCAGAACATATGGTCTGGTACACCCCGGAGGCCGCGGCAGCAAGCGTGCTCCTTATGCAAATCACAAGGTCGACTTCGCCATCGAATTCACTACAAGGAACTCGAAGTGTTCCGGCGCAGAACTTGATCCCATCGGCGAATCGTCCGGCGCCTCCGCCCTCGGCTCCTTGCCGCTGATTCGTATCTTGGCGAGACCTCAATTACCGAGCACGGCTTCGGGAGCTGATCATGCTGAATGACGAAGAGCTACTTGCCATGTTCGAACGGCTCAACATACCCGAGGAAGGCCGGAAAGTCATTCGATGGATCAGGCATCATTCCCCCGTACGCAGCGTTGCAGGAAGAGGGAAGAGTACCGCAGTGAGGTACTGCAGTCGCAAAATGGGATTCGTACTCGAATGCGAGGCCTATCATACCGAATATGCGGCGGCAGTCACTTGGGACTTTGACGACGAAACGCTTGAGTTCTACTCGCAACCGAGGGAACTCCAGCCGACTGCTTACCACCCCAATGGACGGCGATCTACACACAAATACACACCCGACTTTTTCCGCATCACGCAAAGTGGATTTGAGTTCATTGAATGCAAGCTCGAGGAGGACATTCACCAGCTCGCGCGCGAGAAGAGTCATATATATACAGTAGATCAAGAGGGGCGCTGGCGCCACGCGCCTGCGGAGGAGGCCGCTGCGCGCCTTGGCGTAGATTTTCACCTGCGCTCTTCGGCGGAAAATATGTGGCCGTTGGTCGAGAACATTGAGTTCCTTCGAGACTATCGGCTTTGGACGCATGACGAAGAGCCAGAACAGTTGCTCGCGCTGCAGGAGTATCTGGCAGCTAGCCCATGGGTAACCATCCAGTCTGTACTTGACGCCATCCCTAATATTGCGGACACGCTTTATGCCGAGATCGCCACGGGACGGGTCCTCTTCGACCTAGTGACGGATCGACTCACCGAACGAGACAGCGCGCTCATCTTCCGCGATATCCAGGCTCAGACAGCATATCGGACCTTCGCTCAGTCAAAGACGAAGACGCTGTCAAAGAGCGCTGCGCTGGAAATGCTTCCTGGAACGCGATTCGATTGGGACGGCAAGTCGTGGGAAGTGATCAACCGCGGAGACACCGCTGTCGCATGTCGGTGCCTTAACCTACACGGCACAGCGGAATCAAGTTTCATCGAACTAACTCCGCGCATCGTCGATGAGCTAGCACGCCAAGGGAAAATCGTCCCGCATCCAGATCGAAGCGAGTACGAAAACCCGGAACACCTTGCTCAAATACAGCGCGCCAGCGAGATCCAATTAAAGACTGCGGTCGAGCGATATAAAGCACTCTTCAGACCGGACGAGCGGAGTACGCTTTCTGCCCGATGCGCCCGGACGAAATACTACTGGTTGGCAAAGTACCGCAGAGCGGAGACCCAATATGGCTCCGGGTTCCTTGGGCTCATTCCGAATGCTGATCATACTCAGGGAAACAAGGAGCGAAAACTCGATGCCAGAGTGATCGGGATACTCGAAGACGTCTTCAACACCGACTGGGTAGAGCCCAAGCAGAAAACGACCACTGCCATGTTTGGCAAGGTGATCACTCTCTGTGAAGAGGAGGGACTTATTGCCCCAAGTCGAAAAGCCTTCGCGCGGGAGATGCGTAAGCTAAAGAACATACGCTCCGTTGCGAGCCGGCACGGAAGCGCAATCGCCTATGATCAAGAGCCGATAGTTCCATCGTGGTGGCTCGATTACACCACTCCCGTGCACGGAACACACCCGTTCCATATTGCTCATCTCGACCATACTCCCCTGCCAATACGGCTGGTTGCACGCGATAGCAGGAAGACGGTTAAAAGCTTATGGCTAACCATGTTGCTTTGCGCCTTCTCGCGCAAAGTACTTGCTTATCACCTAACCTTCGACGAACCCGCGTACAGGTCCTGCATGATGGTCATCCGTGACTGCGTCCGTCGTCACGGGCGAGTTCCGCAATTTATTGTTGTCGATCATGGCCCTGAGTTTGAGTCGACGTATTTCGAGCAACTCCTTGCCGCACTCAATTGCCGCAAGAAAGAGCGCCCCCCGCGTCAGCCCCGTGCCGGATCGATTATCGAAAGCTTCTTCAACGTGACTCAGGAAGCCTTCATCTTTAACCTTACCGGGAACACTCAGGCGGAACGCCACTACCGGAAGGTAACGAAGAAAGTATCCCCGACTGAACTCGCTATGTGGACGTACGAAAGATTCAGTGCGCGGCTCGAGCAGTATTTCAATCAGGTGTATCACACACACCATCACGCGACCCTTGGTCGAAGTCCGGCCGAACAGTTCAACATCGGCCTCGAGACAACGGGGCGGAGAAATCACGTACACATACCGTATTCGGAGGCGTTCCTAATGCTAACTCGTCCATCGACGGCAAAAGGGACCGCAAGGATCACTACTAGCGGCGTAAAGATCAACTACTGCTACTACTCATCACCGGTTCTTCGCGTTCTCGGAAACATCGGCCAGGACGTTCCCGTGCGATTTGAACCGTTCAATATGGGTATTGCGTTCGCCTACCTTGACGGAAAATGGCACGAGTGCCGATCGCAATACTATCTCGCATTTAAGGACCGATCCGAACGGGAACTCAAGTTCGCTAGCGATCGACTCAAGGAAAAGTTTCGACTTGCGGGCAGACAGGAAGCCGTAAATGCAAAACAACTAGCCGAATTCCTCCTTTCGGTCGAAGCGGAAGAGCGGCTTGAAATGCAGAGGTTACATCAATTAGAGGTCGAATCCAACGTCGCACTGAGCAACCAGTCGACGAATGGCAAGGTGGACGAATCCTTCCTCACACGAACACAGAGCGAAGATGGATTTCCGCCCGTTGTTCCATACGAGCCCAAGATTCTGGGAGAGTTCTGATGCAATCCTCGCCAATGAATGCAGGCCACGCTGCGGCGCTCGCTCAGTTCACGAACCGACGCGTCATGCACGCCAAGCTCGAAGAGGCTTTGGCGTCCCTCAGCCAGATAGGTAGCCCATCGTTTAGTGATTCGATTGTCGCCCTCGTCGGGCCATCGGGTGTAGGGAAGTCCGTAATCATCGAAGAACTCGTCAAGCGAATCAATGTTGCCGCGCAAGATGAGCTTTCCGCCGATCCGTCTATCGTGCCGGCGCTGTGGGTACGCTTACCTGCTCCAATTCACGGTGACTTCAACTGGAAAGACGCCTTCATTCGCATCCTTGAACGCTTCAACGAGCCACTAATCGGAAAGAAATTTGTGGCGCGATTGAAAACGGAACTCGACGGCGAGGTAGTAAGCAACCTGTCTCGGCTGGTCGCAGAAGAACTGCGACGAGCTGTGCGTAACTGCGTTGCAAACAGAAAAACGAGGGCTATTGCCTTCGATGAGGCGAGTCACCTGTTCATTGCGCGGTCTCGCTCGCAACATCTTCTCCAGCTTGAACTTGTTAAATCCCTCGTCAACGACATCGCGATACCGATGGTTCTCGCCTCTACCTATGATCTGGTGAAAAGGGAAAACTTTCATGCGCAACTTCTGCGTCGTACAGAAATTGTACATTTTGGACGATATACCGTTGAAGAGCTTGAGTCAGGAGACAAGTATGGGAAGTCATTTCGTGACAGCGTGTATTCCCTTCTGCAGGCTCTTCCAATCAAGTGGGACAAGCGCCTCGTCGATCGACCCGACTATTTTCTCATGCACTGCGTCGGATGCGTTGGCCTCCTAAAACGATGGCTGCAACGTGCACTTGAATATGCGCTTACCAATGAAACCGTGGTCGACGCCGAGGTGCTCAGCAAAACCTCATATACGAACTACAAGTTGACCACTATGTTAAAGGAGGCCAAAGCCGGCGAGCAGCTGCTTGTTGACATTACGGCAGAAGAGCTTGCAAGGGAACTGGGTTTCATGTCCGCACCATCGTTGAATCTGAAAGCCCGCGATATCACGCAGGACTCGTTCCCCTCGGTGAGAACGTCCCAACGCCGGTCGAAGCCGGGCAAGCGCAAACCTGGTCGCGACGCGGTAGGAGGGCATTTCGAATGAAATCCGAATTCTGCCTCTGGCCCACTCCAGAATGGGACATGCCGCCACGTAGCCACCTTTTTCGGCTAAGTCCGATCGCTCACGGCACCATAATGGGTGAATCTCTACACAGCCTCGTCATCAGGCTAGCCCGGGAACATACAGTAAGGCCAATGATTCTAGTGAAGCACGAGATCTTGCCTGTATGCGGAATTAAATACGACAAGCACAGTGCCAGGTTTGCAAGCACCTACCTCAAGACGATGAATGGTCTGGGGAGGTACGCGCTCGAATTCTGCATTGGCCTCGAGAAGCTCACGATGCAGTCGGGGTTGGATGAATGTACATTCCTCCCGTGGGCAGGACTCCTTGACTACCATTCCCAAGGGTTGCTACATAAGCATCCACGATGGTGTCCAACATGTTTTTCCGAATGGCGAGCTGCTGGCGAAGAGCCGTACTTTCCTCTTATCTGGCAAGCAGGGCCAGTCCACATTTGCCCCGTTCATCGTACGTCATTGACGGATTTCTGTCCTTCGTGCCTGAAGCACCAGCCGTTTGTACCGCGCCATTCGTATCTCGATCATTGTTCCCACTGTGGATACTCATTGGCTCAGTCGATTCACGACCGCATGCGTTCGCAGCCAGCGGAGGAGACTCACGCAAATCGACTGGACGCGCTCGACGCAGTGGGTGAAATGATCACAGCTGGCGCGAAGATTAGACACCTGCTGGATGCGAAGTATTTTTGGTCGCGCGTTCAAGAAATCGTCGACAAGCACTATCAGGGACAAATTAGGCCACTGGAGAGGGCGATGGGGCTTTCGGGGTCTGCAATGCTTAGCTGGAAAACAGGACGGCATAAGCCTTCTTTCGCGGCCTTGTTTAATTTGACGCGAAGGCTTGGCACCACGCCCGTTGCATTCATTGTGCAGGGCGTCCCTCCGTCCTTCAGCCCGCCTGAAACTCCAAAATGGCCGACTCGCGTTTACCCCAGAAAGCTCAGCCAAGCGCAGCACGACGAATTAAAGCGGGCACTCGATCATATTGTCAGCATCGGATACTCAGAGATTCCGATGCGAGACGTTGCGAGCCAGCTTGGCTACAGACATTCGTATCTAATGTACTGGTACCGTGAAGAGTGTAGAGAGGTTTCTCGGCTACACCGAAATTGGGTCAAGGCGCGCATGCAAGAACAGGCCGAAGCCGAGCGGCTTCTCGCCACAGAGATTGTCCAACGGATGTACGAGGATCACGCTCACGTATCTCGGAGGTCAATAGATGCAGCCTTAAATAGAGCCGGTTTGTCACTTCAGAATCCTGTAGTCCGCGCCGCCGCTTATGCTACGAGGAAAGAACTTCATTCTTCCCGCGCCCATCTCAGCGGCGCGACGGCACAGAGCAGCGTCCCAGATTCATAGAGGAAGGCATCAGAATGTGAATGCCGCAAGCCGCGTTTGTGGCATGCGACGTCGTGCAGTCAGGCTTCAGGACGCGTATTGGCATCTGAACACAGGCCTACACCGCGTGCGCTCGTAGTTGTCGAGCAGGTGGGTACCAATCTGCTCGACAACGGCCGAACCTGCGGCACATCCCGCAGCTCCACCAAACAGGGCGCTCATCAGGGCGCCCGCGAGGCCAACGAAGACTGAGCCGACCGGTGCAGCGACGAAGCGAAGGTCAACACCGCCGAGTGCGGCAGCCGCGCCCACGGCGCCGCCGGCTTTGCGACCGTAGACCCGCGTCGCAATGCGGCTGGAGCTGCAGTGGGTGCAGGAAAGCGATCATTCATAGATCAGCTTCATGTGGGTTCAGGGCAACCGACGTTGAAACACAGCTATTCCGTGCTTTCTCCCCCGTTTCAGGTGATACTCGGTTCGCTTGTCTCGTCGATGTCTAGCCAAGGAATTGACCAGTCGGCTTCGGTTAAAATCGAAGCAAGCGTATATGCGATTTATGGGAAAGCGCCGGAGGGCTGGCCGAACCCAAAGTGGAGATTAACTAGTGTCTCCCGGACATGACTGCGGATCGTGCTAAGGAGTTCGCCCCGCAAAGCATCATTGCGAGCGGCAGGCGGCTATTGGCCGCACGGTCTAGCTAGTCGCCCCGGTGCATGCGGTACGTTTGACAACAAGACACCCAGCGAATGAACATCCAGCAACTAGAAAACAAACTGTGGGAAGCGGCCGACCAGCTTCGCGCCAATTCCAAACTTACGGCTAGCGAGTATTCGATGCCGGTGCTAGGCCTGATCTTCCTACGCCATGCCAGCAACCGTTTCGAGGCCTACCTGCCGGAGATCACGGCCGGCATCACACCGCGGGTTCCGGCCAGCCGCCGCGAAGAATTGATCAAGCTCGGTTTCCAAGGGAGGGCCGCCATCTATCTGCCGGAAGAATCGCGCTTCGAGCACATCGCCGCCCTTCCGAAAGGTGCGAACGTGGGCGCAGTCATCGATGCGGCAATGGACAAGATCGAGGCTGAGCATACCGTGTTGGCTGGTGCGCTACCGCGCGGCTATGCCGCATTCGAACCTGACCTGCTCGCGGGCCTGATTAAAATTTTTAATGATCAGGCTATCAGGAATGCAACTGGTGACGTCTTCGGCCGCATCTACGAATACTTCCTGAATAAATTCGCGATGACGGGCGCGCAGGAAGGTGGCGAATTCTTCACGCCGCCCTCCCTGGTGCGCATGATTGTCAATATCATTGAGCCGGATCACGGTCTGGTACTCGATCCAGCATGCGGCTCGGCGGGCATGTTCGTCCAGTCCGGTCACTTCATCGAGGATGTCCGTCATCAAAATCCGCTGGATAGCGGCGTGGTGTTCCACGGGCAGGAAAAGAGCGACACCAACGCCAAGCTGGCCCGCATGAACCTGGCGGTGCATGGCTTGGACGCCAGCAACATCCAGCAAGGCAACACCTTCTACGACCAAATCGAACATCTGGTGGGCGAGTGCGATTATGTCATGGCCAATCCGCCGTTCAATGTGGACGGCGTAGAAACCAAGAAGGTTGCAAGCCAGGCCGAACCCAACGGTCGACTGCCCTTTGGTCTGCCGGGTCTGAACGCCAAAACCGGCGCAATCAGCAACGCGAACAGCCTGTGGATTCAGTATTTCTATTCGTACCTGAACCCAAGAGGGCGGGCTGGGTTCGTCATGTCTTCCAGTGCCAGCGACGCAGGCGGCAAGGATCGCGACATTCGCGAGCAGCTGGTCAAGTCCGGCCATGTCGATGTGATGGTGGCTATCGGCAACAAGTTCTTCTACACCCGCGGCTTGCCTTGCACGCTCTGGTTCTTTGACAAGGGCAAACCACAGTCTCTGCAGGACACCGTGCTGATGCTCGATGCGCGTAACGTGTATCACGTCGTCTCAGCACGCTCGCATGTGTTTACCGACGAACAGCTTGCCAACCTCAATGCGATTGTCTGGTTGTACCGTGGGCAGCGCGAAAAATTCACCGCATTGGTCGCGCAGTACCAGCGACAGGCTGCAGACTGGCTAGCTGAATTGCCCGAACGTATAGCTGCCGACACCGCCGCAGTTGAAACGCTCGCACTGAAGCTCGGCACCTTCGCGAATGGTGCGACGCTTGATGAACTGAACGATGGTGTGGACGAAGATGCGGCAATCAGCCGGGACGTGCTTAAAGCTTACAAGGCAGAAATCGTGGCTGCGCGGGCCAATACCTCCGAGGCGGAGGCCATCGACGTACTACTGAAATCTGCCGGCGACGCGCGTCAGGCTATTGCTGGCGCGAGCACGTCCAAGCTCGACGGACTGAAATCTGTGCAGGCCACGCTGGAAGCACTGGCTCTGCAGATCAAGGCGACGGGTAAGCTGCTAGAAGGCCGCCATAAGCTCTGGTTGAAGTTGCTGGATACGGCGGAGAAAGGTCTCCACGCGCGGTCGAGCGGAGCATTTGATGCGAAGGCGATCCGTGAAGTACGGCGCGCACTGCTCACTGCTGACGCGAAGAAGGAAGAGGAACCCACCATTCGTGACCGCATGCTGGAGGCCGTGAAGCAGTCCGGCTATTTCATCGCGCAGGGCCATTGGCTGCTGTCACGATTCCCAGATGGCGTGTTCACTGCCGTACCGGGGCTGTGCAAGGCGGTGACTCGGACTGAGATTGCCTCGACCGAATATTCACTCACGCCGGGGCGCTACGTGGGCAGCGCTGCTGCGTCGGAGGATGATGAGGAGGATTTCGTTGAGAAGATGCGGACCATCCATGAAGAGCTGGCCGAGTTGAATGAGAAAGCAGTGCAGCTGGCCGCGAGCATTGGCCGCAATTTTGAGGAGCTGCTCGCATGAGTTGGGAGACTCGATCTTTAAGGGAGTGCGTGAAATTCCTGTCAGGCGGCACCCCGAATAAACGAAATGTGGAATTTTGGGATGGCGACATCCCGTGGGTGAGCTCAGCAGAGATGACCGAACGCTTCTTGAGCGATACGTCGTTGCGTATTACGGAGGCGGGTCTGGAAGCCGGCAGCCGGATGGTTCCTGCAGGGACCACATTTGCAGTTGTCCGTGGGATGTCTTTGGCCAAGGAGTTTCGTATCTCACTAGCGCTCCGTCCAATGTCATTCAACCAGGATGTTAAGGCATTAATTCCGAAGGATGGTATTGACGGAAAATTTATCTTTTATAGCCTCTCCGCCAATGCCATCGCCATTCGCGATCTCGCAACCGAGGCTGCTCATGGCACGAAGAAACTTGAAATGGATCGCCTTGAAGGGTTCGAGATCAAGGTTCCAAGCGATATCGACGTACAAAAAGCCGTTGCAGACGTCGCTCACTCTTACGACGAACTGATCACCACCAATCAGCGCCGCATCGAGCTGCTGGAAGAAGCTGCTCGCCGTTTGTATCGCGAGTGGTTCGTGCATCTGCGCTTTCCAGGCCACGAAGCCGTGAAGGTTGTGGGCGGTGTGCCGAAGGGCTGGCGTCGTTTGACTCTGGGCCAACTTGCTGACGAAACGGAAGGTGCAGTTGTCCAGACCGGCCCGTTTGGTTCTCAATTGCACAGCCATGAATACACTGAAACGGGAATTCCAGTGATCATGCCGCAAGATATTGTTGGTGATCGTGTCCGTATGAACAAGATCGCATTTGTCGACGAATCAACAGCTCTTCGTTTATCACGGCATTCGCTTCAGCCTCTGGACATCGTATTTCCACGCCGGGGCGAGATATCCAAGCGAGCAATCATCGAGGAACATCAGACCGGTTATCTTTGTGGAACTGGCTGCCTGAAAATCAGCTTCCCGGAAGTTCCGCTGCATCCCGTTTTGCTTTATCACCAACTCGCCGAACCAGATATGGTGAAATGGATTGAGGGCCAAGCGGTAGGTGCAACGATGTTGAACTTGAGCGCGACCATTTTGCGTTCGGTTGAGTGCTTCATACCGTCTGCCGACGTTCAGGACATGTTCGTAAGTTTTGCAAAAGAGGCGCGCAACCAAATTGATGCGCTGGAAATGCAAAACGATGCTCTTGTAAAGGCCCGTGATGCGCTACTACCGAAACTAATGTCGGGGAAACTAGACGTTTCCGGAATCACGCTATCGGAACGGGACGCGGGCTGATACACAAATCACACGCGGTAGACAGCCGCGAGGAACCACCCACGGGGAAGCATTGACATGGCGAAGTCGGAATACAGCGAAGACAAGATGATTCAGGAGGACACCGCTCGTATACTCCACGAGGAACTTGGGTGGACTTCGGTTAACGCCTACGACGAGGCCGAAGGCAATGCAGCGCTGCTGGGACGTACATCGCGCGCCGAAGTGGTGCTAACCCGTGACCTGCTTGCTGCGCTCAAGCGCATTAATCCGGAGCTGCCAGACACCGCTTATATGCAGGCGCTGGAACAGGTTCTGGCACACGATCACAGCAAGACGCTGGTTGCCATTAATCGGGAAAAGTATGATCTGTTGCGCAACGGCGTCTTGGTCCACTACAAAGACAAGACCGGCCGTATGGTGCATCGTCGTCTGTCTCTGATCGACTTCACCGAAGGCCATGCCGACAACAACGACTTCAAGGTCATCCGCGAGTTGTGGATTCGTGGTCCGATCTATACCCGCCGCCCAGATGTCATTGGCTATGTCAACGGACTGCCACTGGTGTTCATGGAACTGAAGCGACTGGATGTGGCTGCCACGGACGCCTACAAGAAGAACTATCGCGACTATCGCGGATGGGATGCGACCGACAAGAAAGCGGCCGTGGACGGTACCATCGTGAGCCTGTTTCACTGGAACCAACTTGTCGTGGTCTCCAATGGCGAGGAAGCCAGATACGGGAGCATCACGTCTATGCGCGAGCACTTCTACCAATGGAAGCGTCTTGATGAAGACGATCCCGAACCAAAGAAAGCCGAGATGCAGTTGCCGCGTTTGCTTCACGGCATGTTGCACAAGGAACGACTGCTCGACCTCGTGGAGAATTTCATTCTATTCGACACCAGCGAGGGCGCGGCCAGCAAGGTCGTCGCGCGCAACCATCAATTCCTCGGCGTGAACCGTGTCATCGCCCGCCTGAACGCCGACGATGAAAGGGTGCGGACCGAGCTGGCAGCTGGGCAATTGGGGGTGTTCTGGCACACCCAAGGATCAGGCAAGTCGTATTCGATGGTGTTCCTGACAGAGAAGATCCATCGTAAGCTGTCGTCGGCCTACACCTTCGTGATCGTAACTGACCGTACCGAGCTGGATGACCAGATTGCGAGTACGTACACGAACTGCGGACGGGCGAACGCCAAGACTGACCAAGCGAAGAATGGTCCCGGGCTGCGTGCGATGCTGCGCGACGGCAATCGCGGGTATGTGTTCAGCCTGATACAGAAGTTCAATGAACGGGTAGAGGAGGACGGCTATTCAGATCGCGATGACATTATCGTCATCAGCGACGAGGCGCACCGATCCCAGTACGGACGGTTTGCCCTGAACATGCGAAAGGGTCTGCAACGGGCCAAGTTCCTTGGCTTCACTGGCACGCCGTTGATCGCCGCCGCGGAAAAGCAGCTTACTCGCGAAGTGTTCGGGGATTACGTGTCAATCTACGATTTTCAGCGTGCCGTGGCCGATGGTGCGACGTTGCCACTGAAATACATCAATCGGGGCGAGAAGCTGCGGATCATTGACCCCAAGGTGAGTGAGCGCATCGCCGACTATATCGACGAAGCCAAGCAGAGCGCGACGGCGGAAGACCCGTGGACTGATGAGAAGGAAGACAAGCTCTACCAGAAGCTCGCGGGTGAGTACGTCATATTCACTGCGCCCACCCGGCTGAGTCAGGTCGCGCAGGATTTCGTCGATCACTATTCCGAGCGCCGCAACGCCGTAAAAGACGGCAACAGTAAGGCATTGCTCGTTTGTATCGACAAGATCACCTGCGTGAAGATGTATGACTTGATCGCGGACAAATGGCGTGCCAAGGCAGATAAGCTAGAAGCAGACATCATTGCCGACGAAACGTTGTTTTCCCAGAAAGGTAAGCCGTTTCCAGCGCTGCTGGTGCAAAAGCGTGAGCGTCTGACGTGGATGCGTGAGTGCGAATTCTGCGTGGTTGTGTCGCCGCAACAGGGTGAGATTGAGGAGTTCAAGAAGTGGCGTAACCATCGTCGCGACCCGCTGGATATCACGCCGCACCGCGCCAAGATCGTCAATCGCGATCTGGAGCTTGAGTTCAAGAAGGCTGAAAACCCGTTTCGGGTGGCGATTGTCTGCGCAATGTGGCTGACCGGCTTCGATGTGAAATCCCTCGCCACGTTGTATCTGGATAAACCGATGCAGGGCCACACGCTAATGCAGGCCATTGCCCGCGTGAACCGTGTCGGCGGCGGGAAAGCCAACGGCCTGATCATTGACTACAACGGCATGATCAAAAGTCTGCGCAAGGCACTGGCAACGTTCGCCCAAGGCGACCGTGGAGACGGAGCGGGCAGCAGTGAAGGTGAGCCGGCGTATTTGGAGGATGAAGCTGAAGCACTGGCTGAGTATGCATTGAGCTTGCGTGACGCAACCGAGTTCCTATCCGATCTAGGCTTTGACCTAGATGAGGTGATTCAGGCCAAAGGCATGGATAAGGGGGCGAAGATCCTGGAGGCCGTCGATTTGCTGGCATCGACGGCCGAGCGCCGAAAGACCTTTGGTGTCCATGTGCAGGACATTCAGGCCAAGTATCGCAGCCTGTTCCCGAATCCCGGCCTGCACCGTTACGACGATCAGGAGGCTGCGCTCAACGCCATATACAACAAGCTGCAAGCGGCACGCACCACGCCGGATGTGAGCGCACTGTTGCAGGATTTGTACGATGTGGTGGATACCGCCGTGACGACCGAGCCCTCTCCGACTAGGACGACGAAGGAATACGAGCTTTCCAAGATAGACTTCAATCGCCTGCGCGCCGAGTTCCGGCAGATCAAGCAGAAGAATATCGTCGCCATGAATCTGATGGAGAAGATTGAGGCGCGGCTTAAGGATATGGTCGTGCAGAATCCGACGCGGATCAAGTTATACGAGCGCTATCAGGAAATTATTGCGGGATACAACAAGGACAAGGACGCCGTCGAAATCCAGAAGGTGATGGACGACCTGTTTGCTATCTACGATAACCTTGATGAAGAAGCCGTGCGGTTCCAGCGCGAAGGCTTGGACAACGAGCAGCAGTTGGCCGTATTCGATCTGCTACAGAAGGACACCCTGTCGCCGAAGGAGCGCGAGACTATCAAGAAAGTGGCAACCGAGCTGTTGGCGAAGCTGGAGAAGGGCCACCTGTTGATGGATCACCTGCGCGACCTAGCAGCGAAGCAGGCCCAGTTAAAGCGGGAGATCGAGATCCACCTGTGGGACAGCGAGCTGACTGGCTTGGGCTATACCCCGGCTGATATCCTGAACAAGTCGCAGGCGGTGTTTTCGCATTTGTTCGCTACGGCGGGCGATGGATCTAGGGTGCTGCATTAACCGACATCCTCTGGTTGTGAGGATCGGCAGACTACCTAACCAACATCTGGATCGAAGGTGACCATTGAAGTATGACGTAAGCTAGCAACACCCCGAGGATGTGTTTGCCTAGATGCAGGAAACAGAGCCGAAAACGTGAGAGCAGTTCAAGTCAGGAAAACCGGCAAGAGCAAAGCAGCATTGCTCTCTCGCCTCCCTCAAGTTCTTGATCGCAGTCTGTACTGCGATATGGCTTTAGGTCGTGTCGACGAAGTTCGAGACGTGTCAGTATCGTCCCGCGCGGGCGATCAATCCATCTCAAGACACTAAACCGGTACGGTACCCAGCCGCATCCGAGTCTTTCGTGAAAAACATTGCTACTTCGAAGTAGATGCCCATGAAAGCGAGCGCAAGCGATCGCTTTCAATGGGCTTGGCTCGTCGGATTCGCCCCCCCCCGATGAACACACGGGACATTACGGTACAAATAAAGTTGGCCGATCGCTTGCTTGCAGGGATTCCTTTCTCGAAGGATGTTCCGGCATCACGGTTAAAAGGAATACCCGAAATGTCCAGCGTGATGGCTTGCCATGGTCAAAATCTCTGCAACCAAACTTCATCTAAACTCAACAATGCCAGGACGACTGCTCCATGCCGAATACCGATGAAGCAGTTTGTCCACCACTGAGCCTCTAAGCCGGTACCGGATTGCGTGAACTTCGGGTGGATTACGCCGTTGCCATGTCCAAAATCGCCTACAAGAGACGAGTAGATAAGTCGGTGCATCCCCGATCATCCAAGGACCCAGCAATTCTAGAGATCCATTACGCAAAGTACCGCCTTGTGGGCCACGAGCCAAATGCACCAGTCCCTCGGGCACTTCAAGGCCGACAAGGTAGCGGCGTGTTCGTTCATGATCCTGTGCATGGTCGCAATCGGCACCGACTTCGACTAGTACAACTTCGGCGTTCCGCCTGAAGTCCTGTAGCTGTGCCCTAATTTGATCTCGTTCTTCCTCACCAAAAAGCTCGGGCGGATAAAGAAACTCCCCGTCTATTAGCTCTCGCGTATTGAATCCGAGGACATTACCGTTCATGGGTGGACGTGCAGGCACGACAACGCCTCGATCCCACGACTTGGCTGCTGAGATCTCCCTTTCTATCTGAAAGAATGTATTGAGCTCGGCGTGCATCAACACGTTATTTGAAAAATGGATATCTTCGGCCACCTTCGCACCGATAGAGTCTCGTATATAAGCTTTGTAATCGCCAGATTCGACGGAAGCACCAAGTTGATCGACAAGAATATCGACCATACCGGCGTCGAACGCACGCGCAGGCTCAGTTCTGGCAGACGCAGTGCCTGCTGCAGCCACGGAAATCTTGGCCATCACCTTACCAAGAGACTCGCTAACTTGCGAAGGGTCGGCTACGTCTGACTGTGCGCACCGATGGATTTCGTTTGCTGCTAGCGCTGCAGCCTGTGCTGCTCGCGTTTCCCAAGCGGAGACTAGATTGAGGTTCGAATCGGTTGCAACTGCCTTTGCTACAGATTCCCGCAATCGGTCGACGTTTTCATACAATGCGCCGTAGAATTCGCGTAAGCCTGCGTCAAACTCTTGGCCATTGGGCCCCTCAATGAGGAACTCGCCTTTCGACATTTCGAGGACGTCGATGGGGCAAGGAATCCCATCTAGCTGTTCAGCTCGAGCGTACAGCATCTGCTTCACTTCTTCGGCTTTCGCACCAACGCGAGTCCAAAAGACAAGCAGATATGGGCCGCTGTCTTTTGAGAGCAATTGTTTGATGACGTTTACAACGGCAGACCAGAGACTTTGTGTATCCGGTACACCACCGAGCTCCGCTAAATTGAGATCAGTAAATAGTATCCGCAGGTATGGAAGACCTCCCGCGGGTGGCTCCGGTTTGAGTGCATTTGTATCCCGGTCAAACCAGTACCCAGTGCATGGTATGCCAAGCGCAGAAAGTCCCGACGTTATTGAAAGCAAATGCCGCGGTTCATCGTCAACTGCGACAGCCCTTACAGGACCGAACATTATTTGGTCTCCCTAAATCGTAAAACGACTGCAGCCCCATCGAATGCTTTCGGAATATCGATTTCATCTCTAAACTCGTCGGCGGTATGAATTGAAAGCTCACCGCCACACTGTTCCATTACATGCTTTGCGAAGTAGAGTCCGAGACCCATGCCGCCTGGTCTCGTTGTGTGAAATGCCTCCGCCGCACGTTCGCGCGGGATCGAAAACCCTGGTCCATTGTCAATGACAGCAATAAAACCTGAAGTTGACTGATCATCCCAGTCACAAGCAACAAGTACCGCAGCTGGATCCGCTCGCTCTTCCCTCTCCTTTCTATATCTCGCCCAATACTGTGCATTATCGAGCAAATTACCGAGCGCTCCAGATATCAGATTTGACGCCCCGCGAATCCTGAAATCCGGCTGCTCCTTATTGAGAATGGGCGCTGACAGTGTCACGTGATGATGTCTAAAGCGAGGCTCTCGCGTCATTAAGGCTGCTCGGACGATTCCGCTTGCGAACACGGATCGTGTCACGTTCTTGCGCAATAAAGGCGCGAAACCTTGGAGTAACTGGTGAAGATGTTCAATCTGTTCGCGCAAACGCCGCTGATCGAGGCCACGTTCAAGCGCGCTAGCTAGTGAATCGACCTCCCGCTCGACTTCATGAAAGATGACGGCAAGGTTGAGTCCTGCGACGCCCGCATTCGTCATAACATCGCGCAACTGCACAAACTCTCGTTCAATAGCATCAATGTCTTTTGCGAAACTTTGATCAAGTCGATTAGACTTCAAGCCATGTCGCAAATGGTCCATCGCTTCGACAAAAAGAACGGGTTTCTCTTCCACCGTTCCTTTAATAACCTCGTCTAGCGCACGGCGGTCCTCGGCATGAAGTCGCTCTAAGTGTTCGAAGACACTCAGCACAATCCGTCTAAGCCTTTCGAAGGAAGCATTTTGGTCGAATCCTTCGCGATTTGTCTTTTCCCGTAGGCCGTCGCTCTCGTCAAGACTCAGGTGAATTGCCGAAACAACAGATGCTGTTCCAAGCTTTCCCGCGGGCGCGTTGATACGCCTCACGTTCAGACCAAGCCAGTCGTCGTTCCGCTCGCCATATGTAAAAACGCGGACGCCGTCACGATACACACGAACGCCAGTCTGATCATCGAGCCACGACCGTACCTGCGAGGAGCTGCCCGTGGCGTTTAGAACTTCTGAACGCCGGTAGTAGGCGTAAATGTGTCCGTCAATTGGGCCGATATCCCTGAGATCAGTGTCTGTCGCGAAAAGTGGTTCGTCCGCCTTCGCCAACCGGCGCTTCTCACCATCTGAATCCAATGCCGGTGCAAGCAAAAGACGATCGTCTTTCATCGTCGCACTGCGAGCCTTGACACTCTTCCAATGAGGCGGATTGAACGCGTAGCTCCAATTGAAGCAGTGGCCGTCGATCCTGAAGTCGAATTTCCAAACGGCGAGGCCCAAAAAATCGTTCGGTGCAATTAGATCTTTAAGATCGCCTTCTCTCCCTGGGGCGCTGAATTTGACGACGAATTGATCGGGTGTTTTGAAGGGGCTTGCAAGGGAAGTGACCAGTCGATACAGCTTGCGAAGATCACCGCGAGTCCATTGATCGCGCCGCAACCCCGATATTGCTATTCGCGTGCCGGTGCTATCTCCACTAAAGAACTTCGGTGTCTCGTTTTCTCGAACAGACACACTAAGGTTCTCCAAATAGGGACCCTGCTCCGTTAGCTTGTCCCAATCGACAAACACCTCGTATTCCGGGGATGCAGCCGAACGTGTCGTTAGCGTAACGTAGCGGCCAAGCTTTAAAGACGCAATGCGCCCCACGCCCTTTTCGCCAAGTGGCAACCGATGAAAGCGCTTCGTTCGAGTCGTGCGATTCTTACGTTTTGAGTCAGTTGCAAGCTCTAGCCACTTCCCGGTGATGTCGCTCAGTGTCATACCGTCCCCGGTATCTTGCACGACAATTGACTCAGCGCCACGCTGTGCTAGGTTCACCGTGATCTCGACTTCGTTGGCGTCTGCGTCGTATCCGTTTTTCACCAACTCGAAGATCGCCAATCGGTCATCGCCGATAAGCTCGTCGCCCAAGAGCTGCAGGAGGTGGCTGCGGGCTCGAATTGGATGAAGCGTGCCAGAGGTCATTAGTTACTCGCTTGTTTTATCTAACATTCACACGTGCAACCAGCCGGGAATGGGATGCGAAAGTCCTGTCAGCGCGAAGATGCCATCTACGCCTCAACATGCCGCGTCCACGCCTGCCTCGTTGCCACGCCGCTGTCCCTCAGTTGCATGGCAAGCTGCAATGGACTGAGAGCTTCGCTCTGTTGATGGCTCGCTATTATTGCTGCTTTTTAGTAACTATGGAGTGCCGTCCAAGGCAGGGCAAGACGAGCCGACATAGCAATGCAATTCGCATATCGCGAACAATGATGCTCGCTTTCTGTCGCACGACAGCCTGCACTCGCGGCGACGACTCTTTGCGGGGCAAATTAGCCACGACTCCATTGACCTAACCGCGGCTTCGCCCCGGTAAGCCCGGTGGCTTCTCGATTGGATGCAGAGCAGCGCACCCGCGTGAACGGAGCGCACCTTTATCGAGCGACCATTCCGACCTCCCTAGGAGCCATTCAAACCTTTCAAAGATTAAAGAATAGATGCTGCGGGTTTACGTCCAAAACGACAAAGCCGGCTCGTGGCCGGCTTTGATAGGAAGCATGTCGTTTCAGTTTGTCATGGACGCATAAATCTGCAGTTACTGCAAATAAATGGTTCCGGTTTCATGCGGAACTTCGTGGAATACTTAATGGTGGAGCGGAGGAGGATCGAACTCCCGACCTTCGCATTGCGAACGCGACGCTCTCCCAGCTGAGCTACCGCCCCAACGAATCACCGATTCTACACACACAAAATCCGTTTTGCCAAGCATCAAGTTTGACCCCAAGCAAAACTACTTCGAAGGCGCTCCGGCGAGCACCCAGGCCACAACGGAATGGATATCGCCGGCGCTCATCCCGGGATGAGAAGGCATAGGAATAGCCCCCCACACCCCTGCCCCACCGTCCCGCACTTTCTTCTCCAGCTTGCCCTGGGCCCCTGCATCGCCCTTGTACTTCGCAGCGACATCCTTAAACGAAGGCCCAACAAGCTTGCGATCCACCGCATGGCACCCCATGCAAGCATTCGCCTGAGCCACCTTCACCCCATCCGCCACAGCAGCAACCGCCGGCGAAGCGAGACCCAAACCAGCCCCAGCAACCACCACCCCAGCCACAACCCCACCAACAAACCGCCGCATCACAAAGCCCCCGTATTCCCCGCCTTCGTAGCCGACGAATTAGTCACAGGCGCGGGCGCCTGATGCTCAATAGGCTGCGAGGTCACGCCCGAATCAGGCACCGCCCCCACCGTCGGCGCATCGGCAGCAGGCGCCGCCGCCGGCGCACTGGGCGCAGCCGCCGTCGCCACCGTCGCCTGTTGCGGGTCGATGTACTGGTAGCACTTCACCACCTGCGTCACGCCCATCACCCCGGCCGTCGCGTTGGCGGCGATATTGCCTTCCTGCGGCGTAACCAGCCCCATCAGATAGATCGTGCCGCGCTCGCTCACGACCTTGAAGTTGTTCGCGGAGATGTCCTTATAGGCAATCAGCTCCCCCTTCACGCGTCCTTCGAGGTACGAGTCGTTCGCGCGCGAAGAGAACGAGCTGGCCGGCTGTACCGCCAGCTCGTTGACGATCGATGCAACGTTCGTCACGGCTCGCACAATGCTCTCGGCCTTCTGCTTCGAGGCGTCGTCGGGCACTTCACCCGTGATCAGCACGCGCTGGTTGAACACCGCCACGTTCACGTGCGCCGTGTCGGGCAGTTGCTTGCCGAGATCGGCCAGCGCCTTCACCTGGATCTCGCGGTCTTCCGTTTGCGATCCCACCGTGCGCCGGTCGGTTGCCACCAGCGCTGTGCCGCCCGCCGCGCCCGCCAGCGCCAGGAAGCAGCCCTGCAGGCTTGCGCAGAGCGAGGCTGCGAAGCCGATCGTCAGCGTGGTCCGTGCCAGCGCGCGCGTCATGCCGTATCTGCTCATCAACTTCCCCTCTCTTCGTCTTACGGTGTCAGTCTTCGCCCAGCAGCATCGCGTCGATGCCGTCGCACAGGCAGTGAATAGTTAACAGATGCACTTCCTGAACACGCGCCGTTCGGTCACTCGGCACGCACAGCTGAATGTCGGTATCGGCGAGCACGCTGTTCACGTCGCCGCCGCCCTTGCCGGTCAGCGCGATCACGACCATTTCGCGTTCGTGCGCTTCCTGAATGGCGGCCAGCACGTTTACGGAGTTGCCCGAGGTCGTGATGGCGAGCAGCACGTCGCCGGGCTGGCCGAGCGCGCGCACCTGCTTCGCAAATACCTGCTCGTACGCGTAGTCGTTGGCAACGGCGGTGAGCACCGAGGCGTCGGTGGTCAGCGCGAGCGCGGGCAGGCCCGGGCGTTCGCGCTCGAACCGGCCGATCAGTTCGGCGGCGAGTTGCTGGGCGGTGGCGGCGGATCCGCCATTGCCACACGCGAGAATCTTGTTGCTGTTCGCGAGCGCGGCGAACATCGTATCGACCGCGGCGGCAATCGGGACCGC
Organism: Paraburkholderia sp. BR10141; assembly: GCF_056155635.1. Lineage (NCBI taxonomy): Bacteria > Pseudomonadati > Pseudomonadota > Betaproteobacteria > Burkholderiales > Burkholderiaceae > Paraburkholderia > Paraburkholderia sp. BR10141. The sequence continues at coordinate 122,532 of NZ_JBMIQH010000004.1, read as the reverse complement.
CAGGGTTTCCATGGCCGCGAGCGTAGTGGCTGCGCTATCGCGGAAGTGCTGTTGAATGCGTTCGACGGACATCGACTCTCTAATCTGTACTGCGGGTATCGCAAAATTTCCGCGCGGTGCGGCGTGCCGCAAGTTTAGCGCACTCGAGGGCGTTCATTTTCACCCTTCTTTCTGTTGCGTAAGTTTTAGCTCTCGTGCGCTTCCGGTTGAAACGCGTCGCGCAGCCACACGAGCCGGCCGCTCTCGAACGCGATCACGTCGAAGCGGCACGCGGGCGGCGTTCGCGCTTGCGTGGCCGCTTTCCCGTTCGCATCGGCGGCGCGCCACGTCGCGAGAAAGTAGCGCGCCGCGCGCAGCACGCGCTGCTGTTTGCGCCATCCCACGCTCGCCGCCGCCCCGCCGAATGCCGGCCGCGCGCGGGCGCGCACTTCCACGAAAACCAGCGTGCCGTCGCGCTCGCGCATCACGAGATCGAGTTCGCCGCCGCGGCAATTCACGTTGCGCGCGACCAGCTCCAGGCGCTCGCGACGTAAAAACGCCAGTGCGTGCGCCTCGAAACGCGCGCCTGTCGCGCGGCGTTGGGCATTCGACTGCGCCCGCGCGCAAAAGTTGTCGACGCGTGCACTTTCGTTCGCGCCGCTTCCCTCGGGTGCACTCGCGCCCGCGTGGCACAATGTCGGCCTCTTTTCCTGCTTTCGCGCGTTGCGTGTCATGACGTCCCTCTCGTCCCCCTTCGAACTCGCACAGGCCCAGCAATATCCGGCCGCCACGCTGTACGTCGTGGCGACGCCCATCGGCAATGTCGCCGACATCACGCTGCGCGCCCTGCACGTGCTCGGCCTCGTCGATCGCATCGCCGCCGAAGACACGCGCAACACCGGCCAGCTCCTCGCGCGCTACGGTATTTCGAAGCCGCTCGTCGCCGTGCACGAGCACAACGAGCGCGAGGCCGCGCAGCGCGTGATCGAATTTCTGCGCGCGGGCGAGCGCGTGGCCTGCGTTTCGGACGCGGGCACGCCCGGCATTTCCGATCCGGGCGCGAAACTCGTGGACGCCGTGCGCGCCGCCGGCCTGAACGTCATGCCGCTACCTGGCGCGAGCGCACTCGCAACGGCGCTTTCCGCTGCCGGCGACTGGGTCTCGACCTTCACGTTCCTCGGTTTTCTGCCGCCCAAGCCCAAGCAGCGCGCAGCCGCATTGCAGCCGCTCGCCTCGCATACGCATGCGATGGTGTTCTACGAAGCCCCGCATCGCATCGTCGAAACCGTGCAGTCGCTCGCCGATGCGTTCGGTCCCGCGCGCCGCATCCTCATCGCCCGCGAATTGACGAAGCTACACGAGTCGCTCTGGAGCGGCACCCTGGCCGAAGCGCCAACGTGGCTGGCAGGGGACGCGAACCGTCAGCGCGGCGAGTTCGTGCTGGTGGTGGAAGGCGCGAGCGAGCAGGCGGAAGGCGAAGCCGATCACGACGCGCTCTTGCGCGTGCTGCTTCAGGAAGTACCGGTAAAGGGCGCGGCGAAGATCGCGGCGGCGCTCACGGGCGCGTCGCGCAATGCGCTCTACGCGCGGGCGCTGGAATTGAAGGGTGAAGGCGGGGAAGAAGCGGGCGACTGAGCCGCCAGCCGACTACAGTCAAAAGCACCAGCCAGAAAAACCGAAAGGCCGCCTGAGTCAATCAGGCGGCCTTTCGCGTATACATCCAACTCTGCCAGGCGGTTCAGTCTCAGGCGCGTCGCGGCGCACTCAGCGCCACGCCCAAACGAGATCGCTTAGTGATCGATGTTCGAGTTCGCGGCAAGCATATCCGCTTGCGCGGCCTTCGCTTCCTGGCGCGTGAGGCCTTCGATGTCCACCTTCGCCGTACCCGCATGCTGCACGCCAAGCAGCTTGGCGGCGGCATACGAGAGGTCGAGCACACGGCCACGTGCGTACGGGCCACGGTCGTTGATCTTCACCACTACCCACTTCGACGTGCCGGGCACGCTCACGCGCACATACGAGCCGAGCGGCAGCGTGCGGTGCGCAGCAGTGAGCGCCTTCATGTTGAAGCGCTCGCCGCTTGCGGTGCGGCGGCCGTGGAACGCGCGGCCGTACCACGAGGCGCGGCCGGTCTGGTGGAACGAGTGGACGTCCGGGCCGTTCTCGTCGATCGCCTCGGCGTTCGCGAGCGAGTTGTCCTTCGCGGTGCCCGATGCGGGCAGCGCAGCGAGCGCGGAGCCGTAGCCCTGCGGCGCAGTGAAAGCCGCGTCCTTCGTGCGAAGGGCGTCGCTGGATGCCTGGTCCTGCTGGGCAGGCGGCACGGCGCAACCGGCCAGAATGGACACGGCTGCGAGACTCCCGAGTCGTCGTCGAGTCAGTCGAAGGTTCATAACATTGCCATCACGTTCTCGAAGCCTGTCCCGCGCCATGTGTGCGCGTTGTCGGAAAGGCTTCGGCGGTCGCGGGCAAAGCTTCGCCATCGCTCGCCTGAAATGAAAAAGGCGAACGCGTGCCAATGCCCGGATGCAGCCCTAATAAGCCGCTAACCGCTAGTTATCTTTCACGTCTGGCGCAACCTGTCCCCGGCAGCCTGACCAGACCCCACATGCCGCCATCGAACGATGAAGCTCGTTCAGGCGCGCCGGAAACTCTCGGCGCACAGGAACGGCGGCGTAGGCCCCACCCAGCGTCACGGCATGTAGGCCGTTGCAGGCGCGTGGCACCTGGCTGGGCAAGACGTGCGGCGTCGAACGGATCGACACCTGATTTGCTATCTTGTAAGGCAGCCTGTTTCGGCCCGCCTAGAACGACAGCACTGCTTGACGGCGATGTATGCGACCTCTTTTTTTACGAAGGTCACACCGCCCTTTGAAAGCACGAATTCCGTGCGTGATGGGTCGCATTATACCCAAAAGTTATTCCTGTCACGCCGGTGCCTCACAAATCTCCATGATTTTTCACTATTGATGTAACAAAGCCGTTCGCCTTGCGCCGCCGCATCCCTTGTCAGACAAGGGACTGAGGCTGTCGCGAGCGGCGTCGGCGGCGCTTCCTGCACCCCGGTACAATCGATCCTTTGGCTGGGGCCGTCGGCACGCGACGTCGATTTCGACGCGTCGCTGTACCCGCCCCGCGAGACCTGAACCCCACGATCCCCGCATGAAAGTCACGCTGATTCCCGTCACGCCGTTCCAGCAAAACTGCTCGCTGCTCGTCGACGAAACGACGAACCGCGCCGCCGTCGTCGATCCGGGCGGCGACCTCGAACGCATCGAGGCCGAGATCGAACGTCAGGGCGTGCAGCTGGAAAAGGTGCTGCTCACCCATGGCCACCTCGACCACTGCGCCGGCGCGAAGGCGCTCGCCACGAAGTTCGGCGTGCCGATCGAAGGCCCGCAGGAAGACGAGCGCTTCTGGATCGACCAGTTGCCGCAGCAGAGCGTGCGCTTTGGCTTCGGTCACGCCGAGGCGTTCGAGCCCACGCGCTGGCTTCAAGACGGCGACACGGTGCGCTTCGGCGGCGAGGAACTCGAGGTCTATCACTGCCCCGGGCACACGCCGGGTCACGTGATCTTCTTCAGCCGCAAGCACCGGGTCGCCACGGTCGGCGACGTGCTGTTCGCGGGTTCGATCGGCCGCACGGACTTTCCGCGCGGCAATCATGCGGACCTGATCCGTTCGATCCGCGAAAAGCTCTGGCCGCTGGGCGACGACGTCACGTTCGTGCCGGGCCATGGCCCCGTTTCGACATTCGGCGAGGAGCGCCGCTCCAACCCGTACGTCGCAGATGGCGTACCTGGATGAGAGTGAAAAGTAAGATGAATCAAGCCGCTATTGAGGAGATTTACGTCAGCACTGACGTCGAGGCCGATGGTCCCATTCCCGGCCCGCATTCGATGCTGAGTTTCGCTTCGGCGGCGTACACCGCCGACAAGCGTTTGATCGCCACGTTCTCGGCCAATCTCGAGATGCTCGGAGGCGCGGCGCCGCATCCGGTGCAGGCCGCCTGGTGGGAGACGCAGCCCGAGGCCTGGGCCGCATGCCGCAAGGATCTGCAAGACCCGGCGGCGGCGCTCGTCGCCTACGTCGAATGGGTGGAGGCGCTGCCCGGCAAGCCGGTGTTCGTGGCGATGCCGGCGGGCTTCGATTTCACCTTCATGTTCTGGTACATGATGCGTTTCGCCGGGCGCTGCCCGTTCTCATGGTCGGCGCTCGACATCAAGACGCTCGCCTTCGCGATGACGGGCCTGCCGTACCGCAAGTGCATCAAGCCGCGCTTTCCGAAGCACTGGTTCGACGATCACCCGCACACGCACGTCGCGCTCGACGACGCGATCGAGCAAGGCGCCCTCTTCTGCAACATGCTGGCCGACCTGCGCGCACAGCAAGCCGCGCTCGCCGCTGATGGGGACGACTCAGGGCAAAACGCCGCGAGCACTCCGGCAAATTAGGTAATCTCCCTCATCATCTGCGCTTTGCATTGCGTTCTGTTCTCCTGGCCTCTAACATTCAGGAATACAGCGACGCAATGGAGGCGCAGTTGACACTCGATACGTTCTCTCAGAAGATCCTGCGCCTGCTGCAGCTCGACGCGCGCCGCTCGGTCCAGGAAATCTCCGACCAGGTGGGGCTCTCCAGCACCCCTTGCTGGCGCCGTATCAAGGACATGGAACAGTCGGGCGTGATCCAGCGCTACACGGCGCTGCTCGATCGCGAAAAGCTTGGCCTGCACGTCTGCGCGCTCGCGCATATCCATCTCACGCGCCACACCGAAGGCGGCGTCGAAGCCTTCGAACGCGAGATCGCCACCTGCCCCGAAGTCACCGAGTGTTACAGCACCACGGGCGAGTCGGACTACATCCTCAAGATCGTCGCACCCGACATCAAGGCCTACGACGCCTTCCTGCACGAACGCATCTTCCGCATTCCCGCGGTGGCGCAGGTGCGCACGAGCGTCGTGCTGCGGGAAATCAAGTTCGATACGCAATTGCCGCTGTGAAGCCACGACGGCGCGGCGGCTTCTCTGCCGCGCCGAGCGCACTCAATGCGACTCGCGCGATTTGCCGTGCGCGGCCAGTGCGCCATGCGCATCGAGCGGCTGCATCACGACGAGCTTGCTCGCGCCGAGGCGCGCGCGCAGCGCTTCCAGATCCATGGCGGCCACGCGCCGCGCGTCGTCCGCCGCGGCCAGCACCACCTGAATCTCCAGCCCCGTGCTCAGGTAGTGCAGCGTGATGCCTTCGACATGCACGTCATGCTCCGACAGCTCGCTTCGCAGGCGCCTGGCCACGTCGTCGCGCGCAGGCAGGTTGGCCACGGAGCGCACGTGCATGTCGTCTTCGGGATCGACGTGAATCAGTGCATCTAGCACGCGTGCGTCGGTGAGCAGGCGAGCACGCGCCGTCTCCGCGATGTAGTGCCCTTCCGAAACCGAAATCAGCGGATCGACGAGGATGTGCGCATCCACTAGCGCGAGGTCGCCGGTCTTGCGTGTGCGCATCTCGTGCACGTCGAGCACGCCCGGCGTGCTCATCAGCAGCGCGCGCAGGTCCGCGGCGGCGGCTTCGTCGAGCGCGCGGTCGGAGAGGTCCTGCAGCGCGTCCCAGCCGAACACCCAGCCCATGCGCGCGACCATGAAGCCGACGATGGCCGCCGCGATCGGATCGAGCAGCCGCACGCCGGCGAGGCTGCCCACAATGCCGATCGCCACGACCAGCGACGAAGCCGCGTCCGAGCGCGCATGCCAGGCATTGGCGATCAGCATGGCCGAGCGCACGCGCTGCGCCTCGCGCAGCATGTAGCGAAAGAGCCCTTCCTTGGAAACCAGCACGAGGAGCGCCACGACCAGCGCGCTCACGTGCAGCGCCGGAATATCGCCGAGATTCATGATGCGCGTGCCGGCGCGCACCAGCATGCCGACGCCCACCGCAATCAATAATGCGCCAAGGAATAACGACGCGACCGTCTCATAACGGCTGTGGCCGTAGTTATGATCGGCGTCCGGCTTGGCGCCGCTATGCCGGTTGGCCAGCAGCACGACGAAGTCGGAAACGATATCGGCGAGTGAATGCACGCCATCGGCAATCAACGCCTGCGAATGCGCAAACACACCGATGACGATTTGCAACACCACCAGAACAGAATTGACGCCAACGCTGACCCACGTCGTACGGCGTGCGACCTCGTGTTTATCTGAGAACGGGGGGGCGGCGGAAGAAGTCATGCGCGGCGAGAGAGCAAATTAGGGGAATAACCGCGATTGTAGCGACTGCATGCGACGATTTTATGGATAGCCCTAAAAATCTCTTTTAAATCAGATGCCTACAAGACCAGGAAGCATTCTCATTCAAGCCGTGGATACGGTTCGAACCAAACCGCACATGGTGCAGAAAATCAAAAAGCCGCGCGTCCCCGGACTGCGCGGCTTCTTGTTTTCGAGAATCAGGAGATACCTCGCCCGACTCCGCTCCTGCTTTCACTCATGCGCAGCGCGTTCAAACGCGCCGCTGACAAGTTGATTTACTTCTGGATCAGAAAACGATCGCGGTCTTGACCGGCGATCCAGCGCGGCGGCTTGCCACGGCCCGACCACGTGCTGCCGCTGTCGGGATCGCGGTATTTCGGCGCGACGCTCGCACGCGAACGGCTGGCTGCCTTCGCGGCTTTGGCGCTGGCGCGGCCGCCACCGAGTTCTGCCAGGGTAATGCCGTAGTCGGCCATTTTCTGCTTGATTTCATCGAGGACCTCGGCATATTCGCGAGCCTTCGCCTCTTCAATCTGCTTTTCCAGCTTCTCTCGCTGAGCGAGAAGTTCCTTGTAGGAAGACATAGGTGCCCTTGTGGTTTGATCTTAATGGCTACTGATCTCGCGTCAGTATGCCGATTGATAGATGCGTGCCTCGGAAATCGGTGGCGAGATTAACACAGATTTGAATGCCGGGTTGCGTGTAAGCAATAAAAATAATTAAAGCCAGATTTCCAATCCCGCGCCTTCCAGCAAGCCTCTAACTCATTGTCATTTCGTGCAAATCGGTATTTTTACTAAATCCCGCTTTTGCCAGATAAATCCACATCTCATAATTAGCAGCGGATGAAAATTAAATGCGTTGAAATACGTCAAACATTTCATCCCATGACAACTTTGAGCCAATCAACGGGGATAGAAACCGGTTGCTGCTAAGCAGCATGAGGCGACGCGCTATATAGGACGGCGGACAACGCCCGCATGGGCGGAATAAACCGTCATTGCGTATGGCGCTCAATGCAGTCGGCTAGCACCGCATGCAAGGATTGCAAATCAAACTGTGGCGCATCGAAAACAAAGCGCGTGCGGGCGCCGTCGATCACGAGATCGGCGCCGTAGCGATCCACGCCTGCGAGGTCCAGTCCGGCTCGGCGGGTGGGGTGCGTTTCGAAAAAGCGGATCAGCGTGGTTTCGTCGGCGGGAGCGAGCGGGGGGAGCGCGTCGAGGTCGGCGCCGTCCATCCAGCCCATTGCGCCAAACCCGCCGATATAACGCAGCCGCTCGACGTGCATGACCCAGAAGGTGAAGTCGCCGAGTGCGAGATAGCGCTCGGCGTCCGGGTGATAGCGCACGTAGCGCCGCGCCAGCGCCTCGCTCGCTTCGTGGGCGGCTGAATCGACCGGCGCGACTGGTTCGAAGCGGCCGAGCAGCGTGGCGCGCGGGGCGTTCAGCACGTCGGCGTCGGGTACGTGCGCGACGAGAAAGCCCGCGCGCGGGTCGTCGAGCAAATTGCGCGTGTGCTCGGCCAGACGGCTCACCAGGATCACCGGACGGTGCTGCGCGTCGGGCGCAAACGGCAGCAGCGTCGGATACGGAAAACCGCGCGGCTCGCGCGAGTGCGTGGCGAGCGTGCCGATAGGCGTCTGGTGCAGCAGATGCAGCGGGGCGTGAGCGGGAATCTTCAAGGGCGCGTCCTCGAGTCGAACGATGGATGCTCCTGATATTAGAGCAGCTGACCCGGCCAACGCGCTGCGACAGGCCAGTCGCACCTTCGTTAGAATCATCGTTTGCTTTCAGGCGCCTTCCTGGTCCCTTCTCTTCCTTCTGCCCGGAATTCCCGTGTCCGACCGACCGACCGACCCCGCCCTCGCCGTTGCGAGCCCAGCCGCCCACCATCGGGCGCTGCCCGCCGCCACGCGCCATCGCGCGCGCATCGCGACCATGGCGCTCTTTTTCGTCGCCGGCATGATGTACGCGTCGTGGGGCGTGCACGTGCCGACCGTGCGCGACAAGTTTCATCTGAGCCCGGCACTTCTCTCTTACGCGCTCTTCGCGGTCGCGGGCGGCTCTATCGCCGCGATGACGACGATCGGCGGCTGGATCGCGCGCGCGGGCTCGCGCCGCGCCTGCCTCACCGGCGGCCTGACGATGTCCGTGTGCGGCGCGCTGATCCTGGTGGTCCCGTATTACTGGATGCTGATCGTCGTGCTCGCCTTTTTCGGCGTGGGCATGGCCACGCTCGATGTCGCCATGAACGCCGAAGCGAGCGCCGTGGAAGAAGCCGTCGCCAAGCCGATCATGTCGGGGCTGCATGGCATGTTCAGCCTGGGCGGCATGGCGGGCGCCGCGATTGGCGGCGCGCTGCTCGCGCGCGGCATGGCGCCGGCGCTGCATCTCTTTCTCGCTTCGGCGCTGGCGGCGCTCGTGCTGTTCGTCTCGTGCCCGGCTGTCCTGCCGCACGTGCCGCACGCTACGCACGGCGAGCACGCGAAAACCGGCAACCGCTGGCGCACGCCCGCGCTCTGGGCGCTAGGCGCCATCGCGCTGATCGCTCTGATCGCCGAAGGCGCGATGTACGACTGGGCCACGGTCTACATGCGCGACGTGGTGCTCTCCACGCCTGCGCTCGCCAGCGCGGCCTACGCGGCGTTTTCGGGCGGCATGGCCGCGGCGCGCTTCGCCGGGGACGCCGTGCGCGCGCGCTTTGGCGCGCCGCAGCTCGTGATGGCGAGCGCCTCGCTCGCGTGCGCGGGCATGATCGGCGCGCTGTTGCTGCCGTTCTCGTTCACCGCGCTCACGGGCTTCACGCTGATGGGGCTCGGCCTCGCCAACATGATGCCGGTGCTGTTCGCGGCCGCTGCGCGCGTGAAAGGTATCCACGCGGCCGAAGGGCTCGCGCACGTCGCGGGCATCGCCTATTTCGGCTTGCTGTTCGGGCCGGTGGTGATCGGCGGCATCGCGCAGGTGACCAACCTCACGGTCGGGCTCGCCGTGGTGGCGTTGTGCGCGGCGCTCGTGGCGTTTGCGGGGCCGAAGGTGCTGCGGCGGCTGGGGATCTGAAAGCGCATCGATAACTGCGTCACGCGCAGCCCCAAACGAAAAAAAGCCCGCAGGCCGAAACCTGCGGGCTTTTCCAATCGCGTGAGCGAAATGGGTAAGTACGCGCTAAGCGCGAATTACATCTTCACGACGTCGAGCAGCGACTTCTTGCCCGACTTGTAGTTGTACAGCGAGATCACGCCGTGCTTGAGGTCGCCCTTCGAATCGAAGGTCGTCTCGCCAATCACGCCCTTGTAGTCCGTCGTCGGCATTTCGGCGAGGATCTTTGCCGGATCCGTCGAGTTCGCACGCTTCATGGCGTCGACGATGATGTACACAGCGTCATACGTGAACGGTGCGTAGATCTGGATCGGCTGGCCGAAGCGCTTCTCGAACTTGGCTTCGAATTCCTTGCCGCCCGGCATCTTTTCGAGCGCCATGCCGGCTTCCGAACACACGATGTTGTCGGTCGCGTCGCCGGCGAGGTCGGCCAGCTTGTCGGTACAGACGCCGTCACCCGCGAGCACCTTCGCGCGCAGGCCAAGCTGCTTGGCTTGCTTGGCGAACGGGCCGCCGGTGGCATCCATGCCGCCGTACATGATCGCGTCGGGGTTTTCGCCCTTGATCTTCGTCAGAATGGCGCGGAAGTCCACGGCCTTGTCGTTCGTCGCGTCATGCGACAGCACGTTCATGCCGAGCGACTTGGCGGTCTTCTCGAACTCGTTCGCGAGACCCTGGCCATAAGCCGTCGAGTCGTCGACCACGGCAACGGTCTTGACCTTCAGGTTCTTCGCCGCGTAGTTCGCGAGCGCCGGGCCCTGCTGGGCGTCGGTCGCCACGACACGGTAGGTCGTCTTGAAGCCTTGTTGCGTGTAGGCCGGGTTCGTGGCCGACGGCGAGATCTGCACGATGCCTGCATCGCTGTAGATCTTCGATGCCGGGATCGACGTGCCCGAGTTCAGGTGGCCGACGATGGCAACGACTTTGTCGTCGACGAGCTTCTGCGCGACCTGGGTGGCCGTGCGCGGGTCAGCTGCGTCGTCTTGTGCATCGAGCACAAGCGTGACCTTCTGGCCGCCGACCATGAGGCCCTTCGCGTTGATCTCTTCGACTGCGAGACGTGCGCCGTTTTCGTTGTCTTTACCGAGGTGCGCAATCCCACCCGTAAGCGGCGCGACGTGGCCAATCTTGACCGTAACGTCTGCGCTCGCTGCCGTTGCGAACGACGCGAACATAATGGCCGCAGCGCTGATCGGCAACAGCTTGTGAAGCTTGATAGTCATGTAAGTCTCCAGTTTCGAACCCAAAAGCTACGTAATCGCCCAGTGCTCCCGCGCCCCGAACGTGTCGCTCCCCGTGCGGACGACCACGCAGGATGCATCCTTGATGCACCTGGCCAGCATGGCGAATGGTCCGTTCATGGCGGGCCGCCCATCCATACTTGCGCGCAAGTGTAGGTGATCAAATTAATTTGGGGGACTTTTTTCAGATATTGGTGCGAGTACCAATATGCGTACTGCAAGAACAGTTCGAAACCCTGATCAATCGACCGCAAGCCTTATGTAATAAGGCATCCGGACTTTGGATCCAATTATTGGGAGATTCCCTGAGGGGTCCCGCACGAATCGTTTTTTGGATTATTTGACGGGAGTTATTGGTGTGTTAGCGCACGCGTTCCGGGAATACACCAGGGTGCCGTGCGACCATATGAAAACCCCTCCCATTCGCGATAACGTTTGCGAGTCGCACGGACGCCCGGAACGCACTTTTTTGCGCGTGCCGGTTCAAGTAAGCATTCGATTAATTTTGCACGCCGATGCGTTGCGGACTCGCCTCTCATGCGGCTACCTGCCTCACGCGTCGTGACTCAGTTTGCCGGGTAGTTTGCCTGACACAGCACGCCATTCGGCATCGAGCGCAGCGACGATTTGCGCGGCGCCGAGACCGGCCTCGCGCGTACGCGAAAGCGGTGCGCCCTGCCCCGACCACAGCGACAGATAATCGCCGTCGTTCTCGCGCGCCGCGCGTTGCCGCAACGGCTGCGTGAGCGCGTTTTGCACGGGGTACGGCGCGACCGTCTCGGGCCGAGCCTCGAGCTGCTGCATGAGCGGATTGCGAATGCCGCGCGCGTGGCGTCCGGTGATTGCGCGCGTGACCGAGGTCGCGGTATCCGTCGACGCACGCAGCCGCGCCTTCCAGTCAGCGGGAATCGCACTTTCGGCACTGCCGAGAAACGCGGTGCCCATCTGCACGCCTTGCGCGCCCAGCGCGAGCGCCGCGACGATGCCGCGCCCGTCCATGATGCCGCCCGCCGCCAGGACCGGGAGGCCGACCGCACCTGGTGCATCGACCGCATCGACGAGTTGCGGCACCAGCGCCATCGTGCCGATGAGCGCGTGCGGCGCCTCGCCGATGAACGTGCCGCGGTGCCCGCCCGCTTCGGCACCTTGCGCGACGATCGCATCCGCACCCGCGTCGCGCCACGCGATGGCTTCGGCCACGTGAGTGGCCGTGCCCATCACGTAGCTGCCCGCCGCATGCAGGCGCGCGACGTCGGACTTGGGCAACAGGCCGAACGTGAAGCTCACCACCGGCACGCGCAGCTCGATCACCGCGTCGAGTTGCGCGCGAAAGTCGGGCGCGTAACGTGCGAGCGCCTCACCGGGCGGCAAACCGTGCTGGGCCGCCACCGGATCGATCGCTTCGAGCGCGCGGCGCACGGTGGCTTCGTCGGGATTCGCAGGGTCGAGCACGAAGAGATTCACGCCGAAGGGCTTGTCGGTGAGCGCGCGAATCGCGGCGACTTCGCTCGCGATCTTTTCGGGTGCGAGCGCCGCCCCGGCGAGAAAACCGAGCCCGCCCGCGTTCGACACCGCCGCGACGAGCGCAGGCGTGGTCGGGCCGCCCGCCATCGGCCCCTGCACGAGCGGCAGGCGCAAACCGAAGCGGCGGCTGAACGGCGTGGAAAAGTCGGGCGACGTGCGCAACGCGGGAGTAGAACTCATGAGGCGATCCTTGTATGGCTGAATGAGCGATGACGATGCAATCGCTACCGACTCTAGCCAAAGCCCTCCTGCCCGAAAATTGAATAATCGAGATCATTACGATCCGCTTGCGAGAACGCGTTTTCCGTGGCGTGCGCTGCAGAGGTTCAAGGGCCTATGGCAAACTGGCTCCCCGATTTCGCGACGCGCCGCGGGCAGTGTGCGAGCCGCCTGCCTGAGCGCTGCGGCGCGTCGCATGACTCATTGATGAAGACGGAGAAACAACATGAGCGTTTCGACCAAATGGATCGACATTCCCGCCGGCAATGACAGCTTCGGCGCGTACCTCGCGCTGCCCAGGGGCGGCAAGGGACCGGGCATCGTCATCCTGCAGGAGATCTTCGGCGTGAACGGGCACATCCGCGACGTCGTCGAGCAATATGCGCTCGACGGCTACGTGGCGATCGCCCCCGACGTGTTCTGGCGCGCGGCCCCGCGCGTCGAGCTCGACTACGTGGGCGCGGACCGCGATCGCGGCATCGCGCTGATGCAGAAGACGGACGTCAACCTCGTGGTCGAGGACATCGCCGCGACCGCGGCTGCGCTGCGCGCGCTGCCCGAGTGCACGGGCAAGGTCGCGGCGATCGGCTACTGCTTCGGCGGCCGTCTTGCCTACCTCGCGGCCGCCAGCGGTTCGGTGGATGCGGCGGTGTCCTACTACGGCGGCGGCATCCAGAATCAGCTCGATCTCGCCGACAAGGTCACCAAGCCGATTCTCTTCCACTACGCCGAACTCGATCACGGCATTCCGCTGTCGGCGGTGGGCCAGGTGAAGGAGCGCTTCGCGGGCCGCCTGAACGCCGAGTTCCACCTGTACCCGAACGCCGATCACGGCTTCAACTGCTCGGTGCGCGCCTCGTACAACCAGCACGCTGCGGCGCTCGCGCACGGCCGCACGTTGAGCTTCCTGGCCGAGCATCTGTAATACCCTTCGGGCGGCGACGACGGTTGTCGCCCGGCCGTCGTTGCGCACGCCTTGCTGCATCGATGCGCGCGCAACGACAAACCCCGCAGGCGCGCCGCCCGCTTACACTCCTTGCGTAGCCGTATCGCTCAAGCCCGGCCCCAACCCGACGACGAGGAGTGCGCGCCTTGCAATCCGACTATCTGGAATACGACGCCATCGGCCTCGCCGATCTCGTGCGCCGCCGCGAGGTGAGCGCGCGCGAGCTGCTCGACACCGCCATCGCCCGTGCGGAAGCCGCCAATCCCGCGATCAACGCCATCGTCCTCAAGGACTATGAAGCGGCGCGCGAGCGCGCGCGGCGCATCGAGGCGTCCGGCAACGGCGTGAGCGCGCTGAGCGAAGGGCCGCTCGCCGGCGTGCCGTTTCTCGTCAAGGACCTCGGCGCGGCCGTGGCCGGGCTGCGGATGACGCTCGGCAGCCGTCATTACCGCCACTACATTCCCACCGCCGACGCGCCCGTGGTTGCGCGTTTTCGCGCCGCGGGCCTGAATATCTTCGGCAAGACCAGCGCCTCGGAGCTCGGGCAGATGCCCTATACCGAACCCGAGCTGTTCGGCCCCTGCCGCAACCCGTGGAACCTCGATCACACGCCCGGCGGCTCGAGCGGCGGCGCGGCCGCCTCGGTCGCGGCAGGCATCGTACCGCTCGCGCACGCGTCCGACGGTGGCGGTTCGATCCGCATTCCGGCGTCGTGCTGCGGGCTCTTCGGCTTCAAGCCGTCGCGCGCGTTCCAGCCGGCGTCCGACGTGCCGCCCCCGCCCGGCGCACTCGGCGTCGATCTCGCGGTGTCGCGCAGCGTGCGTGACAGCGCGCTGATGCTCGACCTGATCGCCGGCGACCCCGCGTTGCCTGCCGGCGCGCCCGGCACCTTCCTCGCCGCCGCGCGCGCCCCGCTCGACGGCTCGAAGCCGCTCGCCATCGCGCTGTTGACCGAGCCGATGTTCGCGGACACACTCGCGCCCGAAGTGCGCAGCGCGCTCGACGATGCCGCCGAACTGCTCACGTCGCTCGGCCATCGCGTGGAGCCGTTTTCGCTCCCCGTGGATTACGCACAGGCGCGCGAGGCGTTCCTGATGCTGTGGTCGGTGGTGGCCGAGCAGTACGTGCTGCACGCGGACGACATCACGGGCACGAAGCCGCACCGCCGGGAGTTCGAGATCGCAACCTGGGCCATGGCGCACATCGGCCAGAAGCTCGGCGAGCGCGAGCTGCCCGCGGCGCTCGACGTACAGCAGCGCATCACGGCGCAGCTCGCCGACCTGATGAAGCGCTACGACGTGCTGCTGTGCCCGACGCTCGCGGCACCGCCGGTGAAAATCGGCGAACTGAAGCCAAGCCAGAGCGAGCGCATCCAGATGCGCGCGGTCACGGCCATGCCGGTGGAAGTGCTGATGAGAAAGCTGCTGACCGAAGCCTCGAACAAGGCATTCGCGTGGGCCGGCTGCACAGAGCTTTTCAACTTGACGGGCCAGCCGTCGATGTCGGTGCCGCTCGCATGGAACGCTCGTGGGCTGCCGATCGGCGTTCAGTTCGCCGCGCGCGAGGGCAACGACGCATTGTTGCTGCGCCTCGCGGCGCAACTGGAGGCGGCGCGCCCGTGGTTCAACCGTCGGCCGCCGCTGCTGCAGGCGCGGCGCTAGCGCGCTCGCGCTTTCATGAACGACGTGCGCGGGCAGCGAAGCGTGTGGGGTCTACGCGTTGCAGTGCCCGCACCGTTCCATCACGCCTTCTTGTTATAAGCGCTGCACCAGCCCTTGCCCGCGACCTGCTTGCCGCCGAACATCGGGCACGGCGCGAACGCGTCGGTGGCCTTGCCCTGGTAGAACGTGCAGTTGCTGCAGTCCTGGCCGGCGGCGTACTTCGCGAACTTCGCTCGGTCGACCTTGGTCGCGTCGAGCTTGTAGCCGAGCGCCTGGGAGGTGGGATCGGATTCGGCAGCCTTGGGCGCGTCGGCGAAGGCCTGGCGCGAAAGCGCGAGCGTCGACGCGACGCCGATGCTCGTAATCAGAAAGCTGCGGCGGGACGATTTCATATGACTCACTCCAGTATTGTGGCGATTCGTTCGCTGGGTTTTCGCGCGGCGCTATGGTGTGACGCGTGCCGCGCATGCCTCTGAGCCGCTCTGGTGGCGGCGTCGCGAAGAAGCTTAACAGCGAAGCAAGCCCCGGTGACGCTGCAATGCCGGAGATAAGCGAGCGGCATGATGCCGCTCGGCGGAAGAAGGGCGCAAAGCCCGATCAATCGAACGAAGCCATCTCGCACACGCGCTGTGCGATCGCCAGTGAAGCCGTGAGCCCCGGCGACTCGATGCCGAACAGGTTCACGAGGCCGCGCACGCCGTGCGACGCCGCGCCCTGAATCATGAAGTCGGCGGCGGGTTCGCCCGGCCCGGAGAGCTTCGGGCGGATGCCCGCGTAAGCGGGCTGCAGTGCGCCGTCTGGCAGCGCCGGCCAGTAGGTGCGGATCTGCGCGTAGAAGGAATCGGCGCGGCGGGGATCGACGTCGTAATCGACCGCATCGATCCATTCGACGTCGGGGCCGAAGCGCGCCTGGCCGCCCAGATCGAGCGTGAGATGCACGCCGAGGCCCGCGTCGTTGGGCATCGGATAGATGAGGCGCGAGAACGGCACCCGACCCGAAACGCTGAAGTAATTGCCGCGCGCCAGATAGAACGGCGGCACATGGCGCGCGTCGAGCCCGCGAATGCGTTTGGCGAGCTTCGTCGCATAGAGGCCTGCGCTATTGATGACGCAGGTGGCTCGAATGTCGATCGGCGCGTCGCCGCCGGTTCGCACCGTGAAGCCGCCGCCCAGCGCATCGATCGACTCGACCGGCGACTTCAGCGCGATCACGGCGCCGTCGCGCTCCGCGTCGCCTTGCAGCGCGAGCATGAGCTGATGGCTGTCGACGATGCCGGTTTGCGGCGAGTACACGGCCGCGACGCATTCGAGCGCCGGTTCGAGCGCGAGCGCCTCGCTGCCGCTGATGCGCGTGAGGTCGAACACGCCGTTTTCCTTGCCGCGCGCCCGAATCGCCTCGAGTTGCGGAATCTGGTTCGCCGCCGTGGCGACGAGCAGCTTGCCGCAGCGCGCGTGCGTGACATTGTGCGACGCGCAGTACTCGTAGAGCATTTCGCGCCCGCGCACGCACAACGTGGCCTTGAGCGAGCCGCGCGGGTAGTAGAGCCCGGCGTGAATCACCTCGCTATTGCGCGAACTGGTGCTGGTGCCGATGGCCTCGGCGGCTTCGAGCACGATCACCTCGCGCCCGCGCGCGGCAAGCGCACGCGCAACGGCGAGGCCGACCACGCCCGCGCCGATCACCACGCATTCGATCTGGTCCATGTCCCTGCGTCCCGCCTTCGCAGCGCCGGCAGGCAAGCCGGCCGCACCGCGATCCTCTCTGCCATGGGGTGGGCAGCGCACTACGCGCGCCGCCGCCTGACAAAAATTGTACGCCGCCCGGCGGGGAGGCTACGCCAGACTCTCGCAAGGAAAGAGCGGAAGGGAACAGAGCAGGGCTGTCGGCGCGCATGCGCCGAAGCGTCAGTTGGCGATGTTGTGTGCGCGGAAGAAGCCCGCGGCCTGCTCGCGAGGCGCGGTATAGCCGCCCATCGCGTATTGCTGCGGATAAGCCGGCGAATTCGGGTCCAGACTCAGTTCACCGTGAACACGGGCGCTGGCCAGCTCGGCCTTCACCTCGGCACGCGTCTTCGGGGCGTTCGTGGCGACCGCCGCGACGGGAAGCGATTGAACCGCCGGCGTCGCCGCATCGCCGCCGGCGAACGCGGGCGCAGTGGCAAGAGCGGTGGCGGCGCTGACCAGCAGGACAGCAAGCGTAACGGACTGCTTCATGGCGATGCTCCTTCGAGACGATGCCCGGCAAGCTTTGCAACCGATGCTGGCCAGCCGGCGGAATCCGGACAACGCGTTTGGCGCGTGGAAGCCAGTGTAAACACGGGCTATCGAAAAGCCATCCCGATAAGGAACAAGTCAGCGTTGCAGCCACGACAACAATTTTCGACAGAACACCCCAAGTTATTTATGTTTGTTGCGCTTCAATAACCAATCACTGGGCGCGCGATGGTTGAAGCGCGCC
This sequence comes from Paraburkholderia sp. BR10141, assembly GCF_056155635.1. NCBI lineage: Bacteria > Pseudomonadati > Pseudomonadota > Betaproteobacteria > Burkholderiales > Burkholderiaceae > Paraburkholderia > Paraburkholderia sp. BR10141. Next base: position 105,162 of record NZ_JBMIQH010000004.1, on the reverse strand, counting down.
TGCCGCGCCCCCATCTCTGATGAACCGCTGCGGTCCGGCGTTTGCGAACCCGGTATAGGATCGATGGTCAGAACGTACCCGCCCCGCCGTAGCGTTGCCGACACTGTCGCCTCGCGCGGCGCCGTGCACGGAGCCACCTATATGAAGTTGTGGAAACATTGCCTTGCCCTGCTGCTCTTGGCCGCCCTCGCCGGAACGAGCGTGTGCGCGCTGGCGCAAACAACGGCGCAGCCGGCTTATACGACGCCTTCGGAGCCGCCCATCCTGCCGGGCACGCAAGCGCCGGCGGAGCCACCTCCGCCTCCCCCGCCGCCGCCCTCACGCGCGGTGACGCCACCGCCCCCGCCGCCGCCCAATGCACCAGCCGGGACCGCCGGTGCGCCCGCTCCTGTCACGCAGGGCGCTGTCCAGTGGGAACTGCAGGTGATGCGCGACGGCCAGCAAATCGACGCGTTCAATGGCACGACCTCGATCGGCCAGGCGCACACGGACACGCATCACAAGGTCGTCTCGCACCGCGTGGGCTGCAAGGATCAGCCGGCCGGCAGCATCGATCTGTCGCGCACGATCACCGTTTCGCCGCTGCAGGTTCGTGCGAACCTGGTGGTCCTGTCGGTCGACGCGCAGGAAACCCTCGAGAACGACACCGTGCCGACTACGCCCGAAGGCTGCCGGCTGCCACCGCAGCCGCGCCAGGTGAACGCGAGCCACCCGGGCCTGATCGTGCCCGATGGGCAGTGGGTGACCTGGCAGATCGTCGACCAGAACCCCTCGCTTGCGTACCGGGTACGCGCAACGCTCGCGCCGCCGTCCGCATCCGCACAGTGACCGCAACAATTCAATGCACGACCCGGCGTGACCCAATCCGTTAGAAAAAAACGCATGCGAAATCCCGAACAACCGCTCATCGACACCTCACTGAGCAAAGACTTCGTCGCCGTGAGCTGGAATCTGCACAAGGGCCGCTCGCCGCTGGGCTTCGAGGCCTGGGAGGCGATGCGGCGCTGGGTGCAGTCCACCCATGCCGACGCCTGGTTTCTCCAGGAAGCGATGGCCCGCCGCTTGCCGCAGCCGGTGCTCGCCTCGGCCTTCGGCGCGCAGCTGGGCGACCCGCTCGACGACGTCTGGCACTGCCAGGCCACCGAAATCGCCACCGCGCTCGAATTGCAGATCGCCCTCGGGCCCAACGTGTTCAAGCCTTCATGGCGGCACGGCAATGCGATTCTTTCGCCGCATCCGCTCGATCTGGGCGGACGCTGGGACATTTCTGCGCACCGCTTCGAGCGGCGCGGGCTGCTCGTTGCGCGCGCAAACATAGCCGGCCAGTCCGTCACGCTGCTGTGCGCGCACCTCGCGCTCACCCGCAGCGCGCGGCTGCGGCAGATGAACTGGATCGCGCACTGGATCGTGAAGGAGGCGCCGCAGGGGCCGCTCGTGCTGGCGGGCGACTTCAACGACTGGCGCAACGATTCCGTGCCGCTTTTCGCGGAGCATGGGCTGCAGGAAGTCGCGACGCTGCTCGGCGAGCCGGCGCGCACCTTTCCGGCCTTTTCGCCGGCGCTCGCGCTCGACAAGATGTTCGTCCGGGGCCTCAAGCCCGTCGAGCTGATCCAGCCCGCGCAGGAGACCGCCTGGCTCTCCGATCATCTGCCGTATATGGCGCGCCTGCGGCTCGAAGACTGACGCACCAGGCAGCAATGGCGGCGCGCGGTTCCACCGAAGCATCCGCGCGCCACTCCCCCGATCGCGGCCCACGGCGCGTGCAAGCCCGCGCTAATATGTCGCGTCGCGCGCGCCGCGCGTTTCGTCAGGTCTCCTCAGATGCATTACTTCGCCACGCTGTCTCGCGCGCCGCGGCGCACCGTCGCAGCACCGCTGCAGCGTCGAAAATGGCGCCATTGCGCGCGCATCGGCGCCTAAAACCCGCGCCGAAACAGCCCCGCCAGCAGGGTCAATGCTGCGGGCTGTCAGACCTTCCGGTATCATTTAGCGGAAAATTCGCACAAGCCGATCGCGTTTTCGCAATCCGGCGCGTGCCGCCAGCAGCAGGAGAACCCGCTCTCGCGGGTCCTGGCAAGCTCCGCTCCGGCCCGCGAGGCCGGGTGAAGTTTGACCCGCCGCCCCCTTTTGCCGTCGCCAGCCGTCCCCGCGAAAGCGTGTTGCGCCCGCGCGCGGACGCCAGCACACCGCCGCAGCGAGCCACCCTCCCTTGCCGCGCAGCGGACCCAACCCGGTCCAGGCAGATCGACAAGCAGGATCGACCGGGTCCTTGCGGCGCGAGCGCGGTAAAATAGCGGATTGCGCCCCGTTCGCAGCGGGGCAAACTGGCAAAACAACAGGGACTTGCCTGCCGTGGCGTAAAGCCAGGCCGACGGGTCCCGGGCATATCGTCAAAGCTACGCTGTACTGGACAGCAGGCCGGCAGGATCGCCGCAGTCAGGCGGCGCTTGTTTCGCACTTCAGGAACCATGAGCAAATTCACCGAAGAAACCGTTCTGAGCGTCCATCACTGGACCGACACGCTTTTCAGCTTCACCTGCACGCGCGACCAGGCCCTGCGTTTCGATAACGGCCAGTTCACCATGGTCGGCCTCGAAGTGGACGGCAAGCCGCTGATGCGCGCGTACTCGCTCGCGAGCGCCAACTACGAAGAGCATCTGGAGTTTCTGAGCATCAAGGTGCCGGACGGCCCGCTCACGTCGCGCCTGCAGCACCTGAAGATCGGCGACAAGGTGCTGATCGGCAAGAAGCCCGTCGGCACGCTGGTGGCCGACAACCTGCTGCCCGGCAAGGTGCTGTGGCTGCTCTCGACCGGCACGGGCCTCGCACCGTTCATGTCGATCATCAAAGACCCGGACATCTACGACCGCTTCGACAAGATCGTGCTCACGCACACCTGCCGTTTCGTCGACGAACTCGCGTACAAGGACTTCATCACCGAAGAGCTGCGCGAGCATGAATACCTCGGCGAGATCGTGCGCGAGAAGCTCGTGTACTACCCGACCGTCACGCGCGAAGTGTTCGACAACCGCGGTCGGATCACCGAGCTGATCGACACGAAGAAGCTGTTCGAAGACCTCGATCTGCCGTCGTTCTCGCCCGAGCGCGACCGCATCATGCTCTGCGGCAGCACGCACATGCTGCGCGACACCGTCGAGTTGCTGGAAAAGGCCGGCCTCACGGAAGGCAGCAACAACCAGCCGGGTCACTACGTGGTGGAAAAGGCGTTCGTCGGCTAAGCGCCCACCTCAGGTCGCTCGCGACAAGAAGAACCGGAGCCTCGTGCTCCGGTTTTTTTTCGCCTGCGCATTTTTAATTGGCCCTGTATTTTGTCGTTGACGCAGTTACAGTTGTCACACAAATGCGATACCTTTCCTGTCAGTATTTTTCCTACATGACAAACCGCTGCGACCTCATGCTACACCTGAAGTTTGGCCGCTAACCCTTGTCCAGCCTGAAGTTTTTCTTTTTTTAAGATATTATCGCAACGCAATATTGGACACACTCATACGTGTCCAGGGGCAGAGCCAGGTTGTTACTGGTTGTAAATTTCGTTACGCTGCGCCGTGCTGTTCGCCGTCACGCGGGGAGGCCAAAATCCCGACGGACGTCTGACAGCAGGAACCGCTTCCTGAACGGGGGAATGATGGATACGTCGAGATACGCCGCGCCGAACGCGCGCACGCCCGCCGGCGATGCGCCGCGCGCCGCTCATGGCGTCGACGGCCTCGCCCTCCTCGCCTGGTCCGCTGCCGCCGACGAGGCGGCCACGGTGGCCGCGCTCGAAGGCCTCGAGCGCGCACATCGGCAGATTGCCGCGCCAGCGCGCGGCGCACGCCGCCGCGCGAGCCGCACGCTTGCCCACGGCAGCGCCGCCCAGTCCATTCACGCCGACGAAGCCGTGCGCCACCAGCTCGCGCGCGACCTGCACGACAGCGTCGGCGCGGAACTCGCCGCCACGCACTTCGCGCTCGCCAACGTCCACACCTGGCTGCCCGCCAATGCCCCGCCGCAATGCGCCGAGGCGCTCGCGCTCGTCGCCCGCTCGCTCGAAGCCGCCACCGGCGCAATGCGCCAGGTGCTCGACGGCCTGCACGCGCCGCACCTCGACGCGGGCCTGGCACCGGCGCTCTCGTCGTGGGTGCACAGCTTCGCAGCGCGCACGGGCCTCGCCGCAAGCGTAGCCGGCGCCGGCGACGACGCGCGCCTTGCCCGCCTGCCCGCCGAGGCCGCGCTCGCCGTGTTCCGCGTCGCCCAGGAGGCGCTCGCCAATGTGGCGCGCCACGCGCAGGCCACGTGCGCCGAGGTGCGGCTCGAAAGCACGGCGCGCCACCTCACGCTCACCATCGCCGACGACGGCATCGGCCTCGCGCGCGCCGCGGGCCGCACGCGCCGCAGCCTGACGAACGGTCATGGCGACGACAGCACGGACAAAGGCGCGAGCCGCACCGGCCACTACGGCCTCGCCGGCATGCGCGAGCGCTGCGCCGCCTTCGGCGGCTCGCTGCGCGCCGTCAAGGGCGGCATCACGCACGCGCACGACGACGACGCACTGCAGGAAGCCGCCCCACGCGGCACGACCGTGCGCGCGCGCTTCGCCTGGGACGCGCTGCTCGGCGCCGTCCATTCCGCCTCGCCCCTCCTCATGAAACAAGGCGCCCGCTCATGACCCATCGCATCCTGCTCGTCGATGACCATGCCGTCGTGCGCCAGGGCGTTCGCCAGTTGCTGCTCGACCGCGGCATTGCCACCGAGGTGATCGAAGCGCAAACGGGCGCCGAGGCGCTGGCCGCGATCGCGAAGCATGTGTGCGACGTGGTCCTGCTCGACATCTCGCTGCCGGACATGAATGGCGTGGAGGTGCTCAAGCGCGCCAAGAAAAAGGCGCCGCGCGTGCCAGTGCTGATGTTCTCGATGTATCGCGAGGATCAATACGCGGTGCGCGCGCTGAAGGCGGGCGCGGCCGGCTATCTGTCGAAGACGGTGGACGCCGCGCAGATGATCTCCGCGATCCAGCAGGTCGCCGCGGGCCGCAAGTACGTGAGCCCGGCCATGGCCGAAGCACTCGCCGACTACGTGCTGGTGGACGGCGAGCAACTGCCGCACGAGAAGCTCTCGGACCGCGAATACCAGACGCTGTGCATGCTCGCCTCGGGCAAGCGTCTCACCGACATCGCGCACGCGCTCTCGCTGTCGGTGAAGACCGTGAGCGTCTACCGTACCCGCCTGCTCGAAAAGATGAAGCTCACCAATAACGCCGAGCTGACCTTCTATGTGATGAGCAACCGGCTCGTCGACCTTTCGCCTACCGTCAACGCCTGACGTTGCGGCGCCCCTGCGGCATCAAGGCGGCCTTTCGCCACAACCCGTTGATCCGGAAATGAATCTCGCCGTTTGCGCGGGTCCCCGCAAGGATCGCGCGCGGGCGTCGCGGATTGCGGCGGAATCGTCCGCGTCGAACGAACGTTTCCGACCCTGCTCGACCGGTCTCGCGCGCGAGTTCCGCTAAAATTTAGGGTTTCCCCCAAAGGCATCCGGCACGCGAAGCCGGCGCAGGCGGGCGTAGGTCAATCATGGGTCAACCACGGGTCAACCACCGCTCCAGCTCCTCGCCTTCGCGCGTTTTACGTGGAGTTCCCCGCCAAATGTCCCTCTTTCGCAAGAAGAACGTCGAGCACATGTTGCAGGCAAGCGCCCAGGGCGCCGGCCTGAAAAAAGCACTCGGCGCACTTGACCTCACCTTTCTCGGCATCGGCGCGATCATCGGCACCGGCATTTTCGTGCTGACCGGCACCGGCGCCGTGCAGGCCGGCCCGGCGCTCATGATCGCGTTCCTGATCGCGGCCGTGGCCTGCTGCTTCGCCGCGCTCGCCTACGCCGAGTTCGCCTCGACCATTCCCGTGGCCGGCTCGATCTACACCTATTCGTACGCCACGCTCGGCGAGCTGGCCGCGTGGGTGATCGGCTGGGACCTGATGCTCGAGTACGGGCTCGCCACTTCCGCAGTCTCGGTGGGCTGGTCGGGCTACCTGCAGTCGCTGCTTTCGGGCTTCGGCCTCACGCTGCCGGCCGCGCTCTCGGCCGCGCCCGACGCCGTGCCCGGCGTGCACACGCTCTTCAATCTGCCCGCCTTCCTCGTGATGATGGCGATCACGGGGCTGCTTTCCGTGGGCGTGCGCGAATCCACGCGCATCAACAACATCATGGTGGCGATCAAGGTGACCGTGGTGGTGCTCGTGATCGCCGTGGGCGTGTTCCACGTGACCCCCGCGAACTGGCATCCGTTCATGCCCAACGGCTGGCGCGGCGTGTTCGGCGCCGCGGCCGTGATGTTCTTCGCGTTCATCGGCTTCGACTCGGTGTCGTCCGCCGCCGAGGAAGTAAAGAACCCCAAGCGCGATCTGCCCATCGGTATCATCGCCTCGCTCGCCGTGTGCGCGGTGCTCTACGTCGCCGTGGCGGCGGTCGTGACCGGCATCGTGCCCTCGCCGCGCTTCGCCCATGTCGGCCACCCCGTCTCGTTCGCGCTGCAGGTGGCGGGCGAAAACTGGGTCGCGGGCTTCATCGATCTGGGCGCCGTGCTCGGCATGCTCACCGTGATCCTCGTGATGAGCTACGGCCAGACCCGCATCATCTTTGCGATGTCGCGCGACGGTCTCTTGCCCGCGAAGCTCTCGAAGGTGCATCCGCGCTTCGCCACGCCGTTCTTCACGACCTGGCTCGTCGGCATTTTCTTTGGTCTGATCGGCGCGCTCGTGCCCCTGAACGTGCTCGCCGAACTCATCAACATCGGCACGCTCGCCGCCTTCTCGATGGTGTCGATCGCCGTGCTCGTGCTGCGCCGTACGCACCCGCACCTGCCGCGCGCGTTCCGCTGCCCGGGTGTGCCCGTGGTGCCGATTCTCGCGGTCGCTTCGTGCCTGTTCCTCATGATCAATCTCCAGCCGCTCACGTGGGTCGCGTTCCTGGTCTGGACCGCGTTCGGCCTCATCGTCTACTTCGGCTACTCGCGTCGCCATTCGCGTCTCGCGCACGCACCGCACGAGCACGTGCATCACGACTGATGCGCGTGATCTCGCGGTGACTCATCGCTGCACTGCAACGCAACGGCCCGCCCGAGTCATCGAGGCGGGCCGTTTTTTTTGCTGGCCGCAAGCATTCTGGAGGGTAAAACTCCGCGCAGCGAAATTCGGCAAATTGTGCTTTACTGTCCGGGCGTCACCCCAGGCTTCACTGAACAGCAAGGCACCAGCCGGACCCAGATTCCGCTCCACCCGCAATGGTTCGATCCGCCCGAAGCGCCCCGCGTGGTTTGCGTGGCGCCGTGCGTTGCGCGCGCGTTGAGGCGCAACGCGTTAAACGGGCGAGTTTTCCCACGGGCGGTTATAGCGGTCGATTCAGTGTAAAAAAGCGGGCCCAGGCAGGTCTCTATCCCATCATCTGGCATGGGACCGGAGCCACACGCAGCGCCGTGCTCCGGTCGACATTGGAGACAATCAATGGCGATCAGTATTAGCCTCACGGTCAACGGCGCGCCCGTGACCGCCGAGGTCGAACCTCACACGCTCCTGGTCCAGTTCCTGCGCGAACAGCAGCGTCTCACCGGCACGCACGTCGGCTGCGATACTGCCCAATGCGGGGCCTGCACCGTCCACCTGAACGGCCGCGCGATCAAGTCGTGCAACCAGCTCGCGGTGCAGTGCGACGGCATGGAGGTGACGACGATCGAAGGCCTCGCGAAAAATGGCGAGCTGCACCCCATGCAGGCCGCGTTCCGCGAATGCCACGGCCTGCAATGCGGTTTCTGCACGCCCGGCATGGTGATGTGCGCGACCGCGCTCGCCGCCGCCAATCCCGACCTCACGGAAAGCGACATACGCGAAGGACTCGACGGCAACTTCTGCCGCTGTACGGGCTATCACAACATCGTGAAGGCCGTGGCCGCGGGCGCGCAGGCAATGCGCACCGGCGCCCCCGCTGCCGCCACGACGGCGTGACTCGGGAGGCCACCATGAACGCACCCGAACCCAATCGCATGATCGGCGCACCCGTCAAGCGCAAGGAAGACTTCCGCTTCCTCACCGGCGTCGGCCAGTACACCGACGACGTCGTGCTGCCCGCACAGACCTACGCCGTGTTCGTGCGCTCGCCGCACGCCCATGCGCGCATCAAGCGCATCGACGTCAATGCCGCGAAGGCCTCGCCCGGCGTCGTGGCGGTCTTCACCGGCGCGGACCTCGCCGCGGAAAACGTGGGCGGCCTGCCGTGCGGCTGGCTCATCCACAGCATCGACGGCACGCCCATGAACGAGCCGCCGCATCCCGTGATCGCGCACGAGAAAGCGCGCCACGTCGGCGACCAGGTCGCACTCGTGATCGCCGATTCGGTCAAGGCCGCGAAGGATGCCGCCGAACTGGTCGAGGTCGATTACGAAGAGCTGCCTGCCGCCGTCGACACGGCGCATGCCGCCGACGCCGGCCAGCCTCTCGTACACGACGGCGTGCCGAACAACACCTGCTACACGTGGGGCCACGGCGACAAGGCCGCGACCGACGCCGCCTTCGCACAGGCCGCGCACGTGACGACGCTCGACATCGTCAACAACCGGCTGATACCGAACGCCATCGAGCCGCGCGCCGTGAACGCGAGCTACTCGCAGCACGACGACAGCTACATCGTGTACGTGGCGAACCAGAACCCGCACGTCGAGCGCCTGCTGATGGCCGCGTTCGTGCTCGGGCTGCCGGAAACGAAGCTGCGCATCGTCGCGCCCGACGTGGGCGGCGGCTTCGGCTCGAAGATCTTTCTGTATGCCGAAGATGTCGCGCTCACGTGGGCCGCGAAGAAAATTCGCCGGCCGGTGAAGTGGACCGCCGAACGATCGGAGTCCTTCGTTTCCGATGCGCACGGCCGCGACCACGTGACCAAGGCCGAACTCGCCCTCGACAAGGACGGCAAGTTCCTCGCCATGCGCGTGCACACCACGGCGAACATGGGCGCGTATCTCTCGACGTTCGCTTCGAGCGTGCCGACCATCCTCTACGCCACGCTGCTCGCGGGCCAGTACACCACGCCCGCGATCTACGCCGAGGTGAAGGCCGTGTTCACGAACACGGTGCCCGTGGATGCGTACCGCGGCGCAGGGCGTCCGGAAGCGACCTACGTGGTCGAACGTCTCGTGGAGACGGCCGCGCGCGAGATGAACATCGACCCGGCCGAAATCCGCCGCCGCAACTTCATCAAGAGCTTCCCGTATGCCACGCCCGTTGGCCTCACCTACGACACGGGCGACTACGAAGCGTGTCTCGGGCGCGCACTGGAGCTCGCCGACGTGAAGGGTTTCGCCGCGCGCCGCGACGCATCGAAGGCGCAGGGAAAACTGCGCGGTCTCGGCTACTCGTGCTACATCGAGGCATGCGGGCTCGCGCCGTCGAACATCGCGGGTGCGCTCGGCGCGCGCGCGGGCCTCTTCGAAGCGGGCGAGGTCCGCGTGAACCCGACCGGTTCCGTCACCGTGTTCACAGGCTCGCACAGTCACGGCCAGGGCCACGAGACGACGTTCGCGCAAGTCGTGGCCGATCGCCTCGGTGTGCCGATCGAACAGGTCGAGATCGTGCACGGCGACACGGGCCGCATTCCGTTCGGCATGGGCACCTATGGCTCGCGCTCGATCTCGGTGGGCGGCTCGGCCATCATGAAGGCGCTCGACAAGATCGAGGCGAAGGCGAAGAAGATCGCCGCGCACATGCTCGAAGCGGGCGCGGAGGACATCGAGTTCGCCGACGGCATGTTCCGCGTCGCGGGCACCGACCGCACGAAGACCTTCGCGGAAATCTCGCTCGCCGCCTACGTGCCGCACAACTATCCGCTGGAGACGCTGGAACCCGGCCTCGACGAAAGCGCGTTCTACGATCCGACCAACTTCACCTATCCGTCGGGCGCGTATCTCTGCGAAGTCGAAGTCGATCCCGAGACGGGCGAGACGCGCATCGAACGCTTCACCGCGGTCGACGACTTCGGCAACGTCATCAACCCGATGATCGTCGAAGGCCAGGTGCATGGCGGTCTCGGCCAGGGGATCGGCCAGGCGATGCTCGAGCAGTGCGTGTACGACAACGAGAGTGGCCAGTTGCTCTCCGGCTCGTACATGGACTATGCGATGCCGCACGCGTCGGATGTGCCTTCGTATACGGTCGAAACCGCGAAAGGCACGCCGTGCACGCACAATCCGCTCGGCGTGAAGGGCTGCGGCGAAGCCGGCGCGATCGGCTCGCCACCCGCCGTCATCAACGCGATACTGGACGCACTCGCGCCGCTAGGCGTGAAGGACCTGCAGATGCCGGCCACGCCGCATCGTGTATGGCAAGCGATCCAGGCCGCGCAGGCCACTTCGCAACCTTGAGCGGAGGCGCTCCATGTACGCATTCGACTATCAGCGCGCCAGCGACGCGCAAGGCGCCGTGAAAGCCCTCGCGGCCGACGCCGACGCCAAATTCCTCGGCGGCGGCCAGAGCCTGCTCGCGGCGATGAAGCTGCGGCTCGCCCAGCCCACCACGCTCGTGGACGTCACGCGCATTCCCGAGCTGAAAGCCGTGCAGGTGGACGGCAAGGTGGTGAAAGTGGGCGCGGCCGTGTGCCATGCCGACGTCGCCGAGAACGCGCAGATCCGCAACACGCTGCCGGCGCTCGCGGACCTCGCGGGCATGATCGGCGACCGCCAGGTGCGCGCGCTCGGCACGCTCGGCGGCTCGCTCGCGAACGACGATCCCGCCGCCGACTATCCCGCGGCGGTGCTCGCGCTGAACGCGACGGTGGTGACGGACCGGCGGCGCATCGCAGCGGACGACTTCTTCCTCGGCATGTACGAAACGGCGCTGGAACCCGACGAGCTGATCGTGGCCGTCGAATTCCAGGTGCCCGAACGCGCGGCCTACGAGAAGTTTCGCAATCCGGCCTCGCACTTCGCGCTCGCGGGCGTGTTCGTCGCAAAGTACGCCGGGGAGGTGCGTGTGGCGGTCACGGGCGCCGGGCCTTCGGTATTTCGCGCGGGTGCGCTGGAAAGCGCACTGAAGACCAACTTCGCGCCCGAAGCCGCACGCGCGGTGAAGATGCCCGCCGACGACCTCAACACCGACCTGCACGCGAGCGCGGCCTATCGCGCGCACCTCATCCCGGTGCTCGCGGCGCGCGCGGTGGCGAAGGCCAACGGCTAGGCTGTCCCGAGGGCGAGCGCTTCCAGGTGAACACGGGAGCGCTCGCCGCCTTTGATTCGCGTTGCCAGAATCCCGCATGCAATCCGCCTCGATCGACGACACCCTCGCACAACTCGAAGCGCGCGGCTATTTCGCGAGCCGCGAACTCGCCACGGCGCTCTTTCTTGCGCTGCGCATGGAACGCCCGCTGTTTCTCGAAGGCGAGCCAGGTGTGGGCAAGACCGAACTCGCGAAGGCCGCGGCGGCGATGCTCGGCACGACGGTCTTGCGCCTGCAATGCTACGAAGGACTCGATACAGCCAGCGCGCTGTACGAGTGGGACTATCCGCGCCAGATCATGGCGCTGCGACTGGCCGAAGCCGCCGGCGAAAAGCCCCGCAACGACACGCTCTATCGCGACGAATTTCTGCTCAAGCGCCCGCTGCTCCAGGCGCTGCAACCCGACCCGCAAAACCCGGGCGCGCGCCGCGTGCTGCTGATCGACGAAATCGACCGCGCCGACGAACCGTTCGAAGCCTTCCTGCTCGAGCTCCTTTCGGACTTCCAGGTATCGATTCCCGAATACGGCACCGTGCGCGCGAGCACGCCGCCGCTCGTCGTGATCACGTCGAACCGCACGCGCGAAGTGCACGATGCGCTCAAGCGGCGCTGCCTTTATCAATGGCTCGGCTACCCGGACCGTGCACGCGAACTCGCGATCGTGGCCGCGCGCGCGCCTGAAACCGCCGCGGATTTGCAGCAACGCGCCGTGGCGTTCGTGCACCAGTTGCGCACGATGGATCTCTTCAAGGCGCCCGGCATTGCGGAAACGATCGACTGGTGCCGCGCGCTTAGCGCGCTCGCCGTGACGGAACTCGATCCCCAGTCGGTGCAGGATACGCTGGGCGTGCTGCTGAAGTACCAGGACGACCTCGCGCAGCTCGACGCGCAACGCATCGCGCAAACGCTCGCGCTCGCGGAGTGAGGACGATGCCCCGCGCCACATCGCCCGCCGCCATGCCCACGCTCGCGCCCGTGTTCGCGCGCAACGTCGTGCATTTCGTGCGCGTGCTGCGCGGCGCGGGCTTGCCGATGTCGCCTTCGCGCGCCGTCGACGCGATCGACGCGCTGCGCCACATCGACCTCGGCCGCCGCGACGACGTGCACGCAGCGCTCGCCGCGCTCCTCACGAGCGCGCCCGACGAGCGCGAGATCTTCGACGCGGCGTTCGCGCTGTTCTGGCGCGATCCGGATTTCGAAGGCAAGCTGCGCGCGCTGCTCCTGCCGAAGGTGCAAGGCGGCGTGCCGCCGCCGCGCCGCAACAACCGCCTCGCCGACGCGCTCGCGGCGCGCCCTGCCCATCGCCCGGGCGCGAAGCCACCGCCCTCGCACGAAGAACACGAGTTGCGCGCACACGCCACGTTCAGCGCCGAAGAGCGCTTGCGCCAGCGCGACTTCGATACGCTCACCGCCGACGAATGGCGCACGCTGCGCCACCTGATCCGCGCGCGCCGCCTGCCGCTCGCCACCGTTCGCACGCGGCGCCTGAAGGCATCGTCGCGCGGCACCCACGCCGACCTGCGCGCGAGCGCGCGCCATGCGGTACGCGCGGGCGGCGACTGGACCGTGTGGAAATATCGCGCGCCGGTGGAACGCAAGCTGCCACTCGTGCTGCTGCTCGACATTTCCGGCTCGATGAGCAGCTACTCGCGCGCGGTGCTCTACTTCTGCCATGCGTTGCTGCAATCGCGCGAACGCCTGCAAGTGTTCCTGTTCGGCACGCGCCTGACCCACGCCACGCGCGCGCTGCGCGAACGCGACCCCGACGTCGCGCTCGCCCAGCTCGCCACCCAGGTCGCGGACTGGTCCGGCGGCACGCGCATCGGCGCCACGCTTGCGGAATTCAACCGCCGCTGGGCGCGCCGCATGCTCGGGGGGCGCGCGACAGTGCTGATCGTCACCGACGGGCTCGATCACGATGAATGCGGTCTGCTCAGCGAAGAGATGGCGCGCCTGCACCGCTTCGCGCATCGCGTGATCTGGCTCAATCCGCTCTTGCGTTACCGCGATTTCGCGCCCAAGGCGCGCGGCGTGCAGGCGATGCTGCCCCACGTCGACGCGCATTACCCCGTCCACAATCTCGACAGCCTCGAAGCGTTTGCGCGCAGCTTGTGCGAAGCCGCGCCGATCGGGCCCGCGCCTCGTGCAGCAACGCATCTGGCGACTCATCTGCCAAAACCGGCACGCGCATTGCATACTCTGGAGGCGCGCCCGGCACAAGGAGACACACGATGGAGCTGACCGAAAGCCACACGCTGCCGGTGCCGCAACAGCGCGCCTGGGAAGCGCTCAACGACACGGCGATCCTCAAGGCGTGCATACCGGGCTGCGAAAGCATCGAAGCCGACGGTGAGAACGCCTACGCCGTCGCGCTAACCGCCGCGGTGGGCCCGGTGAAGGCGCGCTTCAAAGGCCGCATGCAGCTCGCCGATATCGACGCGCCGAACAGCTACACGATCGTCTTCGAGGGCCAGGGCGGCGCCGCAGGCTTCGGCAAGGGCGACGCACACGTGAAGCTCGAATCCGCCGGCGACGAATCGACCACGCTCACCTACACCGCGAACGCCCAGGTGGGCGGCAAGCTCGCGCAGATCGGCTCGCGGCTCGTGGATGGCGCGGCGCGCAAGATCGCCGGCGAGTTTTTCAAGCGTTTCGGGGAACAGCTGGGCGGCGGCGCGCAGGAAAATACCGACGAGACGGCGGAACCCGCCGCGGGCGACGCAGAAGGCCAGCCGCAAGGCGAAGGCGCAGAGGAAACACCGAAGAGGAAACGATCATGGACAGCGTGGATCTCGAAGTCCTGAAATCCAGCGTGCGCTGGCTCGACGCAGGGCACCGCGCGCTGCTGGTGACAGTGGTGAAAACGTGGGGCTCGTCGCCGCGTCCCGAGGGCGCGATGCTCGTGGTGCGCGGCGACGGCCTCGTGGTCGGCTCCGTGTCGGGCGGCTGCATCGAGGACGATCTGATCGACCGCGTGCGCCGCGAAGGCGTGACGATCGTGAAGCCCGAAGCCGTCAAATACGGCATCACGGCGGAAGAGGCGCATCGTTTCGGACTGCCGTGCGGCGGCACGATCCAGCTCGTGCTCGAACCGCTCTCCGAGGCCTCGGGCATTCGCGAACTGCTCGAAACCGTCGAGCGCGGCGAACTCGTTGCGCGCACACTCGACATGGCGACCGGCCGCGCCACGCTCGGCCCCGCGAAAGCGACCGATGGCGTGGACTTCGACGACGTGCGCCTGCTCACGATCCACGGGCCGCGCTACCGCATACTGGTGATCGGCGCGGGGCAGCTCTCGCGCTATCTCTGCCAGATCGCGGTGGGGCTCGATTACCAGGTGACGGTGTGCGACCCGCGGGAGGAATACACCGACACCTGGGACGTGCCCGGCACGGCGCTCGTGCGCACGATGCCCGACGACACGGTGCTCGACATGAAGCTCGACGAACGCTGCGCCGTGATCGCGCTCACGCACGACCCCAAGCTCGACGACCTCGCACTGATGGAAGCGCTCAAGACGCCCGCGTTCTACGTCGGCGCGCTGGGCTCACGGCGCAACAACGCGGCGCGGCGCGAGCGGCTCAAGGAATTCGACCTGAGCGAAGCGGAACTCGCGCGGCTGCATGGGCCGGTGGGCATCTACATCGGCAGCCGCACGCCGCCGGAAATCGCGGTGTCGATCCTCGCGGAGGTCACGGCGGCGAAGAATGGCGTCTCGCTGCCGACCATTCTCCAGGTGGAAGGCGCAAAGGCCGCGCGCGAACACGCAGCAGGCGCGGGATCGACGTGCGACGTGTGAGGCCGCTGCGCGACCGCCTTCACGCGTGAGGTGAGCGCCCGTCGTCGTCTGTCTCGCGCTCGTGTCACTACTATGCCCCCCAAAAAACTGCGGGCCGCGACTTTCGTCGGCGGCCCGCAATAGGGTGTTTCTGGCGGGCGGCTTGCGCCGCCTCGCTTCACCTGAGCGTCACGGCATCAGCCGAACAGCTTCATCGCCTGCGTGAGCGTGTTGGTCACGCCCCACACGAGCGGCACCAGCACGTAGAGCCAGAAGATCGCCATCAGCGTCTTGTTCGACGATTTCGGGGCAGCTTGGGTAGACATTGCGCGTTCCTCCTTATTTACCGGCGGCGAGTTGCGTCTCGCTCATGTGATGCTTCGCGTCCACGCGGCGCACGAGCAGGTTGCAGATGAAGCCGACCACGAGCAGCGAGGCCATGATGTGCACGGTCATCGTGTACGCATCGGCCTTCGCCACGCCGTGTGCGACCTGATACGCACGCACGTAGTTCACGAGCACCGGGCCCGCCACGCCTGCCGCGGCCCACGCGGTGAGCAGACGGCCGTGAATGCCGCCGACGAACGCCGTGCCGAACATATCCGCGAGATACGCGGGCACGGTCGAAAAGCCGCCGCCGTACATCGAGAGAATCAGGCAGAACGCGAGCACGAAGAACACGATGTTGCCGCTCTGCGCGAACTGCGGCACCGCGTAATAGAGCACCGCGCCGAACACGAAGAAGATGAAGTAGGTGTTCTTGCGGCCCACCCAGTCGGAGGCCGACGCCCACACGAAGCGCCCGCCCATGTTGAAGAGCGAGAGCAGGCCGACGAAGCCCGCCGCCGCGCCGGCGCTCACGGTGTCCTTGAAGCTTTCCTGGATCATGACCGAGGCCTGACCCAGAATGCCGATGCCGGCCGTCACGTTGAGGAACAGCACGAGCCAGATCAGGTAGAACTGCGGCGTCTTGAGCGCCTGGTCGATATGGACGTGCTGGTTCGACACGAGTTTCTTCGCCACGACGGGCGGCGTCCAGCCCGCCGGCTTCCAGTCCGGCGCGGGCACGCGGATGGTGATGGCGCCGATCGTCATCGAGATGAAGTAGGCCACGCCGAGCACCACGAAGGTCTGGGCGACGCCCACGCTCGTGTCGCTCGCGAAGTGCTTCATCAGCATGACGGAGAGCGGTGCGGCGATCATCGCGCCGCCGCCGAAGCCCATGATCGCGAGGCCCGTTGCCATGCCGCGGCGGTCGGGGAACCAGCGGATCAGCGTCGAAACCGGAGAGACATAGCCGAGCCCGAGGCCGATGCCGCCGATCACGCCGTAGCCGAGATAGAGCAGCGCGATCTGATGCAGATACACGCCGAGCGCGGAAACGAGGAAACCGCCGCCAAAGCAGCACGCCGCGGTAAACATCGTGCGGCGCGGGCCCACGCGTTCGAGCCACTTGCCGCCGAACGCGGCGGAAAGGCCGAGAAACACGATGGCCAGCGAGAAAATCCAGCCCAGCGTGGTGAGCGACCAGTCATCGGCCGCGGACTGCGTAATGCCGATCACCTTCGTGAGCGGCGCGTTGAACACGGAAAACGCGTAGGCCTGGCCGATACACAGATGCACGGCCAGCGCCGCGGGCGGCACCATCCAGCGCGAAAAGCCCGGCGGGGCGATGGTCGCCTCTTTGGAAAAGAAAGGTGCGCTTTGCGCACCGCGCGTCGAATCTGCAACGCTGCTCATGGGATCTCCCGAATCGACCAGAGGTTGAGAGCGCGGGGTAAGCGCTCGCTCTGGTCCCATCCAAAATGGCGGTTGGTAGGCGTGGTCTTTCGTGCTCTTTATATGCGCAAACGCATAGAACACTTAATTGCCGCTTGACGGCTGCACGAACCTTAGTCCCCAACCGCCTCCTTGGCAATATGAGGTAAACATACATATGCCCTACAACGGCCCGCGCGCCGCCGTGTTTCCTCGATTGTTGCGTGCGCAGCAAATCGGGGGGGGGGGACCTATGACGCCGCGGAGAACGTTGCAGGCGGGCATGTCGTTGCGCGGCCCAGCATTTAGACTCAACACTCGATTCAGGGCCCCCTGCGGGCGGTGTGCGGGCCATCCGCTTGACAAGCGGGTTGCATGACTTTTAAGTGGCAGAAGTAGCGCCTATCTGCGACCCGCCACCTGCCGAGCCCCCCATGCGCCTCGCTCTCGCTCTTTGCCTAGCCGTGCTCGGCCCCGTCACGGGAACCTTCGCCGCCGACCTGCGCCCGGGCGTGGCGCAGCTCACGCCGGTGCCGCTCGAAGCGGGCACGCTGAGTCCGGCAGGCAGCGCCGCGCAGGCGCCCTACACCAACGAAGCGGAAACGCAGACCTTCACCGTCAACGCGGACGGCTCGTACACCAAGCTCGACTCGCTCACGCTGCGCGTGAACACGGAGGCCGGCATCGCGCGCGCGGGCCAGTATTACGTGTGGTTCAACCGCGAAATGGCCCACGTGGAGGTGCTCGAAGCGTGGACCGAGGACGCCCAGGGCGGGCGACACGACGTGCGCCCCGAGCAGATCCGCGACGTGCAGGAGGTGCGCTCGTTCGACGCCCCGATGTTCCAGGACGTGCAGGACAAGGTGATCGTGTTCCCCGCCGTGGAGCCGGGCGCGCGCGTGCATCTCACGTGGCGCAAGATCCAGCGCGTGCCGCTCGTGCCCGGCTGGTTCAGCGACTTCACGCCGCCCGACCTCGCGCCCACGCACCGCTTTCGCGTGATCTACGACCTGCCCGCGAAAGTGCCGCTCCACGCCGACGCGCGCGGCTTCACCGTGCTGCCGCCCGCCACCGTGAACGGCCGCACGCGCTACGAGTACCGCTACGACAAGTCGAACTTCGAGCGCCTCGAATATGGCTCGGTCGCCTACGTGAGCTACGGCGACCGGCTGATGGTGTCCACCTTTCCCGATTACGCGGCCTTCGCGACGGTCTATCGCGAGGCGGCGGCGGATCCGACCGTGCGCGACCCGGCCATCGTGCGCCTTGCGCAGACGCTCACGGCGCACGACGATACGCCGCGCGCCAAAGCGCAAACGCTCTATGACTGGGTGCGCCGCAACATCCGCTACGTGGCGATGAATATCGGGCGCGGCGAGATCGTGCCGCACCACGTAACCGACGTGCTCGCGAACCGCTACGGCGATTGCAAGGACCACGTCGCACTCTACGGCGCGCTGCTCGGGGCCGTCGGCATCCGCAGCACGCCGGCGCTCGTGAACAGCGGCACGGTCTATACGCTGCCGAGCGTGCCGGGCTTCGGCGTGATCAATCACGTCATCACCTGGCTGCCCGATCTGCAGATGTTCGCGGACTCCACGGCGAGCAACATCGAGTTCGGCTATTTGCCGTCGACGGACATGGACCGCGAGGCCGTGCTCGCCGGCGACGGCACGCAGGTCCGCACGCCCGCCACGGCCACGACCACGCGCGAGAGCGATCTCGACATCACGGTCGCGCCCGACGGCTCGGCGCGCTTCATCTACCGCTTGCAGTCGGAGGGCTGGTCCGCCGAACAGACGCGCAGCGTGCTGCGCCTGCAAACGCCCGCGCAGCGCGAGGAGTCGCTGCAATGGGAGCTGCGCAACGCCAACCTGCGCGGCAACGCCACGCTCGCCTCCAGCCCGCTCGACGCCACGGCGGGTCCGCTCGTGCTCACGCTCACGGGCACCTTCGACGGTTTCGTCGATCCGGAAATGACTACGCCCGTGCCCACGCTCACGAGCTTCGTGGGCGGGCTCGACGCGAATCTGCGCTACTGGCTCGGCGAATCGCGGCGCACGCAGCCCTTCATGTGCCGCAACGTGGTGGTGACCGAGCGCACGCGCATCGTGCTGCCGCCGGGCATGCGCGTACTCGACGTCCCCATGCCGCAGCACGCCGACAACCGTTTCATCGATTTCAGTTCGCACTACGCGCTCGACCCGCAGGCGAATGTGCTGCGCGTCACGCGTACGGGTCAAACGCATTTCGCGAGCGACGTATGCAGCGCCGACGATTTCGCGCAGATGCGCCCCGCGTTCGAGACGATGGCGCGCGACCTGCGCGCGCAGTTGATCGTCAAGCCGTCGGCCCAGGGCGGCGCGCTGGATAGTCCGGCGAGCGCGCAGTGAGCCGGCGCACGACGTTCACACGGGCCAGAGCGGTCCTTCCTGCATCGCGCCGATCTGCTCGCGCAGTTCGAGAATGCGCTCTTCCCAGTAGCGCTGCGTGTTGAACCACGGGAAGGCGGCCGGAAACGCGGGATCGTGCCAGCGGCGCGCGAGCCAGGCCGAGTAGTGGATGAGGCGCAGCGTGCGCAGCGCTTCGACGAGATGCAGCTCGCGCGGCTCGAATTCGCAGAAGTCCTCGTAACCCGCGAGCAAATCGGCCATTGCACGCGAAGCGCCCGCGCGATCGCCGGGCAAAAGCAGCCACAAATCCTGGATAGCGGGACCCATGCGGCTGTCGTCGAAGTCCACGAAATGCGGGCCGGCGTCGGTCCAGAGCACATTGCTCGGATGGCAGTCGCCGTGCAGGCGCAACGACCGCACCTCGCCCGCGCGCTCGAAGGCCGCCTCCACGCCTTCGAGCGCGAGCGTCACCGCGGCCTGCCATGCTTCGCGCACGTCCTCGGGCACGAAGCCGTGTTCGAGCAGATACGTGCGCGGCTCGTAGCCGTAGGACTGAATGTCGAGCGTGGGGCGTGCCTCGTACGACCTCGTTGCGCCCACGGCATGAATGCGCCCGATGAAACGGCCGAGCCATTCGAGCGTGTCGCTGCGGTCGAGATCCGGCGCGCGGCCGCCGCGCCGCTCGAACAGCGAGAAGCGATACCCGTCGAACTCGTGCAGCGTGCGCCCTTCGAAGGCGAGCGCAGGCACGGCCGGAATCTCGCGCGCGGCGAGTTCGGCGACGAATGCGTGCTCCTCGAGTATCGCCTCGTCGCTCCAGCGCTCAGGGCGATAAAACTTGGCGATGAGCGGCGGGCCGTCTTCCACGCCCACCTGGTACACGCGATTCTCGTAGCTGTTGAGCGCGAGCATGCGGCCATCCGTGCGGCGCTCGGCCGGGATCAGCACGCCATCGACGGCGTCGAGCACGCATTCGGGCGTGAGGCGCGCGTACGGCGCGGCTTGCTGGTCGCCGGGACCGGAAGGGCCGCCCGGGACAGGAGAAGGATCGTAATTCATACCCGCAATTGTGCCTCTTGCGGGCAGTGCCGGCGAGCAATCGCTGCGCACGGCAGACATGATGAACACAAACGCGGCGCACAACCCTGCGACGAGACGCAGGGCGCCTCGTCAACGTGTCACACGGCCCAGACTCAGTGGATCTGCGCGCCGGCGGGCATGACGTGCTCGCCCGTATCGATCAGATCTTCGAGAAAAAAGGGCTCGGTATTGAGCTGCGCCGACGTGCCGGGCTCCCCGGCATACCACGTCACCATCGCCATGTCGCCGAGAATGCGCATCACGATGCCGCGCGCACCCTGTGGCACCGCGATATGAACGGAACGGACAATAGAACCGATTTGCATGATGTTTCCCCGTTACCTCGCTACCTTCGCCGGCTCCCTCGAAGGAAGTCCGGTCGGCATGCTGACAAAAAAACCGATGCGCACGATCAGTTGCGCGCGCATCCAAACCCGCCTCGGGCGACCCGCTCTCGCCGCGCGCTTAAGCACGGCCGGACCCTTGGCAACCCCATTGTTGCCTGTTTGAGCGCGCGAGCAAAGCGAAAAAATAGGGGGGTGTATCAACGGCGGCATGCATTTGGCGCCTCGTGCCGCCACAGCCCCGCCCTGCTTCGCTCACGCATCTTACGAAAACCTGACTGTAACAGATGGTAAACCCCATTCTTCGCGACCTTGCTAGGGCAGTCCCTGAAAAAGTACGCTGATGCAAGGTGAGTGGCGCTATAGTCCTGTCCCAACCGTGCACCACAAAGGCCCGGCGCAGCACAGGCAAAGACCGCACGCGCGCCACAACAGCCCGCCACGATACCGATAACCTGAACGCTCGCCACCGCGGCCAGACCAGCCGCGCGAGCCAGACTCCGCCACCAGCGAAGGAACCCGCCGTTCCATGTGGATCGTTCGACTCGCGCTCAAGCGCCCGTACACGTTCGTCGTGCTCGCGTTGCTGCTTTTGATCGTCGGGCCGCTGACGATCCTGCGCACGCCCACGGACATCTTCCCGAACATCGACATTCCGGTGCTCTCGGTGATCTGGACCTACACGGGTCTGCCCGCCGACGAGATGGAAAAGCGCATCGTGCTCAACTACGAGCGCGGCCTTTCCGTGGCGGTGAACGATATCGAGCACACCGAATCGACGTCGCTGAACGGCATCGCGGTCGTGAAGATCTTCTTCCAGCCGCATGCCAATATCCAGGAAGCGCTCGCCGAAGTCACGGCGCTGTCACAGGCGCAGTTGCGCTCGCTGCCGCCCGGCATCCAGCCGCCGTTCATCCTGCGCTACAACGCCTCGACGGTGCCGATCCTGCGCCTGTCGCTGTCTTCGCCGCAGCTGACCGAGCAGGAACTGTTCGACTACGGTAACAACTTCCTGAAGACGCAGCTTGCGACCGTGCCGGGTGCCTCCGCGCCGCTGCCCTATGGCGGCAAGCAGCGGCAGATCATGGTCGACATCAACCAGCGCGCGCTGCAGCAGCACAATCTCTCGCCCATGGACGTGGTGAACGCGATCAGCGCGCAAAACCTCATCCTGCCTTCGGGCACGGCCAAAATCGGCGCAACCGAATATTCGGTGACGATGAATGCAAGCCCCGAGAGCTTAGCGGGCCTGAACGACATTCCCGTGAAAACCACGGAGAGCGGCACGATCTACATCCGCGACGTGGCGCACGTGCGCGACGGCTATGTGCCGCAAACCAATATCGTGCGCGTGGACGGACAGCGCGCCTCACTTCTTACCATCAACAAGAGCGGCAACACGTCGACGCTGGAGATCGTCGATCGCATCAAGGAAATGATGCCGACGCTGCGCAATCTCGTGCCACCGTCGCTCAATATCGATCCGGTCGCCGACCAGTCGCTGTTCGTGCGCGCCTCCGTGCAGGGCGTGCTGCGCGAAGCGCTCATCGCCGCCGCGCTCACGGCGCTCATGATCCTGCTGTTTCTCGGCAACTGGCGCGCCACGCTCATCATCGCGATCTCGATTCCGCTGTCGATGATCACCTCGGTCATCGTGCTCGCGGCGCTCGGCGAGACCATCAACATCATGACGCTGGGCGGGCTCGCGCTCGCGGTCGGCATTCTGGTTGACGACGCAACGGTCGCGATCGAGAACATCAGCCAGCAACTGGAGCAAGGCAAGACGCTGGAACAGGCGATTCTCGACGGCGCGCATCAGATCGCGATCCCCACGCTCGTCTCCACGCTCTCCATCTGCATCGTGTTCGTGCCGATGTTCCTGCTCACGGGCGTGGCGCATTACCTCTTCATTCCGCTCGCGGAAGCCGTGGTATTCGCGATGCTGGCGTCGTACTTCTTCTCGCGTACGCTCGTTCCCACGCTCGCGAAGTACCTGATGCGCCACCATCGCAAGGCCGCCGACCTGCATCACACGCATGGCACGACGCGCAATCCGTTCATGCGCGTGCACCTCGCGTTCGAGCGCGGCTTCGAGGGGCTGCGCGAGCGCTATCGCGGGTTTCTCACGGCGCGCGTGAAGCATCCCGTGTGGTTCGTGGTGGCGTTTCTCGCCTGCTGTGGCGCGTCGTTGCTGCTCATGCCGTTCCTCGGGCGCGACTTCTTTCCGCAGGTCGATGCGGGCACCATCGCGCTGCACGTGCGCGCGAAAACCGGCATGCGTGTGGAAGAAACCGCCGTGCTCGTCGACCGTATCGACAAGCGCGTGCGCACGCTGATTCCGCCGGGTGAGCTGCATTCGATCATCGACAACATCGGCCTGCCGGTCTCGGGCATCAACCTCTCGTACAGCAATACGGGCACCATCGGCACGTCCGACGCGGACGTGCTGATCTCGCTGAACGAGGACCATCACCCCACCGCCGGCTACGTGCGCCTCCTGAGGCACACGCTCAACGACGAGTTTCCGGGCGTGCAATTCGCCTTCCTGCCCGCCGATATCGTGAGCCAGACGCTGAACTTCGGCATGCCCTCGCCCATCGATGTGCAGATCGTCGGGCGCGACGTGGCCGGCAACCGCGCGTTCGCGGCGAAGCTGCTCGCTCGGCTGCGCGGCGTGCCCGGTTTCGTCGACGCGCGCATCCAGCAGCCCGCGGACCTGCCGCGCATCTTCATCGACGTGGACCGCACGCGCGCGCAGCAGGCGGGCTTCACGCAGAAGGACGTGGCGAGCGACCTGCTCATCACACTCTCGGGCAGCCAGCAGACCACCCCCACGTTCTGGCTCAACCCGATCAACGGCGTGAGCTACAACGTCGTCACCGAAGCCCCGCAATACACGATCGATTCGCTGCAATCGCTCGCCAACATTCCACTCACCGCGAACGGGCGCAGCAACATACTCGGCTCGCTCGCGAGCATGCAGCGCATCTCGGGCGACGCGGTGGTCACGCACTACAACGCGCAGACCACCATCGACATTTACGGCACCGCCGACGGGCGCGACCTGGGCGCCGTTTCCGACGACATCGCGAAGATCGTCGACCAGACGCGCGGCGAACTGCCGAAGACGTCGAGCATCAAGCTGCGCGGCCAGGTGCAGACGATGAACGATTCGTTCTCCGGACTGTTCGGCGGGCTCGTCTTCGCGATCGTGCTCGTGTATCTGCTGATCGTCGTGAACTTCCAGTCGTGGCTCGATCCGTTCATCATCATCACCGCGCTGCCGGGCGCGCTCGCGGGCATCGTCTGGATGCTGTTCCTCACGCACACCACGCTGTCCATTCCCGCGCTCACGGGCGCGATCATGTGTATCGGCATCGCCACGGCGAACTCCATTCTCGTCATCAGCTTCGCGCGCGAGCAGTTGCGCCTGCACGGCGATGCGGCGCGCGCCGCGATCGAAGCGGGCTACACGCGCTTTCGCCCCGTGCTCATGACCGCGCTCGCCATGGTGATCGGCATGGTGCCGATGGCCATCGGCCTGGGCGAAGGCGGCGAGCAGAACGCACCGCTCGGGCGCGCCGTGATCGGCGGCCTCGCGGTGGGCACGCTCGCCACGCTGATCTTCGTCCCCGTGGTGTTCTCGCTCATCTACCGCAAGCTCGGCGAGCGCCGCCAGCGCGCCAGTGAAAACGTGGTGCCCAAATCATGAATACCCTGTCATGACGAATCATTCGCAAACGCCTTCGCCGCAAGAGCCGTCGCCTCATCGATCGCGGCGCTGGCCCCTTGTGCTCGCCGCGCTCATCGTGCTCGGCCTCGCGGCGCAGGGCATCTGGTCGCGCCATAGCGCGCATGCGGCGCTCGAACGCGAGGCAAAGAGCGCGAGCACGCTGACCGTGCAGGTCGTCACGCCGCAGCGCTCGACGCGCGCGCTCGACCTCGTGCTGCCCGGCAACGTGCAGGCGTTTCTCGACACGCCGATCTACGCGCGCACGAGCGGCTATCTGCGCAAGTGGTACTTCGACATCGGCGCGCACGTGAAGGCGGGCCAGTTGCTCGCCGAAATCGACGCCCCCGAAGTGGACGACCAGTTGCGCGCCGCGCGCGCCGATCTCGCCAACGCCGAAGCGAACTACGCGCTCGCGAAAACCACGGCCGACCGCTGGACGCAGATGCTGCAAACGCGCTCGGTGGCAAAACAGGACACCGACGAGAAAGTCGGCGACATGCTCGCGAAAAAGGCCACGCTCGACTCCGCGCGCTTCAACGTCTCACGGCTCTCGCAGCTGCAGTCGTACGAACGCGTGACGGCGCCCTTCGACGGCATCGTCACGGCGCGCAACGTGGACGTGGGCGCACTCATCGACGCGGGCAACGGCGGCACCTCGCAAAAGGAGCTGTTCCATCTTGCGCAGGCCGACCGTCTGCGCGTGTACGCGAACGTGCCGCAGGCTTACGCGCAGCAGATCCGCGTGCAGCAGCATGCGTATCTCACGCTCAACGAAGAGCAGGGCAAGCACTTTCCCGGCATCGTCGCGCGCACGGCGGGTGCCGTCGACGCGCAGCAGCGCACGATGCTGGTCGAAGTCGATGTGGACAACCGCAGCGGCGAACTGTTGCCCGGCGCCTACGCGCAGGTCCACTTCGCGCTCGACGGTTCGGCCACGCCGATCACGCTGCCCGGCAACGCCTTCCTGTTCCGCCCCGACGGCGTGAAGGTGGCGACCGTCGATGCGCAAAATCGCGTGAAGCTCGTGAATGTGACGCTCGGCACCGACTTCGGCACGCGGGTGGCGGTAGCGGCGGGGCTCTCCGGCGACGAGCGCGTGATCGTCAATCCGCAGGACGCGATCGTCGACGGCACGCCGGTGCGCATCGTGCAGCCGCACGGCGAGCACGAGGCCGATGCGGCGCATGGCGCGAGCGGTGCGAGTGGCGCGGGCAGGAACACGGGCAACAGCGCGCAGGCGCAGGGCGAATGATGAAGCACGCGCGGATTCGACTGTGCGCGTTGGCCATGCTTGCGGCGCTCGGCGGCTGCAAGGTGGGCCCCGACTACGTGCGCCCCACCATGCCCGTGGCCGCGACGTTCAAGGAACTCGAAGGCACGGGCTGGACGATTGCGCAGCCCGCCGATAGCGCCTCGCGCGGCGCGTGGTGGACAATCTACGAGGACGCCACGCTCGACGCGCTCGAAGCCCAGGTCGAAGGCGCGAACCAGAACGTGCAGGCCGCGCAGGCGCACTTTCGCGCGGCGCGCGCGAACGTCGCGCAGCAGCGCTCCAGCTTTTTCCCACTCGTGACGGCGAGCGGCGACTTCTCGCGCTACCGCACCTCGCAGAATCTCCTGTACACGTCGAAGGCCGGTCAAACGATCAACGACTACTCCGTGGGCATCGACGCCACATGGGAGCCCGATATCTGGGGCCGCGTCGCGCGCAACGTCGAGGCCGCCAAGGCGAACGCACAGGCGAGCGCCGCCGACATGCAGGCCGTGCTGCTCTCCATGCAGGCCGAACTCGCGACCGACTACTTCGAGCTGCGCGGCATCGACCGCGAACGGCAATTGCTCGACGACACGATCAAGGCCTACCGCGAATCGCTCGAACTCACGCAGAACCGCTACGCGGGCGGCATCGCCACCGACGCCGACGTGGGCCAGGCGCAAACGCAGCTGCAGACCACCGAGGCGCAGGCGATCGATCTCGGCGTTCAGCGCGCGCAGCTCGAGCACGCCATCGCCATCCTGACCGGACAGTCGCCTTCCACGTTCACACTCGCTGCCGCGCCGAAGGAAGCCTACGCGGTGCGCGCGATCGCGAGCCCGCCGGGCGTGCCGTCGACGCTGCTCGAACGGCGCCCCGACATCGCGGCCGCAGAGCGCCGTGTGGCCGCCGCGAACGCGCAGGTGGGCGTGGCGACGGCGGCGTTCTTCCCGAACCTCATGCTCGCGGTCACGGGCGGCCTTGAGGCGACCAACTTCAGCCAGTGGCTCGTCGCGCCCGCGCGCTTCTGGTCGCTCGGGCCGACGCTCGCGGGCACGCTGATCGACTTCGGCGGGCGCGAGGCGGTGCGCAACGAAGCGCGCGCGCAGTACGACGAGAACGTCGCGCAGTATCGCCAGACAGTGCTCGACGCCTTCGGCGAGGTCGAGGACAACCTCGCGGCGCTGCGCGTGCTGGAGCAGGAGGCGAACGCCCAGGACCGCGCGGTGGATGCCGCGCAGCGCACGCTCGTCACCATCAACAATCGCTATCTAGGCGGTGCGATCACCTATCTCGACGTGGTGGTCGCGCAAACCACGGCGCTCACCAACGAACGCCAGGCCGTGGCGATCTCGCGCCGGCGCATGGCGGCGAGCGTCGCGCTCGTGAAGGCGCTCGGCGGCGGCTGGAACGCGGCGGACTTGCCGAGCGACGCGGCGCTGGTCCACCCGGACGATGCGCACAAAGCGCAGCCCGCCAGCGGGCCGCAAGGCGCTGCGCCGGCCGCCGCTCGCAGCGCGCAGCCCGGCGCCTCGCGCGCGCCGGGCTAAACGGCCGCGCGGTCACGCCAGGCACCCGGCCTGCGGCGCTCGACAACGCCATTTGCCCAACAGGCGTATCGTTGCGCCTTTGCCATATTGCTGGAGATCCTGTCGTGACTGCATCACCGGGCGCCCCGCGCACTTCCGCGCCCTCCGCCGTTCCGTACATCGAACGCGGCACCCCCGCATTCTGGCGCGCAAGCCTCGCGCTGCTGTTCGCCGGCTACGCCACCTTTTCGCTTCTTTACTGCGTGCAGCCGCTCCTGCCCGCGTTCTCCCAGACCTTCGGCGTGAGCCCCGCGCAGAGCAGCCTCTCGCTCTCGTTCACCACGGCCGCGCTTGCCGTTGCGATCTTCGTCGCGGGCTTCGTCTCCGAAGGCTGGAGCCGGCGCGGCATGATGACCGCATCGCTGTGCGCCTCGTCGCTGCTCGCGCTCGCCACCGCCTTCGTGCCGCACTGGCATGAGCTGCTCGTGCTGCGCACGCTGCTGGGCATCGCGCTCGGCGGCGTGCCCGCGGTGGCCATGGCCTGGCTCGCCGAGGAAATGCACCCGGACGGTCTCGGTCTCTCGATGGGCCTCTACGTCGGCGGCACGGCTATCGGCGGCATGGCGGGGCGCGTGATCACGGGCATCGTCACCGATCTGTTCGGCTGGCGTGCGGCCGTGGCCGTGATCGGGGTGCTCGGGCTCGCCTCCATGTTCGCGTTCCGCTCGCTGCTGCCGCCCTCGCGCCACTTCGCGCCGAAGAGCGGCCTCGGTTTCGCGCATCATCGCGCGGCGCTGCTGCGCCATTTCGCGCGGCCGGGTCTGCCCATGCTGTTCGTGATGGGCTTCGTTCTGATGGGCAGCTTCGTCACGCTCTACAACTACATCGGCTACCGGTTGATCGCGGCGCCTTATCACATGAGCCAGGCGGCCATCGGCGCGATCTTCCTCGTCTACCTGACAGGCGTGGTCGCCTCGCCGTGGTCGGGCCGCATGGCCGACACGTTCGGGCGCGGCCGCGTGCTGATCGCCAGTCTCGCGCTGATGCTCACGGGCGTCGTGCTCACGCTGTTCGCGCCGCTCACGGCGATTGCCGCGGGCATCGCCTGCCTGACCATCGGCTTCTTCGCGGGGCACGCAGTAGCAAGCGGCTGGGTTGGGCGCCTCGCGCGCGAAGCGAAGGGCCAGGCGGCTGCGCTTTACCTGCTCGCCTATTACCTCGGCTCGAGCGTGATGGGTTCGATCGGCGGACACTTCTGGGCCGGTGCAGGCTGGGGCGGCGTGGCCGGCCTCGTGATCGTGCTGCTGGCCGTGGGCCTAGCACTCGCGCTCACCTTGCGCGCGCGCGAGCGCGCCGGAGCGGCCTGAGCTCGCGCGGCATGCAACGTTCGCACCCGCGCCTCTGTGTGCCGTGCGCAATCGAAAGGCGTCCGTAATATTCAGACGACTGGCGATTTGCACGCCGCGCGCATCGCACCGCAGCGGAACTCCGTCTCTGGCGGGCTTTTGCGGCGCGACAGGAGATTCACGGAAAGCCTCGCGGCGTTCACGCGCGCCGCCGCGCTCGCCGGCCTCACCTATACTCGATTTCAGGCCCGGGGCCGCAGCGCCATGCCATTGGCATGGCGACGAGAACGACAACCATTGCGAGCCTTCGTCGCCCATACGATACGCAACCCCTGCATGGGACCGGAGTCAGTGCTGAAGCACTCACTCCGGATCGACAGGAGACAAGCATGGAAGGTTATTTCACGATCGGCGATTTCGTGATGATCATCCCGATGGCCCTCGCTGGCGCGCTCTTTCTTGGCGCAGTGCCGTGCGCAACGGAATTCAGACACAACACGCTGCGCGTGATCGGCGCGCTGATCGGCGTACTCGCGGCCGTTGCACTCGTCGAGACACTGCCGGCGCTGATGTAGCGGACGTTTGGCGCACGCTTCCTACGCACGGCGGCTCGCGATGCGCAGACGCGCGAACCGACGAAGCGACGAAGCGGAATCCTCGCGGCTCGAAGCGCCGCGGCTTGCGCGCACGCGCGGCATTCGCTTGCCCCCTCCTCAGCCGGGATCGACGCCCGGCTGCAAGCCCTTGAACTGACGCAACGCAGCGGCCAGATAGCCCGTTCGCGCAGACGCGCCTGCGGCCTCTTCGGCGTGTGCTAGCGCGGGGAGCGCTGTCCACGGCAGCGTCGGACGCAGATGATGCTGGCGATGCAGATGGTGATTCATCAGCAGCACGCCCAGCGCACGCGGCACGCGAAAATCCCGCGCGCGACCCGGTTCGTCGAGCGCGACGCCGTAGTGCGGCAGGTTGTCGGCGAGCGAGAGCCACAGTCCGCGCAGATACATCGCCGCGAGCAGCACGGGCCAGGCCTTGCCGTAGAGCGCGAACGAAGCCGCATAGAGGGCGAGCGACGCAAGCCAGTCGCGCCGCGCACGGCGGCGCCTCACGGGATCGGTGGCGTGGTTCGCGAAGAGCCGCTGCACCTGCACGCCTTCGCGGCCATGCGCGCCCACGCCGCGCTCGATGATGGCGCGCGCGAGCCGCCCCGGCATGAACGCCAAGAGCGGCAGCAGCAATTCGGCGAGGTAGAGACCACCCATCAGCCGCCCGTAGTACGCCACGCGACGACGCCAGCGCGGGCCGCTCGCCCCATGCGTGTCGTGCACATCGGGGCGGTCGAACGGCTCGCGCGTGAAGCGGTGATGCATCAGGTGTCCGAAACGCACGGCGTCGAACGGCATCGCCAGACCGATCGCGAGCGCGCGGGCGAGCCATTCGTTCACGCGCCGGTCGCGCGCCAGCTGTCCGTGGATACCTTCGTGAATGAGGCCCCAGTGGATCGGCGTGGCGAGCACGACGGGGGCGAGCGTCGCCAGCAAGGCGAGCGTCGGGCCGCCCGTTGCGTCCAGCAAGAGCGGCAATCCGACGAGTTCGTAGCAGAGCGCGGTGAACGCGAATGCGATCAGCGCGGCGTTGGTGCGAGCCGCCGTCGCGGGCTGGGGCGAGTGGGTTGGCCGCCTGGCGGGTTCAGCGCGGGTGGCGGACGGGGAAAGCGCTTCAGTTTCGGCGCTCAAGAACTCCATGGTGATTCCTCGCGGCAAAGGCTGCCGCGACGTTAGCAGGGCCACATGACAAAGCGAAGAACGGCGCGCCGCGCGGCCACGGCCGATGTAAGGCCTATCGTTCGCGCATAAAAAACCGCCTCGCGAGGAGGCGGTTCCTTGCGCCGGCAAGCAGGCAGAAGCGTGCCGCTCAGATGGGCTGATCGGTCGACGGCTTCTCCCACAGGTTCACGCCGCCTTCGGTCGCATAGCGGTCGATCTCCGCGAGTTCTTCCTTCGAGAACTCGAGGTTCTTCAACGCCGCGACGTTCTCGCGCACCTGCTCCGCGCGGCTCGCGCCGATCAGCGCCGAGGTCACGCGGCCGCCGCGCAGCGTCCAGGCGATCGCCATCTGCGCGAGGCTCTGGCCGCGGCGCAGCGCGAGGTCGTTGAGCTTGCGCACGTGCTCGATGTTCTGCTCGCTCAGGTGCTCGCTCTTGAGCGAGCCGCCGCCCGGACGGTTCACGCGCGCGTCTTCGGGCACACCGTTCAGGTACTTGTTCGTGAGCACGCCCTGCGCGAGCGGCGTGAACGCGATGCTGCCCGTGCCCAGGTCCTCGAGCGTGTCGAGCAGTTCTTCCTCGACCCAGCGGTTGAGCATGTTGTACGACGGCTGGTGAATGAGCAGCGGCACCTTGTATTCGGCGAGCAGTCGCGCCATTTCGCGCGTCTTCGCGGGCGAATACGACGAGATGCCGACATAGAGCGCCTTGCCCTGCTGCACGGCCGTGGCCAGCGCGCCCGCCGTCTCTTCGAGCGGCGTTTCCACGTCGAAGCGGTGCGAATAGAAGATGTCGACGTAGTCGAGGCCCATGCGCTGCAGGCTCTGATCGAGGCTCGCGAGCACGTACTTGCGCGAGCCGCCGCCCTGGCCGTACGGGCCCGGCCACATGTCCCAACCCGCCTTCGACGAGATCAGCAGTTCGTCGCGGTAAGGACGGAAATCGTCCTTGAAAATGCGGCCGAAGTTGGTTTCCGCACTGCCGTACGGCGGCCCGTAGTTATTCGCGAGGTCGAAGTGCGTGATGCCGAGATCGAACGCGGTGCGCAGGATGTCGCGCTGGGTCGAGATCGGCGTGGTGTCGCCGAAGTTGTGCCACAGACCGAGCGACAGCGCGGGCAGCTTGAGCCCCGACTTGCCGCAAAAGCGGTACTGCATGTCCGAATAGCGTTCTGAGGCTGCTTCGTAAGCCATGATCTGAATCCTCGGCGAAAACGGGAAGTGAGCGAAGGGATGGGCGCGACGTGCCGTGGGGCGCGACGCTCGCGTGAGGCAGCTATGTTAGCCAATCCGCCCAAGCCGTGCAGATGCCCACTATGCGGGAAAGGCGATGGAGAGCGCGTGTCAGGCCGGTGAAAAAACCGCACCCTGGACGCGCCGCGGCCGCTCGCCTACACTGCGGCGTCCATCCTTTGCGAGAGGTTGTTCATGGCCAAAGCGATTTCGATCGCGCTCATCGCCTGTGGCGTCGTCCTGTTGTACTTCGGCGGCCAGTCGCTCCATTCGTTCGCGAACGACATGTCGCGCCTCTTTACCGGCGCGCCCACCAATCGCACGATCCTCCTGATTGGGGGCGGCATCGCCGCGACGCTCGCAGGCATCACCGGGCTCGCGATGTCGGGGCGTCGGCGCTAACGAAGAGCACGGCTGCATCGCCTCAGAACCTCACCTCGGGCTTCGAGGCCGAGCGCGTGCCCGGCAGCGGCACGTTGCTCGCGCCGTGATAGGTGTACACGAGCGAAAACTTCACCTGATCGCTCTGGTTCTGCCCCGCCGAATGCAGCGTGTTGCAGTGGAAGAAGACCACATCGCCGGCGGCGAGCGTCGGGGCGATGGCGCGATCGATCCACGCCTTGTTCTCCGGCAGGTCGGCGCGGAAGAATTTCGCGGCGTCGAACCTGTCCGAGGTGAACGGCGCGTCGTGCGAGCCCGGCACGAACCACAGGCCGCCGTTTTCCATCTTCTCCGGCCCGAGCGCGAGCCAGACCGACACGAGGTCGTCGCGCTCGAACGACCAGTAGCGCACGTCGCGGTGCCAGCCCGTCAGGCTGCCGTAGTGCGGGTGCTTCGTCATCATGCAGTTGTGATGCGCACGCGAGAGGACCGGCTCCTCGCCGAAATACAGCTCCATCCACCCCGCGATTTCCGGCGACGTGGCCCACTCGCGATACAGCGCGTGGCGCGAGTAGGCGTCGAGCAGGCGCCGCACCGTGTGGCCGCCGGGCGCGGCCTTCGATTCGGGCGCGCCGGGGTAGCGCAAATCGGCTTCGAATTCGAGCGGCGCCGCAGCCGCCTGCAACTGCTCCTGCGCAACCCGCTTGATCGCCTCGCAGCGCTCGGGCGAAACGAGCCCTGGCACGACCACGAAGCCGCGCTCGCGCAGCGCCTGCACCTGTTCTTTCTTTGAATGGACTGACATGGGACTTCCGTTATGCGATCTCGATGCGAGCAAGGGCCGCAGCCTGCGTTCGTCGCTTCGTCAAACGATAAGGCTGAGGCGTCGGCGCGCGCCGACTCATCGATTGTAAAGCGTGCCGGCACGGCGGGAAGGACCACGCGCTCACACGAAGTGGCTCCATGCGCGCCTCGGATCGAGCCGCACGCGAATGGCGCACGCGCACCGCGATGAAGACAAAGGGCGGGATCGTGTGCATCAAAGACGCGCAGGGCCGGGTATTAACCGACTTTTTGCGGTCACGATTCGCGTGTAGCCTGTCGCGATGTTGTTCGACTTCGCCGAATTCTCATCGCACGGACGGATCGCCGTGAACGCCTTGCCACACAAGGTGCTCCAACAGAAGAATCCGTCGCGTCGCGTCCTACGCCGCGCCATGCGGCCCGTCTCCCGTCCACAGACATCGTGACGCCCTGAAAGACAGGCACGTTTGCTGCTCGATGCAAAGCGTCGCGCAAGGCGCACCTCGAACCCGATTGCTCAACCGCCATGCATACCCTCTTCGATACTCAACGCATGACCCACGCCGCCCACACTGCCCTGAAAGCGGCACGCCCAGCCCGCCGTCACCTGGTGCGCGCACTGCGACACCACGCCGCCCGCACCCGCGCGCTCACGCAACAAGTGCGCGAAGCGAAGCCTGTCGACGGCATGCGCAGCTGGTTCCACTCGTTCTTCGCCGTGCTGCGCATGCGCTCGGGCTCGCGTCACTTCTCGCTGCGCACGCTGCTGTATCGTCCGAATGCACCGCTGCGCACGCTCGCCGCGCCTTCCACGGTTCATGTGGCGCGCAGCACGCGCAAGCCGCGCCGGATGGCCGCGAGCAGTGCGGGCTGGTTCGGCTTCGCGATGCGCTGAGTCCGCGCGCGAGCCACGCCGCGCGATCCGCAGAAAACAAAAACCCCGCACGGGCTTGCGCCCTGCGGGGTTTTTCTTCGCTTGCTTCACTTGAGCCGGCGCGAGGCCGGCTTATGCGAACGCTTACGCGACGGCTGCGCTCACCGGCTCCGTGCCGGCGGCTTCGGCCAGAGTCAGCGCCTTGTCGGTCGCTTCCCACGAGAATTCCGGCTCTTCACGGCCGAAGTGGCCATAAGCGGCGGTCTTTTCGTAGATCGGGCGCAGCAGGTCGAGCATCTGGATGATGCCCTTCGGACGCAGGTCGAAGTGTTCGCGCACGAGCTTCGTGATCGTCGCGTCCGAAACCTTGCCGGTGCCGAACGTGTTGACCATGACCGAGGTCGGCTCGGCCACGCCGATGGCGTACGACACCTGGATCAGGCAGCGCGACGCGAGGCCGGCGGCCACGATGTTCTTCGCGACATAACGGCCGGCGTAGGCTGCCGAGCGGTCCACCTTCGACGGATCCTTGCCCGAGAACGCACCGCCGCCGTGCGGGGCTGCGCCGCCGTACGTATCGACGATGATCTTGCGGCCCGTGAGACCGCAATCGCCCTGCGGGCCGCCGATCACGAAGCGACCGGTCGGGTTCACGAGGAACTTGATGTCGCCCTTGATCAACTCGGCCGGCAGCACCGGCTTGATGACTTCTTCGATCACGGCTTCGCGCAGCGTGCCGAGGTCGATGTCCGGCGAGTGCTGGGTGGAGAGCACGACGGTGTCGATGGCGTGCGGCCGGCCGTCGACGTAGCGAATCGTGACCTGCGACTTCGCATCCGGACGCAGCCACGGCAGACGGCCGTCGCGGCGCAGGTTCGACTGGCGCTCGACCAGACGGTGCGACAGGTGGATCGGCAGCGGCATCAGCTCGGGCGTTTCGTCGCACGCATAGCCGAACATCAGGCCCTGGTCGCCGGCGCCCTGGTCGAGGTTGTTGTCGTGCGCGCGGTCCACGCCCTGGGCGATGTCCGGCGACTGCTTGTCGTAAGCGACGAGCACCGCGCAGCCGCGGTAGTCGATGCCGTAGTCGGTGTTGTCGTAGCCGATGCGCTTGATGGTGTCGCGCGCGACCTGGATGTAGTCGACGTTGGCCGTCGTGGTGATTTCACCGGCCAGCACGACGAGACCCGTGTTGCACAGCGTTTCCGCTGCAACGCGCGAATACTTGTCTTGCGTGAGGATGGCGTCGAGGATCGCGTCCGAGATCTGGTCGGCGACCTTGTCCGGATGGCCTTCGGAGACGGATTCGGAGGTGAAGAAATAGTCGTTTGCCACGTGTCTAGCTCCTTGTAGCTGGTGACGGTTGAGTTCACGTAGCCAGCTTCGGGAGCTTTGAAGCGGCGACGCTTTAGCGGAATTGCTGCCCGGTTGCCATGATTCGCGTTCGATTACGCGCAGTTCACAGCCCACCGGCTTCGCCCCGCAAGTTGTCTATTAACTCGGCGAAGCCCTTATTATAGCGACTTCCTTAAATTGTCGCAGAGTCTCTCCCGCGTGCCGCTCATCGCCCCCTTCACAGTTCGCAAGCCCTGCAGCGGAGTTGCCGCATGATAGGCAAACTCGGCTCCCGTTTCGCCATCGGCCTGCTCAAGCTGTTCGCGATCCTGCCCTATGGCTTCGTCGCGCGTCTGGGCGACGGCCTCGGCTGGCTGCTCTACAAGATCCCGAGCCGGCGCAAGCGCGTCGTTCATACGAATCTGCGCCTGTGCTTCCCCGAATGGAGCGACGAAAAGCGCGAGGAAGTGGCGGGGCTGCACTTTCGCCACGCCATTCGCAGCTACATGGAGCGCAGCGTGCAATGGTTCGCCTCGGCGAAGAAGCTCGAAAAGATCGTCGAACTCGACAGCGAGATCGATCTCACCGATCCGAACCTGCCGCCGACGCTCTTTCTCGGCCTGCATTTCGTGGGCATCGAGGCGGGCTCCATGTTTCTGAACTACTCGCTGCACCGGCCGTGCGGGTCGCTCTACCAGCCGTTCTCGAACCCGGAATTCGAAGCCGCGGCCAAGGCGGGACGCAGCCGTTTCGGCGCGGAAATGGTGAGCCGCGCGGACAGCGCGCGCGCCGTGCTGCGCTGGCTGCGCGACAAGAAGCCCGTGATGCTCGGCGCCGACATGGACTACGGCATGCGCAATTCCACGTTCGTGCCCTTCTTCGGTGTGCCGGCGTGCACGCTGACTGCGGTGGGGCGTCTGGCGAAGGTGGGTCATGCGCAGGTGGTACCGTTCATCGGCGAGGTGTTGCCCAATTACAAGGGTTATCGGCTGAAAGTGTTCAAACCTTGGGAAAATTATCCGACCGGCGACGACGATCTCGACGCGCGCCGCATGAACGCTTTCCTCGAAGAACAGATTCCGCATATTCCCGAGCAGTATTACTGGGTCCACAAGCGCTTCAAGACGCGCCCGCCAGGCGAGCCGAGCGTCTATCAATGAGCGTTGCGCACACGACCCGGGCCCGGGTTTTCGCCCGGGCCTCGCTTACAATACCGGCATGAAACTCAAATTCACCAAGATGCACGGCGCGGGCAACGACTTCGTCGTGCTCGACGGCTACAGCCAGGACCTCGCGCTCACGCCCGAGCGTGTGCGCGCGCTCGCCGATCGCCACTTCGGCGTCGGCGCGGACCAGTTGCTGCTGGTCGAGAAGCCGACCGTGGAAGGCGTCGACTTCCGCTATCGCATCTTCAATTGCGACGGCGGCGAGGTGGAGCACTGCGGCAACGGCGCGCGCTGCTTCGTGAAATTCGTGCGCGATCGCAAGCTCACCGATTCGAATCGCGTGCGCGTGCAGGTGCAGAAGGGCACGATCACGCTCGTCGTGCAGGAAAACGGTGAAGTCGTCGTCGACATGGACCGCCCGGAGTTCGAGCCGGCGCACGTGCCGTTCAACGCGAACGGCCTGGAAGGCCGCCGCGAAGGCAACGACACGCTCTGGCCGCTCGACGTGAACGGCGCCCGGCGCTGGGTGTCGGTCGTCTCGATGGGCAATCCGCACGCGGTGCAGGTCGTCGACGACGTCGAGGCGTACCCGGTGAAAGCCGAAGGCGCGGTCATCGAAACGCATGCGCGCTTCCCGAACAAGGTGAATGCCGGTTTCATGCAGATCGTTTCGCGCCACGAAGTGAAGCTGCGCGTATTCGAGCGCGGCGCCGGCGAAACGCTCGCGTGCGGCACGGGCGCATGCGCGGCCGTGGCGGCGGGCATTCGCCGCGGGCTGCTCGACACGCCCGTGAAGGTGCATACCCACGGCGGCCTGCTGACCATCGCCTGGGACGGCGCGCGCGACGAATCCGCCGCGCTCACCATGGCGGGCCCGGCCGCCACGGTGTTCGAAGGCGAGATCGAGCTGGCCGACTGACACGCAACATCGGCCTCGTACGGCGCGCGCAACGAGAGAACGTCGCGCCGCACGAATACTCGAAAACAATCAACCGCATGACAGACTGCGCGCCGCCGTGCGCACCTCACAACTACAACGCGTCCACAACATGAACGATCGCGAAGTTGCCGACTATCTGCTCGCCCACCCCGATTTTTTCGTTGAGCACGCCGAACTGCTCGCGACGATCAAGCTAGGCAATCCGCACGGCAAGGCTGCCGTCTCGCTGCAGGAGCGCCAGATGGAAATGCTGCGCGAGAAGAACAAGCATCTCGAGCGGCGTCTTTCTGAGCTGCTGCGCTACGGCCACGAGAACGATTCGATCGCCGCGAAGTTCAACCGTTGGACCACGCGCATGATCGCCGAGCGCGACCCGTACGCGCTGCCGCGCTCGATCACGCAGAACCTGCGCGACGTGTTCGACATGCCGCAAGCCGCGCTGCGCGTCTGGGACGTCGCCGAGTCCTACAGCCAGGCCGATTTCGCGCGCCATACCGGCGAGGAAGTGCGTATCTTCGCGAACAGTCTCGACACGCCGTATTGCGGCGCGAACACCGGCTTCGAGGCCGCGCAATGGCTCGACTCGAGTGAAGGCGCCGCCGAATCGGTCGCGATCATCGCGCTGCGCGCCCCCGCTGTGGCCTCGAACGACGCGCCAGGGGGCGAAGCTTTCGGCCTGCTGGTGATGGGCTCGCCCGACCCGCGCCGCTTCCACGAAGGCATGGCCACCGACTTTCTCACGCAGATCGGTGCACTGGCGAGCGCGGCGCTCTCGCGCCTGCTGCCGCACTGACGCACACCGAAGCCGCCCAACGTGAACCCAACCGATCCGATCGCCGACTATCTCGCGATGCTCGAACACGAGCGGCGGCTCTCGGAGCACACGCTGCGCGGCTACGCGCATGAACTCGACGAGCTGAAGAAGCTCGCGAGCGACAAGCCGCTCGAAACGGTCACCGCCGCGCAAGTGCGCGGCGCGGTGGCGCGCGCGCACGCGGGCGGCCTCTCGGCGCGCTCGATCGCGCACCGGCTGTCGGCCTGGC
Source organism: Paraburkholderia sp. BR10141 (assembly GCF_056155635.1). Classification (NCBI taxonomy): domain Bacteria; kingdom Pseudomonadati; phylum Pseudomonadota; class Betaproteobacteria; order Burkholderiales; family Burkholderiaceae; genus Paraburkholderia; species Paraburkholderia sp. BR10141. Next base: position 67,157 of record NZ_JBMIQH010000004.1, on the reverse strand, counting down.
GCGCCTTCTATCGCTGGCTCGCGGGGCGCATCGAAATGGACGCGAATCCCGTGGCCGCCGTGCGTGCGCCCAAGCGCGCCAAAACGCTGCCGAAGGCGCTTTCCGTCGACGACGCCGCGCATCTCATGGAAGCGCCTGCCGTCGCCGGCACAGAGGAAGGCGGCCCCGAGGCGTTGCGCGACCGCGCGATGCTCGAGCTGTTCTACTCGTCGGGGCTGCGGCTCGCCGAACTCGTGGGACTCGACGTGCGTTACGTCAAGCGTGACGGCTACGAATCGGCGGGCTGGCTCAAGCGCGACGCCGCCGAAGTCGAGGTCTTGGGCAAGGGCAACCGTCACCGCATGGTGCCGGTCGGGCGCAAGGCGCTCGACGCGCTCGACGCCTGGCTCGCCGCCCGCAGCGCCTTCGTGAAGCACGACGACGCCCCGCTTTTTCTCTCCGTGCGCGGCAACCGCATGGCGCCCGGCGTGGTGCGCGAGCGCGTGAAGCGCGCCGCCATCGCGGCGGGCATTCCCGCGAACGTGCACCCGCACGTGCTGCGGCACTCGTTCGCCACCCACCTGCTGCAGTCGAGCGGCGACCTGCGCGCCGTGCAGGAACTGCTCGGCCACGCGAGCATCTCGGCAACCCAGGTCTACACGTCGCTCGACTTTCAGCATCTCGCGAAGGTCTACGACACCGCGCATCCACGCGCCAAGAAGCGCGATTGATACGCCACGGCGCTCGTGCAACGCTGCGCGACACGAGTGCCGTTACCCAGCATCGAAGCCATCATGAATATCGTCACCCTCAAGCCGTCCAAAGAAAAATCCCTGCTGCGCCGCCATCCGTGGGTCTATGCGAACGCGATCGACCGCGTGGAAGGCAAGCCCGCGCCAGGCGCGACCGTGATCGTGCGCTCGGCCGACGGCCGCTTCCTCGGGCGCGCCGCCTACAGCCCGCATTCGCAGATTCGCGCACGCGTGTGGAGCTTCGACGAAAACGAGCCCATCGACCACGCGTTCTTCAAGCGACGCGTGCAGCGCGCCGTGGCCGACCGCCGCGCGATGGTGAGCGGCACGGGCGCGGTGCGCCTGATCTTCGGCGAGGCCGACGGCCTGCCTGGCCTGATCGTCGATTACTACATCGAAGACGGCGGTGATGTTGCGCAAAGCGGCCGCGGCCAGCTCGTGTGCCAGTTCATGGCGGCGGGCGTCGAGGCGTGGAAGGAGGCGATCGTCGCCGCGCTCACGTCGGCCACGGGCTGCCCGAACGTCTACGAGCGCTCGGACGTGTCGATCCGCGAGAAGGAAGGGCTCGAACAGATCACGGGCCTGCTCGCAGGCGACGAACCGCCGGCCACGATCATCACGAGCGAGAACGGCGTGCGCTATCACGTGGACGTGCGCAACGGGCACAAGACCGGCTTCTACGTGGATCAGCGCGACAACCGCGCGCTCGTGCAGACGTACGCGCGCGAGCGCGAGGTGCTCAACTGCTTCTGCTACACCGGCGGCTTCTCGCTCGCGGCCATGAAGGGCGGTGCGAAACGGGTCGTGTCGATCGATTCCTCGGGCGAAGCACTCGCCACCGCGCAGAAAAACGTCGAGGCGAACGGCTTCGACGCCGCGCTCGCCGCCTGGCTCGACGCCGATGCCTTCAAGACGCTGCGCCGCCTCTACGACGATGGCGAGCGCTTCGATCTCGTGGTGCTCGATCCGCCCAAGTTCGCGGCCTCGCGCGAACACGTGGACCGCGCCGCGCGCGCCTACAAGGACATCAACCTCACGGGTTTCAAGCTGCTGCGTCCGGGCGGTCTGCTGTTCACGTACTCGTGCTCGGGTGCGATCGATTCGGCGCTGTTCCAGAAGATCGTGGCCGGCGCCGCCGCCGACGCCAGGGTGGACGCGCGTATCCTCAAGCGCCTTGGCGCCGGCGTGGATCATCCGCTGCTCACGGCATTCCCGGAAGGCGAATATCTGAAAGGCCTGCTGTTGCAAATCGCCTGAGACGGCCTTACTTGAGGCTTTTCGGCGCCGCGCCGGAACGCCTTTCGGGCCGCCTGTTCGCGCCCCGATTGGGTCTCACGCCCGGCCGCCGCATGCGGGCGCGGCGCAGATATGTTTCAATAGGAAGTTATGTTGTAACACTCGAAGGCAGCGACAGCACGAAGCGGCGCGCCTGAACGTACCCCTCGAACACCTACCAGGCAGACAGCATGGCAACCAGCATGATTCCCGTCACCATCCTGACCGGCTTTCTCGGCAGCGGTAAAACCACGCTGCTCAAGCGCATCCTGAACGAGAAGCACGGCATGAAGATCGCCGTGATCGAGAACGAGTTCGGCGAAGAGAACATCGACAACGAAATCCTCGTGCAGGACAGCACCGAGCAGATCATCCAGATGAGCAACGGCTGCATCTGCTGCACGATTCGCGGCGACCTCGCGCGCGTGCTCGGCGATCTCGCGCAGCAAAAGCGCGACGGCAAGCTGGACTTCGACCGCGTGGTGATCGAAACCACCGGCCTCGCCAATCCGGGCCCGGTCGCGCAGACGTTCTTCATGGATAACGAGATCGCCGACGAATTCCTGCTCGACGCGATCATCACGCTCGTGGACGCCAAGCACGGCAACCATCAGCTCGACGAGCACGAAGTGGTGCAGCGCCAGGTCGGTTTCGCCGACCGCCTCTTCATCACGAAGGCCGACCTCGTCGACGAGAATGAACTCGCCGATCTGCGCCATCGCGTGCTGCACATGAATCCGAAGGCGCAGATCCGCCAGGTCAATTTCGGCGAGGCCGACATCAAGGAAGTGTTCGACCTGCGCGGCTTCAACCTGAACGCGAAGCTCGAAATCGACCCCGACTTCCTCGCCGAAGACGATCACGCTCATGCGCATCACGATCATGACCATGACCACGCGCATGACCACGATCACGCCGATTGCGACCACGATCACGGCCAGTGCAACCACGAAGGCCACCATCACGCGCACCACGACGACAAGATCAAGTCGTTCGTCTACCGCAGCGACCGTCCGTTCGATCCGAACCGCCTGGAAGACTTCCTCGGCGGCATCCTGCAGATCTACGGCGAGCGCCTGTTGCGCTACAAGGGCGTGCTCTACATGAAAGGCGTGGACCGCAAGGTGGTGTTCCAGGGCGTGCACCAGATGATGGGCAGCGATCTGGCCGCCAAGTGGCTGCCGATCGAGAAGAAGGGCAGCAAGATGGTGTTCATCGGCATCGAACTGCCGCAGGACCTCATCACCGACGGGCTCGACGCCTGCCTCGCCTGAGCGGCTCCCCCGCTTTTCCCGATACGCCCGGCTCGCTGCCGGGCGTTTTCGTCTGGAGTTTGCACTGCGACGCAGCGCCGGCGCCAGGTTTGCGGCCGGCGCAAAGCATTCCTTCCGGTTCTGTGCGTCAAATAACGTACCCGACCATCGCTTTTTCACGATTGGCGCGTTATATTTTCTGGATATCGACCGGTGCGCAAACGGCCTGGCGACAGGCGGGTGGCAGCAGGGATTTCCCGCTTGCGGCGCGAGTTTGCGGTTCGGTTACAATACGGCCCCACTGGAAGAGAGGTGCCCCGGAATTCCCGAGGGACGCCCCGCCGGCAGCGCATCGCGTCGCAGCGCGCAGTCGGTACGATATATGCCTCACAAGCATCTGATGACCGGTTTCCAGAGGAGTTCGGCCCCGCAGCGGCGCTTCGGGCGTCACGACAGTTCATCGTCCGTGCCCGCCAGCGCGCATATAACGGCGCGGTAACTGCGCCTGGCAAAGTGGTAAAGGTTGGTAACGGCCACCGCGGCCACTGCGGGCAACACAAAAGTGCAGGCAAGATGTGCCAGTTTTGCCTCACTCATTGAAGAAGCAAGCCAGATGACGACGAAACGACTCTTGACCGAAGCCGAAATCCTGAAGATGAGCGACAAGGATTACATGAACGAGGATCAGCTCGCCTTCTTCAAGAACCGGCTCGAACAGCTGCAGGCGGAAATCCTCCGCAATGCGGGCCAGACCACCGAGAATCTGCGCGAAACCGTGATCGTTCCCGATCCGGCCGACCGCGCGACCATCGAAGAAGAGCATGCGCTCGAGCTGCGTACGCGCGACCGCGAACGCAAGCTGCTCAAGAAGGTGCAGCAATCGCTCGCGCGCATCGATTCCGGCGACTACGGCTGGTGTGAAGAAACGGGCGAGCCGATCGGCATCCCGCGTCTGCTCGCGCGCCCGACCGCCACGCTCTCGCTCGAAGCGCAAGAGCGACGCGAACTGCGCCAGAAGCTGTTCGGCGATTGAGCTTTATTCTGGCCGCGAAGCCCTGCTTGCGCGGCTAGCGACTTGCCTTCCCTGTCGAAGCGCACGGAGCCCCGTGCGCTTTTTTCTTTTGCGCGTGGCCGCGGCGCCACCGAGCCGCCGTGCCGTTTTCTGCGCCCGCGGCCCTTGATATGCCCATCGCCGCCCTAAACTCCAGGTGATATGCGCTCGCGGCGCGCGAGAAGCGCGCGCGACGCGCCCGGATTCAGGGCGGCCGCGCCCGCAGCGTGCACGGCGCGCGAGCACCGCGGCGCCCACCCGAAAGCGGCAGGCATACCACCTTCGCATCCAACCCGGCATCAACGGTAAAAAGGAACGCACATGGAGCAATTTCACGGCACGACGATCGTATCCGTGCGGCGCGGCGACAAGGTCGCGCTCGGCGGCGACGGCCAGGTCACCCTCGGCAACATCGTCATGAAGGGTGGCGCGAAGAAGGTCCGGCGCATTTACGGCGGCAAGGTCATGGTCGGCTTCGCCGGCGGCACCGCCGACGCGTTCTCGCTGCTCGACCGCTTCGAAGCCAAGCTCGAAAAGCATCAGGGCAACCTCACGCGCGCCGCCGTCGAACTCGCCAAGGACTGGCGCACCGACCGCATGCTGCGCCGCCTCGAAGCCATGCTGATCGCCGCCGACGCGACCACCACGCTCGTGATCACCGGCAACGGCGACGTGCTCGATCCCGAAGAAGGCATCTGCGCGATCGGTTCGGGCGGCGCGTATGCGCAGGCCGCGGCCCGCGCGCTCGTGGAGAACACCGAACTCTCGCCGCGCGAGATCGTCGAAAAATCGCTCGAGATCGCGGGCGACATGTGTATCTACACGAATCACAACCGCGTGATCGAAACCATCGAATAACTCGCCAACCGACCGTACCGACGAGAAGGAATCAGGATGAGCACCATGACCCCCGCCGAGATCGTCTCGGAACTCGACAAGCACATCATCGGCCAGGCGAACGCGAAGAAGGCCGTGGCCGTCGCGCTGCGCAACCGCTGGCGCCGCCAGCAGGTCGCCGAGCCGCTGCGCCAGGAAATCACGCCGAAGAACATCCTTATGATCGGGCCGACGGGTGTCGGCAAAACCGAAATCGCGCGTCGTCTCGCGAAGCTCGCTGACGCGCCGTTCATCAAGATCGAAGCGACCAAGTTCACCGAAGTGGGCTACGTGGGCCGCGACGTAGATAGCATCGTGCGCGACCTCATCGAAATCTCGGTGAAGCAGACGCGCGAAACGGAAATGCGCAAGGTGCGCAGCAAGGCCACGGATCAGGCCGAAGACCGTATCCTCGACATCCTGCTGCCGACGGCACGCCCGGTAGGCTTCGGTTCGTCCGATGCGGCGAGCCACGCCGAAAGCGGCGACAACACCACGCGCCAGACCTTCCGCAAGCGCCTGCGCGAAGGCCAGCTCGACGACAAGGAAATCGAGCTGGACGTCGAGCAGCCGCAAGTGGGCATGGACATCATGGGCCCCCCGGGCATGGAAGACATGACCGAGCAGATCCGCTCGATGTTCGCCAATCTCGGCGGCGGCAAGAAAACGCGCCGCAAGGTGAAGGTCAAGGAAGCGCTCAAGCTGCTGACCGACGAGGAAGCCGGCAAGATGCTCAACGACGAAGAGGTCAAGCAAAAGGCCGTGCAGAACGTCGAGCAGAACGGCATCGTGTTCCTCGACGAAATCGACAAGATCGCCTCGCGCAACAACGAAGGCAGCGGTGGCGAAGTTTCGCGTCAGGGCGTGCAGCGCGATCTGCTGCCGCTCGTGGAAGGCACGACCATCAACACGAAATACGGGATGGTGAAGACCGATCACATTCTGTTCATCGCGAGCGGCGCGTTCCATCTTTCGAAGCCGAGCGATCTGATTCCCGAGCTGCAGGGCCGTTTCCCGATTCGTGTGGAACTCGACTCGCTCTCCGTGAAGGACTTCGAAGCGATTCTGGTCGCGACCGACGCGAGCCTCGTGAAGCAGTATCAGGCGCTGCTCGCCACCGAGGACGTGCAGCTCGATTTCGCCGAAGACGGGATTCGCCGCCTCGCGGAAATCGCCTTCTCCGTGAACGAGAAGACCGAGAACATCGGCGCGCGCCGTCTGTACACGGTGATCGAGAAGCTGCTGGAAGATGTCTCGTTCGCGGCCGGCAATCACGCGGGCAAGAGCGTGACGATCGACGCTGCCTATGTCGACCGCGCGCTCGGCGAAGTGGCGCAGGACGAAGACCTGTCGCGTTACGTGCTCTAAACGTTACGCATGACGCATGAAAAAGGGACCCCGCGGGGTCCCTTTTCTTTTACCGCTCCGGACTGTGCTTACTGGCGCACCGGGCGCTTCGCGAGCTTGCGCTGCAGCGTGCGGCGGTGCATGTTGAGCGCGCGCGCCGTGGCCGAAATGTTGCCGTTGTGCTCGGCCAGCACGCGCTGGATGTGCTCCCATTCTAGGCGCGCGACCGAGAGCGGCGCCGGGTGCTCGATGGCCTCTTCGGCCTGCACGGCGCTCGCATCGCTTTGGAGTGCCGAGAGAATCATCTCGACGTTGGCGGGCTTGGCCAGATAGTTGTCCGCGCCGTCCTTCACGGCCTGCACCGCTGTGGCGATGCTTGCGTAGCCCGTGAGCACGAGCATGCGTGCGTCCGGCTGCAGTTCGCGCAGCGGCGCGATGAGCGACAGGCCCGAGTCGTTGCCGAGATGCAGGTCCACGGTGATCTGCGAAAACTTCTGCTGATTGGCGAAGCGAATCGCCTCTTCCGCATTGTGTGCCTGCTTCACCTCGAAGCCGCGCCGCGTGAGGCCGCGCGTGAGGATGTCGGAGAACACTTCGTCGTCGTCGATGACCAGAAAACTCATATCGCTCATGCCTGATTCTCCGTGTTGTTACGCGGCGTCGGACCGGGTCGGCCCCTCGCCTGATCCAATCTCCGAACCCGCGGGCGCTGCGCCTTCGCGCGCCGCCGCGGGGTTCGCCTGACCCGCCTTGACCTGCTTCGCCGGCAAGCGCAGCACCGCACGGGTGCCGCGTGGACGGCGCGTGCGCGTGCCGCCGCCGGTTACGGCGCCGGTCGACGTCTCGTCATCCGCGCCGCTCACTTCGCCCGACGCGCTGCCGGGCAGCGTGACGTCGTTGAGTTCGATCGAGCCGCCAAGCCGCGCCGCCGACGAAAACGCCAGATACAACCCGACGCCGTGACCGCCCTGGGTGCTGTCCACGGGCGCGGCGCCCAGCGAAGCGCGCAGCGAGGACGGAATGCCGGGCCCGGCATCGCAAACTTCGAAATCGACGTAGCCGGCCCGCGCGGCCGCATAGGCGCGCAGCGTCACGAAATCGCGGCTGGCGCGCGCGGCGTTGTCGAGCAGGATGGTGAGGATCTGGCCAACGGCGACGGCGTCGTCGAGGGCGAAGTCGTTCAGTCCATTGTCGAGGAGTTCGAACTTCACGTGCGGATGGCGCAGGCGCCATTGCTCGACGAACGGCCCGAGCCATTCGCTCACGAGCTGGCGCGCGCCGGTGGATGAGGCGCGGCTTCTGAGTCGTGCGAGCGCCGAGGTGCAAAGCGAGATCTGCTTGTCGAGCAGTTCGAGGTCGGGGGCATACGGTTCGAGGCCCTTGTCCGTGCGCGCGACGTCGCGCAGCTCCTCGGTGAGCATGGCGATGGTCGAGAGCGGCGTGCCGATCTCGTGCGCCACGGTGGCGGCCTGCACGCCCAGCGCCACGGCACGCTCGTCGCGCAACAGGCGCTGCTGCGCGTCGCCGAGCGCGGTGTCGCGCTGGCGCAGCGCACGCGACATGCGCGCGACGAACCACACGATCAGGCACACGCTCACCATGAAGTTCACCCACATGCCCGCGCGATAGTAGTCGAACAGGTTGGCGGGATTGTCGAGATTGAGCGGCACGTTATCGAAGCCGAGCAGCACGTAACAGGCCACTGCGAAGGCCGCGAGCCAGGCGGTGAGATACCACGGCAACACGGCGGCCGCGATGGCGAGCGAGGGCAGGTACAGCGAGACGAACGGATTGGTCGTACCGCCGGAGAGAAAGAGCAGCGCGGAAAGCGCGCCGAGATCGACCCAGAGCTGGCCGAACAGTTCGAGATTCGATTCGGGACGATCCTGCGTGACGCGCAGCCAGGTCACGCCGTTGAACGCCACTTCCATGGCGATCACGAACAGCATGGCGGCCAACGGCAACTGCACGCCGATGAAGAGTTGCACGAACGCGATCGTGCAGAGCTGGCCGATGATGGCGAGACTGCGCAGCCAGAACAGATGGCTGAGATTGACGCGAGCACTGACGGTTATGCGATGCATGCTGTCAGTTTACCGGTTAAGACTTATCTGATTCATCATCTTGAAAGGGTTTGCTTCAATCCATGTCATCCGCCGACCACTTTTGCTTCGGCGCTTTCTGACAAGCAAGACGGAACAATGCAAGCCTCGCCCCCTGACGTACTCCACGCTGTGCGCAATCTCTTTCTCGATTTCATCGACGCTGCCACCGCCAGTGGGACCGACGAGGCGACCGATGCGTCCGCACACGAATTGCTGGCCGCCACGCGCGCCGAGCTGCGCGGCCTGGACGACGACACGCTCGTCCTCATCGCCGCTCGCGCACAGGATAGCGCGCTGGCGCAAGAAGCCATACGCCTGAGCGCCGCGCTTGCCCGGCTCGCACCGGAGCGGGCCGCCGCGTGGTTCGCAGCGGGCCTCGCGCTGCAGTTTGCAAACCGTCACGCCGAAGCGGTAGAACCTTACCGCCACGCGCTGGGAATCGCGCGTACGTTTCCAAATCTGCGCAACAATCTTGCAATAGCTTTGATGCAGATCAATTTTGGAGACCGCGAGATTCTGCAGCTGCTCGAAGAAACGGTCGCCGAAGAGCCCGACAACGTCAACGCCTGGATCAACCTGGCGCGCGTGTTCCCAACCGATACCGACGCGGCGCGATCACTCCACGCCAGCCGCCGCGCGCTCGAACTCGCGCCGCAAAGCCCACTCGCTCTGAACAACCATGCGATGGCCTGCAAGGAAACGCAGCAGTGGGACGAGGTCGAACGCGCCGCGCGCGCCGCCTGCCAGTATGCGCCCAACGACGCATCGCTACGTTCGAACCTGTCGATGATCCAGCTTCTGCGCGGCAACTATGCCGAAGGCTGGCCCGGACACGAGCTGCGCTGGCAGGGCTCGAGCGAACTGGCCATGGGCCGCCCGGTGTTCCCGAAGCCCGAGTGGCGAGGCGAGCCGCTCGCGGGCCGCACATTGCTGGTGTGGGGCGAACAGGGCATGGGCGACCTGCTGCAATTCTGCCGCTACGTGCCCATGCTCGCCGAACGCGTGCGTCGCGAAGGCGGCCGGCTCGTCTGGAATTCGTTTCCGCAAATGGGCGCGCTGCTCGCGCGCAGCCTGGGCCGCCATTGCGACCTGTACTGCGCGGGCGGCCCCGTCGAAAACCTGCCGCCCTACGATTGCGAAGTCTCGCTGTTGAGCCTGCCGCTGATATTCGGTACTGAAGAAGCGACTGTCCCGGGCCCCACCGGTTATCTCAAGGCCGATCCCGAGTCGGCGGCGCGCTGGCGCGAGCGCCTGGCGGTCGAACAGCGTCTGAAGGTCGGGCTCGCGTGGACGGGCAGCCTCACGCACAAGCGCAATCCGTTTCGTCGCATCGGACTCGAGCGGTATGCCCGGCATTTCGGCGGCATCGAGGGCGTGGCGTTCTATTCGCTGCAGCCCGGCGCGGAACAGGACATCGCCGCGGCGCACGAAGCGGGCTTCGAGGTGACCGACTTCAGCGCCCAGTGGAAGACCTTCGACGACACCGCCGCGTTCGTCGACGCGCTCGACCTGGTGATTTCCGTGTGCACGTCGAGCGCACACCTTGCGGGCGCGCTCGGCAAGCGCGCCTGGGTGCTGCTGGACGTGAATCCGCATTGGGTCTGGCTGCTGGATCGACGCGACAGTCCGTGGTATCCGAATACCCGGCTGTACCGTCAGCAGGCGTTCAGACAGTGGGAGCCCGTGCTCGACGAAGTGAGCGCCGATCTCGCGGCGCTCGCGCACGCTGCGCAACGCAGCACGCACTTCACGGCATAGCGCTCCTGCCCTTCGGCGCGTCGCTCGCTGCCGGCGCCGCCGCCGCCGCGAGGCATTGGGGGCAGAGGCAGCGCCCGCGCGGGTCCAGTTCGCTCGCGGGCAAGGCGGGCAGCGACTTGCACCAGCAATCGAACGGTTCGGTGTTCCTGCCGCAATCGAAGCTGTTGCCGCAGCGGGGGCAGCGGGCGCTTTTCATGCCGGTGGCGGGCACGGCGGAGGCGGTCATGGCGCGCACTCCTCTCGAAGCCATGGGTTGGCGACAGGAAGATGATGCCACAGCCCGCGCGCGCGTCTTGCACCTCGCTTTTCACGCCCGCGTTTCCCAGCCGATTTCGCCCCGTTTTGCGGCGCGCCGATGCGCTCGCGCCCGTGTTGCGCATGTGCCTCGCGAAGCGTCCGGTGCCCGTCGTTTTCCCCGCCGTTTTCCCTGCTGCACCGCGCCAGTCCTGTACAATCCGCCCTGTTTCGACCGTTTTGCGGCCGCGTTCTTCGTCCGCGGATCTTCGTCCGCGAGTTTCGTCTGTTTTTCGTCCAAGTCTCCGCCGCCATGTCCGAGCCCATCGACCTTTCGCAGATCGCCCCCACCCTGAAAGCCGAAATTCTGGCCGAAGCGCTGCCTTACATTCGCCAGTATCACGGCAAGACCGTCGTCATCAAGTACGGCGGCAACGCCATGACCGAAGAGCGGCTCAAGCAGGGCTTCGCGCGCGACGTCATCCTGCTCAAGCTCGTGGGCATCAATCCGGTCATCGTGCACGGCGGCGGCCCGCAAATCGATACGGCGCTCAAGAAGATCGGCAAGCAAGGCACGTTCATCCAGGGCATGCGCGTGACCGACGAAGAAACCATGGAAGTCGTCGAGTGGGTGCTCGGCGGCGAGGTGCAGCAGGACATCGTCACGCTGATCAACCACTTCGGCGGCCACGCGGTCGGCCTGACCGGCAAGGACGGCGGCCTGATCCACGCGCGCAAGCTGATGATGCCGGACCGCGACAAACCCGGTCAGTACATCGACATCGGCCAGGTGGGCGAAGTCGAGGCCATCAACCCGGCGGTCGTGAAGGCGCTCCAGGACGACGCGTTCATTCCGGTGATCTCGCCGATCGGCTTCGGCGAAGACGGCCTCTCGTACAACATCAACGCGGACCTCGTGGCGGGCAAGCTCGCCGTCGTGCTCAACGCCGAAAAGCTCGTGATGATGACGAACATCCCGGGCGTGATGGACAAGGCGGGCAATCTGCTCACCGACCTCTCGGCGCGCGAGATCGACGCCCTCTTCGAAGACGGCACGATCTCGGGCGGCATGCTGCCGAAGATCTCGTCGGCGCTCGACGCGGCCAAGAGCGGCGTGCGCTCGGTGCACATCATCGACGGCCGCATCGAGCACTCCGTGCTGCTGGAAATCCTGACCGAACAGCCGTTCGGCACGATGATCCGCTCGCACTAAGCGCCTTCCTCCCAGCGGCGGCGCCGTGCCGCCGCCGCGTCTCACGTCCGCGATGACCGACTCCAGCCTTCATGCCAGGCGTGCCCGGCGCCGGCCGCGCCGCGTCGCCCGCAAAGTGGGCACTCCCGTCTGGCTCTTCGACCTCGACAACACGCTGCACAACGCGTCGCGCGCAATCTTCCCGGCCATCAACGCCGGCATGACGCAGTACATCATCGACGCGCTCGGCGTGAGCCGCGACGAAGCCAATCACCTGCGCACGAGCTACACGCGCCGCTACGGCGCGACGCTGCTCGGCCTCACGCGCCATCATCCGATCGACCCGCACGACTTTCTCAAGGTCGTGCACACCTTCGACGACCTGCACGGCATGCTGCACGCCGAGCGCGGCCTCGCCCGCACGCTCGCCGCGTTGCCCGGGCGCAAGATCGTGCTCACCAACGGCCCCGAAGACTACGCGCACGCGGTGCTCGCGGCGCTCGGCATCGAGGGGCTGTTCGAGCGCGTGATCGCCATCGAAGGCATGCGCTCGCGCAGCTACTGGCGCGCCAAGCCCGATTGCGCGATGCTGCGCGGCACGCTGCGCCGGGCCGGCGTGGCGCTCGCCGATGCGATCCTGATCGAAGACACGCGCAGCCATCTCAAGCGTTACCGGCGCCTCGGCATCCGCACCGTCTGGATCACCGGGCATTTGCCGGCGCATCTGCCGGGCACCGGCAGACCACACTATGTCGATCGTCGCATTCGTTCGCTAAAATCCCTGAAACCAGGCCTGCAGTCGGGACGCTCGAAGTAAAACGGGGGAGCGCCAACCCAGAGGCCAACGCCAGGGACGATATCCATGCAGCCGACACAAACGCGTGAAGCAGTCGAAGCAGCAGATTCGCCGGGCGCGGCCCGCCGCGCCCCCCGCCCGAAACCGGGCGAACGCCGTATCCACATTCTCCAGACGCTCGCCACCATGCTCGAGGCGCCGCGCGGCGAGAAGATCACCACCGCGGCGCTGGCCGCGCGCCTGGGCGTTTCCGAGGCCGCGCTGTATCGCCATTTCGCGAGCAAGGCCCAGATGTACGAGGGCCTCATCGATTTCATCGAGCAGACGCTCTTCGGGCTCATCAACCAGATCGTCGAAAAAGAGCCGAGCGGCGTCCTGCAGGCGCGTGCGATCGCGCTGATGCTCGTCAACTTTTCCACGCGCAACGCCGGCATGACCCGCGTACTGACCTGCGAAGCCCTCGTGGGCGAGCATGAGCGCCTCGCCGAGCGCGTGAACCAGATGCTCGATCGCGTCGAGGCGTCGCTGCGCCAGTGCCTGCGCGTAGACCTCGCCCAGGAAGCCGAGCGCAAGGCAATTTCGGGGTCTGACCATGTCAACGCGAAGCCGGCCGCCAAGGGATACGATCCAACGGTCCGTGCGAATCTGGTCGTGCGCTATGTGATTGGTTGCTGGCATCGCTACGCGCAAAGCGGCTTCACGCGTTCACCGAGCGAACACGCCGACGAGCAGATCCGCATCATTCTTCAATAGCGCGGCCGCGGCGGCGTTGTTCCGTGGCGGTGGCTCGCGTCGCTAACAGGAAGGAGAACCGTCGCATGAACCGTCCCGTTCCTCCCCTCGGCCTGCCGCCCATCCTGATGGGCCTCTCCGCCCACTGGGGCTGGCTCATTGCGCGAGGCATTGCCGCCATCGTGTTCGGCGTGCTCGCCTTCTCGCTGCCCGGCCTCACCGTGCTCACGCTCGCCATCGTCTGGGGCGCCTACGCCCTCGTCGACGGCGCGTTCGCGCTCATCTACGGGGCGCGCGGCGGCGGCACGCGGCGCTGGACCTACATCGTCATCGGTCTGATCGGCGTGATCGCGGGCCTCGTGGCGTTCTTCTGGCCCGGCGAGACCGCCATCGTTCTCGTCATGATCATCGGCGTCTGGGCGTTCTTCACGGGCATTTTCGAGATCGTCTACGCGATCCAGTACCGGCACGCCATCGCGCATCCGTGGGCGGTCGGGATTTCGGGGCTGCTCTCGGCCACGGTGGGCTTTTTCTTCGCGATGTTCCCAGGTGCTGGCGCGCTCTCGCTGATCTGGGTGATCGCCGCCTATGCGGTCCTCTACGGCCTCCTGATGATCATCGCGGCCTTGCAGCTGCGGCGCTGGCGCAACGCGAATCCGTCCGCGCCCGGCAAGTGATAAGACTTCGCGGCCTCGCGCGGTGCGCGGGCACGTGAAGGGACGGTGCAAAAGCGCCGGGGCGGCAGCGCGCCGCCCGGGCCGCCTTTCCCGTGCGCCGCGTCGCTTTGCACTTTTTCCGATATACTCTGCGTTCCTTTTGCAATACCCACGCGCCGATTTGCTGACTCGATTGCGGGCGCGTGAACTCTCAAGGCCTGGGCCCGGGAGTTCGATATAAATGCGGCTAAAGAGGTCGTCAGCTGCGCCAACCCTTTCGCACTCCGCGCCCGCCGACACCGTTTAGCCGCCCGAAAAACCAAGGCGGAACGAATGGAATCGATCGGCATCGTCGCTCCTCAAACACTGCATTTCGACGAGCCTCTGCAACTGCAGAACGGCACGGCGCTGGCCGGGTACGACCTCGTGGTCGAAACCTACGGCACGCTCAACGCCGCGCGCAGCAACGCGGTGCTCGTCTGTCACGCGCTCAATGCGTCGCACCACGTGGCGGGTGTCTACGCGGACGACCCCAAAAACGTGGGCTGGTGGGACAACATGGTGGGCCCGGGCAAGCCGCTCGACACCAACCGCTTCTTCGTGATCGGCGTGAACAATCTCGGCTCGTGCTTCGGCTCGACCGGCCCCATGAGCCTCGACGCGGCCACCGGCCAGCCCTATGGCGCGAAGTTTCCGGTCGTGACCGTCGAGGACTGGGTGGACGCCCAGGCGCGCGTGGCCGATCGCTTCGGCATCGAGAAGTTCGCCGCGGTGATGGGCGGCAGCCTTGGCGGCATGCAAGCGCTTGCATGGAGCCTGCGCTATCCGGATCGTCTCGGCCACTGCATCGTGGTCGCCTCCACGCCCAAGCTCTCGGCGCAGAACATCGCGTTCAACGAAGTCGCGCGCTCGGCCATCCTCTCGGACCCCGACTTCCATGGCGGCGACTACTACGCCCACCACGTGAAGCCGCGCCGCGGCCTGCGCGTGGCGCGCATGATCGGCCACATCACCTATCTGTCCGACGACGACATGGCCGAGAAATTCGGCCGGGCGCTGCGCCGCGCGGAAGGCGCGGAGAACGCCTACAACTTCAACTTCGACGTGGAATTCGAAGTGGAGTCGTACCTGCGCTATCAAGGCGACAAGTTCGCCGACTACTTCGACGCCAACACCTACCTGCTGATCACGCGTGCGCTCGATTACTTCGATCCCGCGAAGGCGTATGACGGCGACCTCACGCGCGCGCTCGCGCACACGAAGGCGAAATACCTCGTGGCGAGCTTCGCGACCGACTGGCGTTTCGCGCCCGCGCGTTCGCGCGAACTCGTGAAGGCGCTGCTCGATCACAAGCGCCAGGTCACCTACGCGGAAATCGACGCGCCGCATGGCCACGACGCCTTCCTGCTCGACGACGCGCGCTATCACAATGTGGTGCGCGCTTACTACGAACGTATTGCTGCTGAGGTGGGCGCATGAACCAGAGCGCTTTCGACAGTCTTTCCGCCCGTCCCGACTTTCGCACCATCGCGCGCTGGATCGAACCGCGCGCGAAGGTGCTCGACCTCGGCTGCGGCGACGGCTCGCTGCTCTCGCTGCTCACCGAGGAACTGGAGTGCACGGGCTACGGCATCGAGATCAACGACGCGGGCGTGCTCGCTTCGGTGAAGAACGGCATCAACGTGATCCAGCAGAATCTGGAAGACGGCCTGCGCCTGTTCGAGGACGCGAGCTTCGACTTCGCGATCCTCTCGCAAACGCTGCAGACCATTCACCAGACGGCCGCCATCCTGCGCGAGACGGCGCGCGTGGGCAAGGAGTGCATCGTCTCGTTCCCGAACTTCGGCTACTGGCCGCACCGGCTTTCGGTCATGCGCGGACGCATGCCGGTTTCGAAGTCGCTGCCCTACCAGTGGCATAACACGCCGAACGTGCGTGTTCTCACGGTGAAGGACTTCGAGGCGCTCGCGCCCGAAGTGGGCATCGAAATTCTCGACCGCGCCGTGCTCCATGGGGGTCAGACCGTTCGTTGGGGTGTGAACTGGCGTGGTAGTCTTGCGGTCTATCGCGTGAGAAAAAAATGACGCCGTGCGCGGCGTCGCGTGTTTTTCTGCCCGACCAGTTCACCTGGAACCGCACCCAACACCGCCGCCGCTAACGACGACATGCAGAATCCGCCCCACGAGGCACCCGCTCTTACCGCTCACGAATCCCACCCCGGCTGGCGTGCGTATCTGAATACGCACATGCTAATCTGCGTGTTCCTCGGCTTTACCTCCGGGCTGCCGCTCTTCACGCTCGTCTATCTGGTGCAGGCGTGGCTGCGCTCGGAGGGCGTCAATCTCAAGGAGATCGGCCTCTTCGCGCTGATCCAGTTCCCCTACACCTGGAAGTTCGTCTGGGCGCCGCTCATGGACCGCTACGTGCCGCGTCTGCCCGGCTGGCGCCCGGGGCGGCGGCGCGGCTGGATGCTCGTCACGCAGATTCTCGTGGCGCTCGCCATCGGCACGCTCGGCTACGTTTCGCCGAAAGATTCGATCTGGACGGTTGCCGCGCTCACCGCGCTGGTGGCGTTCTTCGGCGCGAGCCAGGACATCTCCATCGACGCCTACCGGCGCGAACTGCTCACTGATACGCAGCAGGGCCTCGGCAACGCCGTGCACGTGAATGCCTACAAGATCGCGGCACTCGTGCCGGGCTCGCTCGCGCTGATCCTCTCCGATCATCTGCCGTGGAGCACCGTATTCGTCGTGACGGCGGCGTTCATGATTCCCGGCATGATCATGACGCTCGTCGTGAAAGAGCCCGAAGTGCACGGCGCGCCGCCGAAGAACCTGCGCGAAGCGATCGTGCAGCCGTTCGCCGAATTCGTGCGCCGCGACGGTCTCGCCGCGGCACTCTTTGTGCTCGCGTTTATCTTCCTCTACAAACTCGGCGATACGATGGCGACGACCCTGTCCACATCGTTCTTCCTCGACATCGGCTATTCGCGCACGGAGATCGGCGTGATCGCCAAGATGACGGCGTTCGGCGCGAGCCTCGCGGGCGGCATTATCGGCGGCGTGGCGCTCGTGAAGATCGGCATTGGGCGCGGGCTGTGGATCTTCGGCTTCCTGCAAATGATTTCCACTCTGGGTTTCGCGTGGCTCGCGCAGCTCGGCGCAGGCTCGCCCTCGCTCGCCGCCATCTACGATGCCGTGCTCGCCGTGAGCCACGCGGTTTCGTGGGCCGCAGGTCTCTTCGGCGCCACCGTGCAGTTCACGCTCGATCCGCGCGCCGTTGCGCTCGCGCTCGTGTACGGTTTCGAGACCTTCGCAACGGGACTCACGCTCGCTGCGTTCACTGCCTATATTGCAAGCACGACCGATCCGCGTTACACCGCCACGCAGTTCGCACTCTTCACGAGCCTCGCCTCCGTGCCGCGCACGCTGGCCTCCGCCGCGAGCGGCTACGTGGTGGCGAAGATCGGCTGGTTCGACTATTTCATCGTCTGCACGGTGCTCGCGGTACCGGGTATGCTCCTGCTCATTCGTATTGCCCCGTGGAGAGTCCGGTCGTGAGCACGCATGAGACCGTCGCGCAAAGCCCGCGTGCGCTGCAGCGCAGCGGCGCGCGCGCGCGTGCGCTCGTGCTGGCGCTCGCCGCCGCCTGGCCGGCGCTTGGCGCATGGAATGCGTGGGCTGCCGAGAACCCCGCCGCGACGAACGCCCCCGCCGCCGTGCCAGGCAATCCTGCACTGCCGCCAGCAGGCAATGGCGCGACCAACCCGGCGAATAACACGAACGGCGCAGCAAACATCGGCGCAAACGCGAGCGCTACGCCGGGCAGCGTCGCCCCCGGCGCGCCGAACACGGGCCGCGTGGTGCGCTTCGGCAACGCCGCCGTGTACCGCAATCTGATTCCCTCGCCGATGCTCGAAGCGCAGGCCACGGCCGAGTTCAACGAGATCGTGCGCGGCGCGGCCCATTCGAACCGCCTCTATGCCGAAAGCGATCCGCACGTGCAGCGCGTGCGGGCGTTCGTCGACCGGCTCGCGCCTTACTCGCTGAAGTGGGGCGATCGCGTCAAGAACTGGAAGTGGGAAGTGGCGGTGATCCGCTCGAACGACATCCGCATGTACGCGCTGCCGGGCGGCAAGATCGTCGTGTATGGCGGCCTGCTCGATCGCGTGAAGCTCAACGACAACGAGTTCGGCATGCTGCTTGGCCACGAGATCGCGCATGCAGTGCGCGAGCACGTGCGCGAGCGCCTGGGCGAACAACAGGCCGCGCAGATCGAATCGGGCTCTGTGCCGCAGCTATTCGGGCTCGCGGACCTCGGCGTGTTTCCGCTCGGTATCGGCTCGCAACTCGTGGAAATGCACTACGGCCGCGCCGACGAAACCGAAGCCGACGTCATCGGCAGCGATATCGCCTCGCGCGCGGGATTCGATCCGCGCGCGGCGCTCACGCTGTGGGACAAGCTCGCGGTGGCGACGCGCGCCGACCGCGACCAGGGATTCATCTACGTGCATCCGTACACGCCGGCGCGACGCGCCGATATCGCCAAGCGCCTCGCCGACATGATGCCGCTCTACGCAAAGGCCATGGGCAAGCCGCTCGCCGAGTTGCCCGACTACGAGGGCATCCCGGCCGTGCAAAAGCGCAAGGTGGTCTCGGCGCCCTGAAAGCGGTTTCACAGCGCGCCGGTGTGAGCGTCAGCTCTTGACCTTGTGGTCGTAGTCGATGGTCAGCGGCGCGTGGTCGCTGAACTTGATGTCCTTGAAGATCGAGGTCTTTTTCGCCTTGTGCGCAATGCCGGGCGTCGCGATCTGATAGTCGATTCGCCACCCCACGTTCTTCGCATACGCCTGGCCGCGGTTGCTCCACCACGTGTATTGCTCGGGGCGCGGGTCGAGCGTGCGGAACACGTCCACGTAGCCCACGTCGTCGAAGAGGCTCGTGAGCCATGCGCGCTCTTCGGGCAGGCAGCCGGAGTTCTTCTGGTTGCCCTTCCAGTTCTTGATGTCGATTTCCTTGTGGACGATGTTCACGTCGCCGCACAGGATCACTTCGCGCTCACGCTTGAGTTCCGCGAGATGCGGCATGAATTCGTCCATGAAGCGGTACTTCGCGGCCTGCCGTTCGTCGCCGCTCGAGCCCGAAGGCACGTACACGGAGATCACCGAAAGCTTGCCGAAGCGCGTTTCCACATAGCGCCCTTCCGGGTCGAACTCCTCGCTGCCAAAGCCGATGATCACCTCGTCGGGCTCGTGGCGCGAATAGACGCCCGCGCCGCTATAGCCCTTCTTGACCGCATGCTGGAAGTAGCCCGTGAAGTCGTGCGGGGCGAGGAATTCCGGGGTCATGTCGTCCTGCGAGCACTTGATTTCCTGCACGCAGAGCACGTCGGCCTTCTGTTCGCCGAACCATTCGAAAAAGCCTTTCTTCGCCGCCGAGCGGATGCCGTTCAGATTCGCGGTGATCACACGCAACATGTCTTCTTTCCTCTTGATTGTGCGTTGCCTCGCACGGCGCGCCGAAGCGGAACTGCACCGCGCCGCGCGAGGGAATACGGTCGGTCTCAGTCGATCCTGAGACCCTTGAGTTCGGCCTTGGCCGGCGGAAATTCGAGTTTCAGACTGTCCATCAGGCGCAGCAGCAGTTCGGCCACCATGAGGTTGCGATGCGACTTCGAGTTCGCGGGAATCACGTACCACGGCGCGTATTCCGTGGAGGTAGCCGCGAGCGCGTCGTGGTACGCGGCCTGATAGGCGTCCCAATGCCTGCGCGCTTCGAGATCGGAGACGTCGAATTTCCAGTGCTTGGTGGGGTCGTCGATGCGCGCCTGGATGCGACTGCGCTGCTCGTCCTTCGAGATGTGCAGCATGCACTTGATGATCGACGTGCCGCTCTCGGCGAGCAGCGCCTCGAAATGGCGAATCTGCCGGTAGCGGCGCTCGCACTCGGCCGAATCGATCTGGCCAATCACGCGCGGCACGAGCACGTCTTCGTAGTGGCTGCGGTTGAAGATCGCCAGCTCGCCCGCCGCGGGCACTTGCAGGTGCACGCGCCAGAGAAAGTCGCGCGCGGCTTCGATGGGCGTCGGCGCGCGAAACGGCACGATGCGCAGGCCGAGCGGATCGACCTCGTGAAACACGCCGCGGATCGTGCCGTCCTTGCCGCTCGTGTCCATGCCCTGCAACACGAGCAGCACGCGCTGATGGCGCTGCGAATGCAGACGCTCCTGCAATATGTCGAGCTGGTTGCCGATCTCGGCGAGCCGGTCGCGGTCACCGTCCTTGCTGCCGGTCGAGAACGGTTTCGCGGCGGGGTCGAGCGCGTTGAGCGAGAACGTCTCCGCCTTCTTGTCGCTGAAGTACGGCACGCGGTAACTGTCGAGACTCGGGATGTGGGACATGCGTTGTTCTCCTCTCTCTCGTGAATTTGACGGCGCCAGCGCCGCAGCCCGCCTGAAGCGGCAAGGCGGCGCCGCGCTGCTACGCACGACGCCGCCTCGCTAGCATGCCCGAATCAGGGCGGCACGCTACTCAAACCCGCCCAAACTCAGCCCAGCTTCTTCTTCAGCAGCTCGTTGACTTGCTGCGGGTTCGCCTTGCCCTTGGTGGCCTTCATCGCCTGGCCGATCAGCGCGTTGAACGCCTTTTCCTTGCCGGCGCGGAATTCTTCCACCGACTTCTGGTTCGCGGCGAGCACCTCGTCGATGATCGCTTCGAGCGCGCCGGTGTCCGAGATCTGCTTGAGGCCCTTCGCTTCGATGATGCGATCGGCAGCGGCTTCGTCGGCGGCCTTCTCGTCCCACATCGCCTGGAACACTTCCTTGGCGATCTTGTTCGAGATCGTGCCGTCGGCGATGCGCGCGAGCAGCACGGCGAACTGCGCGGCCGAGACCGGCGAAGCGGCGATGTCGAGGCCTTCGCGGTTGAGCTGCGACGAGACTTCGCCCATCAGCCAGTTGGCGGCGGCCTTGGCCTGCGCCGCGCCCGCCTTCGCCACCACGGCTTCGAAGTAAGCCGCCATTGCCTTGCTCGACGTGAGCACGTTCGCGTCATACGGCGTCACGCCGTACTGCTCGACAAAGCGCGTTTGCATCGTCGCGGGCAGCTCGGGCAGCTCGCCCTTCACGCGCTCGACCCACGCGGCATCGATCACGAGCGGCATGAGGTCGGGGTCGGGGAAATAGCGGTAATCGTGCGCGTCTTCCTTGCTGCGCATCGAACGCGTCTCGCGCTTGTCGGGGTCGTAGAGGCGCGTTTCCTGCACCACCGTGCCGCCGTCTTCGATCAGCTCGATCTGGCGGCGCACTTCGTACTGGATCGCCTCTTCGAGGAAGCGGAACGAATTCAGGTTCTTGATCTCGGCGCGCGTGCCGAACTCCTTCTGGCCGACCGGACGCACGGAGACGTTCGCGTCGCAGCGGAACGAGCCTTCCTGCATGTTGCCGTCGCAAATGCCGAGCCACACGACGAGCGTGTGCAGCGACTTCGCGTACGCAACCGCTTCGGCGGCGCTGCGCATTTCGGGTTCCGTGACGATTTCGAGCAGCGGCGTGCCGGCGCGGTTCAGGTCGATGCCCGTCATGCCCGCGAAGTCTTCGTGCAGCGACTTGCCCGCGTCTTCTTCGAGGTGCGCGCGCGTCAGGTTGACGGTCTTCTCGTAGGCTTCCTTGCCGGCCTTTTCGTTGGCCGGGACCTGGATCGTGATCTGCCCGCCCTGCACGACCGGAATCTCGTACTGGCTGATCTGATAGCCCTTCGGCAGGTCCGGATAGAAGTAGTTCTTGCGCGCGAAAATGCTGCGCGGCGCAATCGTCGCGTTGATCGCGAGGCCGAACTGGATCGCGCGCTCCACGGCGCCGCGGTTCATCACCGGCAGCACGCCCGGCAGCGCGAGATCGACGGGGCAGGCCTGCGAGTTGGGCGCGGCGCCGAACTGCGTCGATGCGCCCGAGAAGATCTTCGACGCCGTCGACAATTGCGCGTGCGTCTCCAGACCGATCACCACTTCCCACTGTGTTGCCATGTTCATACCCCTGCCGGCGCCTTGCGATGCCAGTCGGTCGCGCGCTGGAAGGCGTCGGCGACCTGCAGCATGCGGGCCTCGTTGAAATAGTTGCCGACGATCTGCAGACCGACGGGTCGCTGCGCGTTCGCACCCGCGCCGAAGCCGCACGGCACGCTCATGCCGGGCAGGCCCGCGAGGCTCGTGGAAAGCGTGTAGATGTCCGCGAGGTACATCTGCAGCGGATCGTCGCCCTTGGCGCCCAGGTCCCATGCCACGCTCGGCGCGACCGGTCCCATGATGACGTCGCACTGTTTGAACGCTTCCTGGAAGTCTTGCGCAATGATGCGGCGAATCTTCTGCGCCTGCAGGTAGTACGCATCGTAGTAGCCGTGCGAGAGCACGTAGGTGCCCACCAGAATGCGGCGCTTCACCTCGGGGCCGAAGCCCTCGGCACGCGACTTTTTGTACATGTCGAGCAGATCGCGGTATTCGGCGGCGCGGTGGCCGAAGCGCACGCCGTCGAAGCGCGAGAGGTTCGACGAGGCTTCCGCCGGGGCGATCACGTAGTACACGGGAATCGACAGCTCGGTTTTCGGCAGCGTGACTTCCACGAGCGTGGCGCCGAGCGACTCGTACGTCTTGAGCGCGGCGTCGATGGCGGCGCGCACGTCGTCGGCGAGACCCGCGCCGAAGTATTCCTTCGGCAGGCCGATGCGCAGGCCCGCGAGCGGCTTGTCGGCGCTGGCGTCCTGGCTCCACGTCTGGCCGATGAAGCGCGTGTAGTCCTCGTGCTCGTGCGTGAGGCTCGTCGAGTCGCGCTCGTCGAAGCCGCCCATGGCGTTCAGAAGCAGCGCGCAATCGCCGGCGCTGTGCGCGAACGGGCCGCCCTGGTCGAGCGACGAGGCGAACGCGATCATGCCGTAGCGCGAGACGCGGCCGTAGGTGGGCTTGATGCCCGTCACGCCCGTGAACGACGCCGGCTGGCGAATCGAGCCGCCGGTATCGGTGCCGGTCGCGGCGGGCGCGAGGCGCGCGGCGACGGCCGCGGCGGAACCGCCCGACGAGCCGCCCGGCACGGCCTTCGTGTCCCACGGGTTCTTCACGGCGCCGAAATGCGAGTTCTCGTTGGACGAGCCCATCGCGAATTCGTCCATGTTGGTCTTGCCGAGGCAGACCATGCCCGCGCGCTCGAGCCGCTCGACCACGGTCGCGTCGAACGGGCTCACGTAGTTTGCAAGCATCTTCGAGCCGGCGGTCGAGCGCCAGCCGCGCGTGACGAACACGTCCTTGTGCGCGAGCGGAATGCCCGCGAGCGGGCCCGCGTGGCCCGAGTGCAGGAGCGCGTCGGCGGCCTTCGCCTGGGCGAGCGTCAACTCGGGATTGACGTCGACGAAGGCGTTCAGGTCTTGATGCGCTTCAATCCGGCCCAGAAAGTGCTGGGCCAGCTCGACTGCGGAGCACTCCTTCGCAGCCAGCGCGGCGCGCAGTTCGGTCAAGCTTTTGTCATGCATTGCGTGATTCCTGGAAGAACGTCACGGCGTGGTCGAAATCCGATCGTTGCGCCGTCCGGGAGCCGCTCGACCGACGTTGGCAAACGTGTGGGCCGCTACCCGGAAAACCCCGGAAAATTCGGGAGTCCGTGCCGTTTCGAACTGTTCCGACGACTCGAAAGATTTCGAAATGGCGAAAAAATGCTGCGCGCTTACTCAATCACGCGCGGTACGAGGTAAAGTCCGTCCTGCACCGCGGGCGCGGGACGCTGCAGCGCTTCGCGGTCCACGATTTCGGTCACGGCGTCCTCGCGCAGACGCAACGCGACGTCCTCGATCTGCTCGATCGGGTGGGCGAGCGGGGCGATGCCGGTCGTGTCCACGGCCTGCATCTGCTCGACGAGGCCGAAGAAGCCGTTCAGGCGTTCGAGCGTATTGCCGGCTTCGGCGTCGGCCAGTTCGAGGCGCGCAAGATGCGCGATGCGCTTCACATCGTTCAGGGTCAGGGCCATGCGGTCACCGGAAAAAGGGGCTGCGGCAGTGCGGAAATCGGTGCTGCAACAGCGGTTTATCGCGCCGGATCCGGCTCGGGAGGAAAGCTTCGATGAGGTCAAAAACTGCCTTCCGGATCCTGCAAAACAGGCAAAATTATAAGGTATCATTACGCGTTCGACCCAAACCCGGACCGCCTTGCATCCGCCTTTCAGGTCTGTACGCAACTCAATGCGGCCAGACAAGATCAAACGGGCGGCGCAGCCAGGCTGCCTCCGGTAACTATCCCCGCAGTCTCAGGCCCCTCGTGGCGCCCCTTGCGACGCCCTCCGCCGTGATTTCGGAGTGCTCTCGTGGTGGAGCATATCGCCCTGAGGCTGTGAATTTTTCCGCTGCCGCCCTCGCCCACCAAGCTGGAAGGACGGCCACAAGCGAGACAGGATTTTTGAATGTTCGGTTTTCTGCGTAGCTACTTCTCCAACGACCTGGCGATCGACCTCGGCACCGCCAACACCCTGATCTACATGCGCGGCAAGGGCATCGTCCTCGACGAACCCTCGGTCGTCTCCATTCGCCAGGAAGGCGGCCCGAACGGCAAGAAAACGATTCAGGCAGTCGGCAAGGAAGCCAAGCAGATGCTCGGCAAGGTCCCGGGCAACATCGAAGCCATCCGCCCGATGAAGGACGGCGTGATCGCCGACTTCACCGTCACCGAGCAGATGATCAAGCAGTTCATCAAGACGGCGCACGAGTCGCGCATGTTCTCGCCGTCGCCGCGCATCATCATCTGCGTGCCGTGCGGTTCGACCCAGGTCGAGCGCCGCGCGATCAAGGAAGCCGCGCACGGCGCGGGCGCCTCGCAGGTGTACCTCATCGAAGAGCCGATGGCCGCTGCGATCGGCGCGGGCCTGCCGGTTTCGGAAGCCACGGGCTCGATGGTCGTCGACATCGGCGGCGGCACGA
The DNA here is from genome assembly GCF_056155635.1 of Paraburkholderia sp. BR10141. Taxonomy (NCBI): domain Bacteria; kingdom Pseudomonadati; phylum Pseudomonadota; class Betaproteobacteria; order Burkholderiales; family Burkholderiaceae; genus Paraburkholderia; species Paraburkholderia sp. BR10141. The sequence continues at coordinate 42,203 of NZ_JBMIQH010000004.1, read as the reverse complement.
CCGAAGTGGGCGTGATCTCGCTCGGCGGCATCGTCTACAAGGGCTCGGTGCGCGTGGGCGGCGACAAGTTCGACGAAGCGATCGTCAACTACATCCGCCGCAACTACGGCATGCTGATCGGCGAACAAACCGCCGAAGCCATCAAGAAGGAAATCGGTTCGGCCTTCCCGGGTTCCGAAGTCAAGGAAATGGAAGTGAAGGGCCGCAACCTGTCGGAAGGCATTCCGCGCAGCTTCACCATTTCGAGCAACGAAATTCTCGAAGCGCTCACCGACCCGCTGAACCAGATCGTCTCGTCGGTGAAGATCGCGCTCGAACAAACGCCGCCGGAACTGGGCGCCGACATCGCCGAACGCGGCATGATGCTCACGGGCGGCGGCGCGCTGCTGCGCGACCTGGACCGCCTGCTCGCCGAAGAAACCGGTCTGCCGGTGCTCGTGGCCGAAGACCCGCTCACCTGCGTGGTGCGCGGCTCGGGCATGGCGCTCGAGCGCATGGACAAGCTTGGCAGCATCTTCTCGTACGAGTAAGCGCGCCGCGCACCGCTGCGCTCGCCCGCGGCGCGGTTTCGGCGTCGTCGCGCCACTGATGGCGTGGCGGCGCGCGCGCCGTTACGGCGCCCGCAACGGGACGTCCTGCGGGGCGCCGAAGATTCACACTTCGTTGTGCCCTCCGTTACACCCTCTGTTTCACCGAACCGCACACGCCCCCGGCGCCGACCATGGAATACAGTCCGCCGCCCCTCTTTAAACAGGGCCCATCGGCACTCGCACGGCTGATTTTCTTCGTCGTGCTGTCGCTCGCGCTCCTCGTCTCCGACGCGCGTTTCAAGACGCTCGAGATCGTGCGCGGCGTGCTCGGCGCGGGTCTCTACCCGCTGCAACGCGCGGCCCTCGTGCCGCGTGACTTCTTTATGGGCGCCGCCGATCTGGCCGTGACGAGTTCCACGCTGCGCACCGAAAACACCCAGCTGCACGTGCGCAATCTTCAGCTTTCGCAGCAGGCCAACGCGGCCGCTTCGCTCGCCGCCGAAAACGCGCACCTGCGCGCGCTTTTGCAGCTCTCGCAGCGCATCGGCGCGCAAACCACGCCTGCAGAGATCCAGTACGACACGCGCGACCCGTTCACGCAGAAGGTCGTGATCGGCGGCGGCTCGCAGCAGGGCGTGCAGAACGGCTCACCGGTATTGAGCGAAGACGGCGTGATCGGCCAGGTCACACGCGTGTTCCCCATGCAGTCCGAAGTCACGCTCGTCACGGACAAGGACCAGGCCGTGCCGGTCGAAGTCGTGCGCACGGGTCTGCGCAGTGTGATCTATGGCACGGCGAAGGGCGACCTGCTCGATCTGCGCTTCGTGCCGATCAGCGCCGATCTGCAAGTGGGCGACGAACTCGTGACGAGCGGACTCGACGGCATCTATCCGCAAGGGCTGCCGGTCGCGAAGGTATTGCGCGTCGACAAGCAGGCCGATACCGCGTTCGCACGCGTGGTCTGCCTGCCGCTCGCCGCCGTGCGCGGGGCGCGCCAGGTGCTCGTGCTGCACTATGTGCCGCAGGTGCCGCCCAACCCGATCGCCGCCGAGGAAGCCGCAGCGGCCGCCGAGGCGAAGGACGCGAAGAAGAAGGCCGCCAAGGCCGCGGACAAAAAGGCTGACAAGAAGGCCGATGACGCGAAGGCGAAGCCCGCCGCCGCCGCATCGGGCGCGGCCCCGGCTCCGGCGCAGCAGGCGAAGCCCGCAGCGAATGCAGCCGCAGCAGACACGAAGCCGGCGGAGAAAAAGCGGCCCAGGGAAAGCCTGCGCGAAGAGGCAGCGAAGGCCGTCGAGAAAGGGGGCCATTGATGCCGCGTCCGCAATACATTCTGCAGCCGGTCAATCCGTACTTCATCGTTTTCAGCCTCGCGGCGGCGTTCCTGCTGAACCTGCTGCCCTGGGGCAAGCTGCCCGGCGTGCCCGACTTCGTCGCGCTCGTGCTGCTGTTCTGGAACATTCACCAGCCGCGCAAAGTCGGCATGGGCGTCGCGTTCTTCCTCGGGCTCCTCATGGACGTCCACAACGCGAATCTGCTCGGCGAGCACGCGCTCGCGTACACGTTGCTTTCCTATGGCGCGATCACCATTCACCGCCGCGTGCTGTGGATGTCGATCGGCCTGCAGATGTTCGCCGTCACGCCCATGCTGGTCGGCGCGCAGGTCGTGCCGTTCGTGATCCGCCTGCTGATGGGCGCTTCGTTTCCTGGCTGGGGTTATCTCATCAGCGGCTTCGTCGAGGCGATCCTCTGGCCGATCGCGAGCGTGCTGCTGCTCCTGCCGCAGCGCCGCCCCGTCGATCCCGACGACACCCGGCCCATTTGAGCGGCCCGCCGCCCGCCGCTGGAAGAATCGCTTGACTACCTCTTACGCACCCCGGCCCGCCGTTCCTCGCGATTGGAACCGCGGCGCCTGGGTCTGACAGCATGACCGAATTCAAGGACACCCAGCAGCAGCTCACGAAGTTCCGCCTGCGCGTCGCGGCGGCGGGGCTGTTCGTGTTCGTCTGCTTCGGGCTGATCGCGTTCCGCTTCCTCTATCTGCAGGTCTGGAACCACAGCAAGTATTCGCTGCAGGCCGACGAAAACCGCATTTCCGTCGCGCCGATCGTGCCGAACCGCGGCATCATCACCGACCGCAACGGCGTCGTGCTCGCCAAGAACTACTCGGCGTACACGCTCGAAATCACGCCCTCGAAGCTCGCCGACACGCTCGACAACACGATCGACGAGCTCTCGACCGTGATTCCGATCGATGCGCGCGACCGCCGCCGCTTCAAGAAGCTGCTCGAAGACTCGAAGAACTTCGAGAGCCTGCCGATCCGCACGCGCCTCACCGACGACGAAGTCGCGCGCTTCACCGCCCAGCGCTTCCGCTTCCCCGGCGTGGAAGTGCGCGCGCGCCTGTTCCGCCAATATCCGCTCGGGCCCACGGCCGCGCACGTGATCGGCTATATCGGCCGGATTTCGCAGCGCGACCAGGAGCGCATCGACGACCTCTCCGACAAGAACGACAGCGATCCCGAGCACTACGATCCGCGTCTGGACGCGAACAACTACAACGGCACCGACTACATCGGCAAAATCGGCGTCGAGCAAAGCTACGAAACCGAGCTGCACGGCCTGACCGGCTTCGAGGAAGTGGAAGTGACGGCGGGCGGGCGCCCCGTGCGCACGCTCTCGCGCACCCAGGCCACGCCCGGCAACAACCTCGTGCTGTCGATCGACATCGGTCTGCAGCAGGTGGCCGAGCAGGCCTTCGCGGGCAAGCGCGGCGCGCTCGTCGCGATCGAGCCTTCGACGGGCGACATTCTCGCGTTCGTCTCGGCACCGAGCTTCGACCCGAACTCGTTCGTGGACGGCATCGACCAGCAGACCTGGGACGAGCTCAACAACTCGCCCGATCACCCGCTCCTGAACCGTCCGCTGCACGGCACCTACCCGCCGGGCTCGACCTACAAGCCGTTCATGGCGCTCGCCGCGCTCACGCTGCACAAGCGCACGCCGCAGTGGGGCTTTTCCGACCCCGGCTACTACATGTTCGGCGGCCACCGCTTCAACAACGACGTGCGCTCGGGCCAGGGCTGGATCGACATGAACCGCGCGATCATGGTGTCGAACGACACCTACTTCTTCATGCTCGCGCACGACCTGGGCGTGGACAACATCGCCAACTTCATGAAGCCGCTCGGCTTCGGCCAGCTCACCGGCATCGACATCGCGGGCGAGGCGCGCGGCATCCTGCCCTCCACCGAATGGAAGCGCAAGGCGTACCGCAAGCCCGAGCAGCAGCGCTGGTACGAGGGCGAGACGATCAGCCTCGGGATCGGCCAGGGCTACAACTCGTTCACGATCCTGCAGCTCGCGCATGCCACGGCCACGCTCGCCGACAACGGCATTCTGATGAAGCCCCACCTCGTGAAGGAGATCGAGAATCCGATCACGAAGCAGGAGCGCCTCACGGTGCCGAGCGAAAGCGGGCGCCTGAACGTGAGCCAGGCCGATATCGACGTCGTCAAGCGCGGCATGGAAAACGTGACGATGAATCCCTCGGGCACGGCCTACCAGGTGTTCCGCAACGCGCCGTACACCTCGGCGGGCAAGACCGGCACGGCGCAGGTCTTCTCGCTGCAGGGCGGCAAGTACAAGGCGCATGCGCTCGCCGAAAATCTGCGCGACCACGCGCTCTTCATCACGTTCGCGCCGGCCGAGAAGCCGCAGATCGCCGTCGCGCTGATCGTCGAAAACGGCGGCTGGGGCGCACAGGCCGCAGGTCCGATCGCTCGCCGCGTGCTGGATTACTGGCTCGTCGACCGGCTCAAGCCCGGCGTCGAGCAGGCGGCCGTGAGCGCGGCGGCTTCGGCCACGGAGGACGCGTCCGCGCCCGTGATCGGCGCGCCGCCTGAGGCGGCATCGGCGGCTTCAGCAGCCGCGGGGGCCTCGGGCGTTGCCCCGGCCACACCGGCCGTACCGGCCGCACAGCCGGTGCGGGTCGCAGCCGGCTTCACGCCGCTGCCGATTCCCGGCGCGGCATCTGCGGCTGCGGCTGCTTCGGCTGCTGCTGCGGCGGCTTCGGAAGCCTCGGGCGCGGCCGCTGCTGCGCCTGCCTCCGCTGCGGCTGCGGCCCCCGGCGCGGCGGCGCGGGCTACGCCCGCAAGCAGCGCCGTCGGCAAGACTCGCAAGCCACGCCAGAACGTTAGCCCCGATGCGCCCGCCACAACCGACGCCGTGAACGGCGGCACCGGCGGCACGGCGGACACGGGTGCCGCCCGCCCCGCGCCCGCCTCCGTGCCCCGCCACTTCGGCCCTGGCCCCCATCGCCCGCACCGCCCCGCCAGCGCGAGCGACGCGGCTACGCTCGCACCGCCGCCCAAGCCCGCAACGGGCGGCATCGACGAGTAAGGAACCACCATGCCTTTCCTTCAGTTCGACAAGATCGACAAGCGCGCGGTGCTCGACACGCTGCGCAAGATGTTCCTCGGCTTCGACCGACCGCTCGCGCTCACCGTGTTCCTGCTGCTGTGCGTGGGCATCGTCACGCTGTACAGCGCGAGCCTCGACGTGCCGGGCCGCGTGGAAGACCAGCTGCGCAACATCATGCTCACCTTCGTGCTGATGTGGGCGCTCGCCAATGTGCCGCCCAACACGCTCATGCGCTTCGCGGTGCCGATCTATACGTTCGGCATCGCGCTGCTCATCGCCGTGGCGCTATTCGGCCTCACGCGCAAGGGCGCAAAGCGCTGGATCAACGTCGGCGTCGTGATTCAGCCCTCGGAAATCCTCAAGATCGCCACGCCGCTCATGCTCGCCTGGTACTACCAGCGCCGCGAAGGCGTGATGCGCTGGTATGACTTCGTCGTCGGCTTCGTGATTCTGCTCGTGCCGGTGGGGCTCATCGCCAAGCAGCCGGACCTGGGCACCGCCGTGCTCGTGTTCGCGTCGGGCCTCTTCGTCATCTATTTCGCGGGGCTCTCGTTCAAGCTGATCGTGCCGGTGCTGATCGCAGGCGTGATCGCGGTGGCCTCGATCGCGGCGTTCCAGGACAAGATCTGCCAGCCGCAGGTGAACTGGCCGCTCATGCACGACTACCAGAAGCACCGCATCTGCACGCTGCTCGACCCGACCTCCGATCCGCTCGGCAAGGGCTTCCACACCATCCAGGCCGTGATCGCGATCGGCTCGGGCGGCCCGCTCGGCAAGGGCTGGTTGAAGGGCACACAGTCGCACCTGGAGTTCATCCCCGAAAAGCACACCGACTTCATCTTCGCGGTGTTCTCCGAAGAGTTCGGCCTCGCGGGCGGCCTCGTGCTGCTCACGCTCTATATGTGTCTGATCGCGCGCGGGCTCTATATCGCCGCGAACGGCTCGACGCTCTTTGGGCGATTACTGGCCGGCTCGCTCACGATGGCGTTCTTTACCTATGCGTTCGTCAACATCGGCATGGTGAGCGGCATCCTGCCCGTGGTGGGCGTGCCGCTGCCGTTCATGAGTTATGGCGGCACGGCGCTCACCACACTCGGCGTGGCGATCGGGCTCATCATGAGCGTGGGACGCCAGAAGCGGTTGATGCAGAGTTGAAGGCGCGGCGGGCAGCTATGCCCGCCCGATCGCAGAGATCGAAGCAACCAAAAAAAACGCGCCGGCATGCCCGGCGCGTTTTCGTTTCGCGGTCGCTTGCTGGCGCTTACTGGGTGGGCGCCGACTTCATCAGCTGCGCGCTCAACTGCTGGTACTTCAAACGCGCCACGGGATCGCCCTGCGCCGCCGCGGCGGCATAGTACGCGCGCGCGACGTTGAGGTTCTTCGGCACGCCGTCGCCGCCGCGCTCGTAGAACGAGCCGGTCACGTATTGCGCGGTCATGTCGCCGCCCTCGGCGGCCTTCTTGTACCAGTAGAACGCCTGCTTGTTGTCGCGCGTGGTGCCGCGCCCGTCGAGGTACTGGTTCGCGAGCGCCAGCTCCGCCTGCACGTGACCCTGCTTCGCCGCCTTGAGAAACCACTGGTGCGCCTGCACGGGATCGCGCTCGACGAAGTCGCCGTCGTCGTACATCTTGCCGTACACGTACTGCGCGTGCGACATGTTCGCGTCCGCCGCCTTGCGCAGCCACTTGCGGCCCTCGCCCACGTCGGCGGCCCCGCCTTCGCCGTTCACGAGCATCATCGCGTAGTTGAACTCCGCCAGCCGGTTGCCGCGCTCGGCCGCCGCCAGGAACTCGGCGCGCGCCGCGCTGAGGTTGCCCGCGTTGTAGTCGGCAACGGCGTTGGCCGTTTGCGGATCGGACTCCGCGCCCGCGGTGGCGCTCGCGGCGTCGGCGGCTGCCGTCACTCCGCTCACACCGAGCGCAGCGGCCGCGAGACAGCCGATGGCGAGCGCGCGCGCTCGCCCGAAAAGCGCTTTCGGACGCTTCATGATCTCGCCTCCTGCAGCGCCTGGCGTGTCGCGCGCACGAGCCATATCACGTCGGCGGCCAGGGCGATGAAGCTGAAACCCATCTCGCGATACTGCCTGGCGGCGGGCGCATCCATGGCGAAGATGCCTGCCGCGACGCCCGCCTCGCGCGCGGCCGCGACGATGCGCTGCACGGCGGCGACGACGTCCGGATGCTTCGAGTCGCCGAGATGGCCGAGGCTCGCCGCCAGATCGGCGGGACCCACGAACAGGCAGTCGACGCCCGGCACCTTCGCGATCTTCTCGACTTCGGCCAGTGCCGCCGCCGACTCGATCTGCACGATCGTCGCGATCTGCGCGTTCGCGCCCTGAAGGTAATCGCGCCGCATGCCGTAGGCCGCCGCGCGCACCACGCCCGCCACGCCGCGCTGGCCGCCGGGCGTGCGCGCGTCGGGGTACTGCGTGAGACTCACAGCGCGTGCGGCCTCCTCAGCCGAGGCCACGTTGGGGAACATCACCGTGCGCGCGCCCGCGTCGAGCACATGCTTCACGAGCCACGGCTCGCTGTCCGGCAGACGTACCACGGGCTCGGTGGGCAGATGCGCGGCCGCGATGGCGCGCAGTTGCGCGATGGTGTCGGCGCTGTCGTTGGGCGTGTGCTCCATGTCGATCAACAGCCAGTCGAAGCCGGCGTGCGCGAGCGCCTCGGCGGCGGTCTCGCTGCCCATCGAAAGCCATAAGCCGAATAGCGCGTCCGCCTCCTTGAGGCGTTCCTTGAGGGGATTGGTGAAGGTGCTCATCGCCGTGCTCCCGGCGAGGCCGCGGGGCGCACGCGCCAGGCGCGGGCGGTGTCGCCCGGCAGCGCGGCAGCCGGCAGGTCTCGCTCCGTTATGTGTTTGTCGGGCCGCGCGCGGGATGCGCAGGCCTAGCGGCAATGATCATACCGCGACAAAAACCTGGCGGTCGGCACGGAAAACCCGCCTTGCGCGGGTCGTCGGAGCGAGGGTGAAGCGGCGGGTGAAACGACTGAGGCGGGGTCCTGCTCGCGTCAGTCGCGCGTGACTTCGGCCCAGCAGTTCGGCGTCTCGTACAGGCGCAGCTTGTGCAGGCGCAGATTCACGCCATAGTGCGCGTCGTACACGTTCGCGAGAATGTCGAACGCGATGGCGGCCAGGTTTTCCACGGTCGGAATGCGGTCGATCACGACCGTCTTGTGGCCCGGCAGCGTTTCGAGGAAGCCGCGCACCTGCGTATCGCCCGCGAAGACGAGGAACGCGTGATCCCACAGATCGACGAGATGCTGGTTCGCGAGCGACTTCACGTCGGCGAAGTCCATCACCATGCCGCGGTCGGGCGCGCCCTCGGTTTCGACGAGGTCGCCTTCCAGCGTGATTTCGAGCACGTAGCGATGGCCGTGCAGATTACGGCACTGGCTGCGGTGGTCGGGGATGCGGTGGCCCGCGTCGAATTCGAGTTTTCGGGTGATCGTCAGCACGGCGCTTCTTCAGGTAAATTCGCGTGAATCAGGGAATGTTCAGGTATTTGTGGGTCTGCATCGACAGGCGCCACTGCGGATGGCGCTTGCACCAGTCGATGGCGAGCTTCGTGTTCAGGTCGCGCGACGGGCCGTCCATGGGCTGCACGAGAAAATACTCGAAATCGAGCTTCGCGTACTCTGCCAGGCGCTGGTTTTCCTGCGGCACGACAACCTTCAACTCGTTGCCCTTCGTGACGACGAGCGGCGCGTCGGCCTTCGGGCTCACGCAGATCCAGTCGATCGTTTCCAGCACCGGCAGCGAGCCGTTCGTTTCGATCGCGATCTCGAAACCGGCGGCGTGCAGCGCGTCGACGAACGGCTGGTCGATCTGCAGCATCGGCTCGCCGCCCGTGCAGACCACGAAGCGGTTGCCCTCGCCTTCGGGCCACAGCGAGGCGATCTGCGCGACGAGTTCTTCCGGCGTGCGGAATTTGCCGCCGTTCTCGCCATCGGTGCCGACAAAGTCGGTGTCGCAGAAGCGGCAAACGGCCTGCTCGCGATCTTCCTCGCGGCCCGACCAGAGATTGCAGCCGGCGAACCGGCAGAACACGGCCGGACGCCCGGCGTTCGCGCCCTCGCCCTGCAATGTGTAGAAAATTTCCTTTACCGCGTAAGTCATCGTGCAGCCTGGTTCTGGCTCATGCGCGCAAGGCGCGTGCAAAGCCGGTTGGTCTCGGGCGCGAAATCATCGTGTCGGCGGGGGGGCGCGCCGCCCGTGCGCGGCCCTGGCCGTATTCATTCACCGCGAAAGTGACGCGCGCGGCCCGAGGCTAACACTCAGGCCGGGGCTTCCGTCACGTTCTCGCCGGCGAGATACGCTTCATACCCGCGCTTGCGCAACTTGCACGCCGGGCACTCGCCGCAGCCGAACCCCCACGCGTGAAGCTCCGCGCGCTCGCCCAGGTAGCAGGTGTGCGTTTCCACGCGGACCATATCCACCAGCGCTTCGCCGCCCAGCTTTTCGGCGAGGCGCCATGTATCGGCCTTGTCGAGCCACATGAGCGGCGTTTCCAGCACGAAGCGCGTGTCCATGCCGAGATTGAGCACCACCTGCAGCGCCTTCATCGTGTCGTCGCGGCAGTCGGGATAGCCCGAGAAGTCGGTTTCGCACATCCCGCCCACGAGGACCTTGAGCCCGCGACGATAAGCGATCGCCGCGGCGATCTGCATGAACATCAGGTTGCGGCCCGGCACGAAGGTGTTCGGCAAGCCGCTCGCGGCGGTTTCGATCTCGATCTCGCGCGTCATGGCCGTGTCGCTGATCGAGCCGAGCACCGAGAGGTCGATCATGTGATCGTCGCCGAGACGCTCGCCCCACTCGGGGAACGTGCTGGCGATCGCCGCGCGAAAACCCTCGCGGCATTCCAGTTCGACGCGATGACGCTGGCCGTAATCGAAGCCGAGCGTTTCGACGCTCTGGTAGCGGTCGAGCGCCCATGCAAGGCACGTGGCCGAATCCTGGCCGCCGGAAAACAGGACGAGCGCGCCTTTGGCTTCTGTTCGAGTCACCGTGAAACTCCGTGTATGAGGTTTCCGCGCGAATGCTTTCGTTGCTGGCGCTTTGCTGGCTTCCTTGCCCGCTTTTGTCGCCTGGCGCCCGGCGGGCCGGCAGGGACAACCCCCGCGCCGGCTCATGCAGTATAGGCCGGGGCCCTTCTACGGGCATCGGCGCACCCTTATACCTCGGATACCGTCGATGTCTGGAGTTCAAGACGCTGGACAACGCGCACAACGAAAAAGCCCCAGGAATCGAACGATCTCCTGGGGCTGCATTCTGGTGGCCTGGGACGGAATCGAACCATCGACACGCGGATTTTCAATCCGCTGCTCTACCAACTGAGCTACCGGGCCAACGAAGAAAGAAGATTATAGCGGTGAAATCAGCGCTTGCCAAGTGGCTTTCGCAAAATTGACGCGCCTGTCCGCGCCGCTCACCTGCACGCGTTCATTCGCCCTTGCTCTTGCCGAGGTCCACGCCGAGCTGCTTGAGCTTGCGATACAGGTGCGTACGCTCAAGCCCCGTTTTTTCGGCCACGCGCGTCATGCTGCCGTTCTCGCGCGCGAGGTGGTACTCGAAGTAGGCGCGCTCGAACGCGTCGCGCGCATCGCGCAGCGGAATGTCGAATGAGATCGATGCCGTTTGCGTGGCCGCCGCCTGCATGCCATGGACGCCGTCGGCGCCCAGTACCGGCAGCGCCGCCGCCGATGCCACGACCGCGGGTCCGCCCGCCGCCGTCTTCCCCGCTGCCGCCGCTGTGGCCGGCGCGACCGGCGCGGCCGTGCCGCGCGCGAGCCCCTGCTCGACCGCCTTCAACAGCTTTTGCAGCGCGATCGGCTTTTCGAGGAAGTTGAGCGCGCCGATCTTCGTCGCCTCGACGGCGGTGTCGATGGTCGCGTGCCCCGACATCATGATGACCGGCATCGTGAGATGGCCCTGCGCGGCCCATTCCTTGAGCAGCGTCACGCCATCGGTGTCCGGCATCCAGATATCGAGCAGCACGAGATCCGGCACGTGGCGCTGCCGGAAGTCGCGCGCCTGCTGCGCATCTTCCGCGAGCTCCACGACGTGTCCTTCGTCGCTGAGGATCTCCGAGAGCAATTCCCGGATGCCCATTTCATCGTCTACCACTAGGATGGTTGCCATTTACGCTGCCCTTGTCTGCACTGTTGCTTTTGATCCTTGCTCCGCTTCGGCACGCGCCTGCCCCTCCCCGGATCGGCCGGGTCCGGGCGTGGCGGCATCGTCTGCCAACTGGAGAAAGAGAATCGAGATCTGCGCGCCTTCGATCACATCGCCCGCTCTCATTCGATTGCGGATGTCGATGCGCGCGCCGTGCTCGTCGACGATCTTCTTGACCATCGCAAGCCCGAGTCCTGTTCCTTTGGCCTTGGTCGTCACATAGGGTTCGAACGCACGCGTGAGAATGCGCGCCGGGAAACCCGGGCCGTTGTCCGATACCGTGAGACGAACCGCCACGCGCGTGCGTCCTTGCGCGTCGGGGTCCCCGTATTCTACGGCGCGGGTCTCGAGCGTCACGCGAGGATTCTGCGTGTCGGCCACCGCGTCCTGCGCGTTTTGCAGCAGGTTGTGGATCACCTGACGCAATTGTGTCGCGTCGCCGCGTATCACGGGCAATTCGGAGAGCTCGACCTTGATCGCGCTCTTGCCTTCTTCCGCGCCGTAGAGCGTGAGCACTTCGCTCACGAGTTCATTGAGCTGCAGGTTCGCGAGCACCGCCGGCGGCGTGCGCGCGTAATCGCGGAAGTCGTCGACCATCTGCTTCATCGCCGCGACCTGATTGACGATGGTGGTCGCGCCGCGCCTGAGCACTTCGGCGTCGGTGGGCGCGAGCTTGTCGGTGAGCTTCATCTGCAGGCGTTCGGCCGAGAGCTGGATCGGCGTGAGCGGATTCTTGATCTCGTGCGCGAGACGCCGCGCGACTTCGCCCCACGCCACCGAGCGCTGCGCCGAGATCACGTCGGAGATGTCGTCGAACACCACGACGTAGCCCGAGGTCTGCATGTCGCCCGCGTCGCGGCCCGTGTCGGATACGAGGCGCGCGCCGCGCACGAGCAGCGTGAGCGGATCGGTCTCGCCCGGAATCGGCACGGAGAACTGCTGCTGCCAATGGCCGCGCTCTTGATCGCCATCGCCGCGCGAAGCTTCCTGGTCGGCGAAGGCCTTGCGCACCATCGCGCCGAACTCCGTGAGCGCGCCGATGTGATCGAGCGCGACGCCGAGCTGCGTCTGGAACGGCTGACGGAAAATGCGCTCCGCGCCGGGGTTCGCCGTCGTGAGGCGGAACTGCCGGTCGAACACGAACACGCCCGCCGTGAGGTTCGCGAGAATGCTCTCGAGGTACGCCTTCGAATGCTCGAGCGCGACGCGGTTCTTCTCCACGGCCTGGCGCGCTTCGGAAAGCTGGCGCGTCATCGCGTTGAACGACTGCGTGAGGAAGCCCAGCTCGTCGCGCGACTTGATTTCGCGCTTGGGCGTGTAGTCGCCCTCGGTCACTTCCTTCGTGCCCTGCGCGAGCAGGAAGAGCGGCCTCGCGAGCTGGTTGCCGAGGGCGAGCGCGAGCATCATCGCGACGAAAGTGGCGAGAAAGAGCGCGAGCGTGAGCGTGCCGATATACATCTTGCGCAGGCCCGTGCGGCCGAGCGCCTTCTCCTGGTACTCGCGATACGCGCGCTGCACGGCGTCGGCGTTGCGCGCGAGCGCCGCCGGCACCGGCTGCTCGAGCTGCAGGAAACGCTCGACCGGCTGCAGATCCGTTGTGTTCGCATCGGGAATGCGGGTGACCACCCGCAATCGAAGCGCGCCCTTCGAGCCAAGCTGATGCGGGTCGCCGTCCACTTCGCCTTCGATTGCCGCATAGCCGCGCCCGCGCGCCTGATCGATCATGAGCGCCGTGGGCATGTCGGCGGGCATGAGCGACGAGAAGTTGCTCGACGCCTGCGCCACCACGTGCATGTCGGGCGCCGCGCCCGACATGCTGCGCACCGGCTCGACGATCATCGCGTCCTGCACGCCGAACTGGTCGCGCGCGCGCAGCAGCGTGAGCGTCGTGCCTGCCGAATCGCCGTTCGCGATCTGCTCGGCCATCAGACGGCCCTTGGTTTGCAGGTCGGAGAGCGAGGCGTCGAGCATGCCGCGGCCGAGATTCAGGCCGGCGGTGAGCGCGGTTTCCACGTTCACGTCGAACCACGACTCGATCGAGCGCGAGACGAACTGATAGGAAACGATATAGATGATGCCGCCCGGCACCACGCCCACGAGCGCGAAGAAGAACGCGAGCTTCGCGAGCAGCCGCGTGCCGAACTTGCCGCGCCTCAAGCGCACGACGATCACGATCATGAGCGCCGTGACCACCGACAGGAAGATCAGCGCGACGACGATATTGGCCGCGTAGAGCCAGCCATAGTAGCGGTCGAAGAACTCGGTGTTCGCGCTCGCCGCGGCGAGCAGGACGAGCAGCAGCGTCGCGGTGAACGCGACGGTGGAGACGAGCAGCTTGACGACGACGCTGCTGAAGCTGGTGGCGCGGCGTACTTTATTTAGCACGTTCGGTCACCGTGAAGTTGAAGCGCTTCCAGTCGGAAGCGAGGTTCCAGTCGCGGTTGTTCACGGCGTCGATCTGGAACGGCTTGGGCATCAGCGCGACGTCGAGCTGCATGCGCACCGAGGCCGTGTACGTTTCGCCGGCGTGCACGTCGTTGCGATCGATCACGTGCCACGAGGTGACGTGCTTGATGACCGCGAGCGCTTCTGCGAGCGTCGAGAAGCCGAGCTGCAGACCGCCGCTCGACACGCGGTACTCGCGCGTGAGCGGCTGGAACGACAGGCGAATGCTTTGCGAAACGCTCACCGGCTGTTCGTCGAACCAGTACCAGCGCGCGCGCGTGAGCTCGAAGTCGGTGGTGAAGTAGAGCGGAATGCCCTTGTTGACCGCGTCTTCCAGGCTGCTGTTGAGGTCGAAGTCGAAACGGGCGTCGAGGCTCCAGCCGTTGCTGTCGGCCTGGAGCGACGCGCGCTGCACCGAGATCGAGTCGGCGCGCGCCGGCGCGGCGGCCACGAAGCCGACGACGGCAAGCACCAGCCAGATCAGGGCCGCGAACCGCAGCGGGAAGAAGCGTTTGATGGTCACCGTTTCTGAAAGCGCGCGTAGAAGAATCCGTCGTGATCTGCGGTGCGATCGGGAACGGGAAAGACAGTCGTCGTCACTTCGGCCTTTGCAGCAGCATCGTGCCGCGCTTCGCCGGCTGCGCCGTCTTCTGGCCCCCGGGCCGGCGCGCCGAATGCCTCGGGCAGCAGTTGCCCCGGGGCGTCCAATCGTACCGCATCCGCATGGGTGCTTTCAAACCAGCGCGCCTGCGCCTCGCCTTCCTCGGGGAAGATCGAACAGGTCACGTACAGCAGTTCGCCGCCCGGCTTCACGAGCGGCCACAGCGCATCGACGATGCGGCGCTGCTCGGCGGCAAGCGCCGGGATGTCGCTCTCGCGGCGCAGCCAGCGAATGTCCGGATGACGGCGCACGATGCCCGAGGCCGAGCATGGCACGTCGGCGAGGATGCGATCGAAGCCTTCGCCGTCATGCCACGCGGCAGGATTGCCCGCGTCGCCGACCACGATCGATGCACGCCGCATCGGGTGCGCGGGATCGTCTTGCGCGAAACCGAGGCGCGCGAAGTTTTCGCCGATGCGCGCAGCGCGCGTGGCGTCGCTTTCGAGCGCAACCAGATCGATGTCGGCAAGCTCGAGCAGATGGCCGCTCTTGCCGCCGGGCGCCGCGCACGCGTCGAGCACACGCATGCCGTCACACACGCCGAGGATTTGTGCGGCCACTTGCGCGCCGGCGTCCTGCACGGACACGTCGCCCGCGAGGAACCCGGGGATGCGATCCACCGGCAACGCGGCGGCCAGACGCACGGCGTGTTCGCCGATCTGCGTGGCGGCGATGTTGTCGGCGGCGAGCCGCTGGACGTAATCGGCGGCGCTCGTGCGGCGCGCATTCACGCGCAGCGTGAGCGGGCCTTGCGTGTTGCCCGCGGCGAGAATCGCCTGCCACTGCGTGGGCCACGCGGCGCGGACCGCGTCGATCCACCAGCGCGGATAGTTCCAGTGGGCGGTTTCATCGGCCTGGGCGGCGGCAAGCGCGGTGTCGCGCTCGCGCAAAAATCCGCGCAGTACCGCATTGACGAGCCCCTTCGCGAAGGCGATCTCGCGGCGCGCGCCCACGGCGCGCACGACCTGATCGACGACCGTAAACGGCGTGTAGGCGGCGCTCGCCTCGTCCTCGGCGAGCAACGCCAGCGCGCAGGCGAGCAGGTTCGCGACGAGCGGCGGCGGCGCCTTGCTCACGCGCTGCCGGATCAGCCAGTCGACCGTGCCGAGCCGCCGCATGGTGCGATAGGCGATGTCCTGCACAGCGCCGCGAGCCTGCGGCGCGACGTCGGCGGGCAAGGCGGCGAAGGCGCTCGCGAGCGCGGCGGGCAAGGCCGAACCGGCGCGCACCGCGCCGACCGCATGAGCGGCCTGGTCGAGCGCAAAGCCCAGCGAATCGGGGGCCAGGTGCACGGCGTGGCTGCGCGCCGGCGCCGCGCCCTGCTGGCGCGCGGGCGATGCGGAACTCTTTTTGCCTTGAGACGGCTTGCCGGGTCGCCGGGATGGGCTGGATGTCATGAAGAAACCGGATGCGGGCCGCTGTGAGTCGCGGCGTCAGTAATGCACAAGCGAGCCATTGTAGCGTGGCGAGCGCGCAACACTGCGAGCCGGCGCGATTCCCGTTGACGGCACCGCGCCAGCGCGCGGATAGCAAGGCAAGCGCAGGGATACATATTGGCGGATACCGACTAACCGCTCGCCTCATGATGGCGACAGAAAACGCCCCTCCTCCCTGCGACGTAGCGGCCATCATGAAACGACTCGGGAAGAAACAAGACTTCGCGTTCCTCGCCTTCGTTGCTCTCTTTTCTGTGTACCAGCAGGGACGGGGAAAGCTGTTCTCGCCTTTCTGGGACTACAAGGTGTACGCGTACGCGCTGGATCAATTCAAGCGCGGCGCGAATCCATATATTCCGCACGGATTCCCCTTCATCTATCCGCCCATCTTCCTGAATCTGTTCTCGCGCGTGCCGTTTCACTGGCTCTATCTGGCATTCGTTGTCGCGTCGCTGATCTATCTGGCCTACAGCATCAGGCATGCGGATTTCATCGTCGCGGGCGCGCTTGGGTTTCTGACCGGCGGCGCGGGCGTGGGAGGCATCCTCACGGGCAATTTTGCGATCTTCGGCCACCTGCTGATCATTGCGCTTTTTTATGCGGCTTCGGCTTCGCACGACAGCCGTGGCGCGACGGCAAAGTATTGCGCGCTGGCTTTTTTCATCGCCCTGTTTGCCTCCATCAAGATCTATTTCCTGACCTACGCCGTCGTGTTCTTTTTTATCCCCAAAGGCATGCGCTATTTCATCGCCGTGCCCTTGTGCGTTGCGCTGGCAACCATCGCGCAGCTCGCGCTGGAACCGCGCCTGTGGACCGACTTCGAAACCCTGCTGCGCTGGCAGATGCTCGCCCAGAACGATTCCGGACTCGTGCTGTTCGGGATACTCGAACAACACGTGCGTGCGCTGTCGACCCTGGACGACGTACTGCTCTATGAGCTGGTGGTCGTGGCGCTATTCATGTACGCGGTCAATCCATTGCGCGGGCGGCGGCTCATGGTTGCTGAAAACGCAAGCGTGCCTGGCAGGCTGTTCTATGTGCTCGCGTTCTGTCTCGCGCTGAATCCGAGAATGAAGGAATACGACATCGCGCCGTTTTTTGCGTGCTGCTACGTTTCGCTCTTCCAGAGCAGCAAAGAAGACAACCGGATGGATCGCGTGTTTTTCTACGCCGTACCGTTGGCGTTCATCGCCGCGTGGATCGTCGTCAAGTTCGGGCACGTCTACTACGCGCTCGACGTGTCCTGGTTCATCGGCGTTTATTTCGTATTCTTCGTGGTGTCGCTGCGTCAACGGGCGTTGCGGGTTTCGGCGCGAGCGGGCGCCCGACATATGGACGGCGACGCCGCGGCGACGGGCTGAATAAAAAACGCCTCCGAGGAGGCGTTTTTTTCGTCACCGGCTACCGGTCGTCGCGTTAGCGTTGGCCACCTGCAGCCATTTCCATCAAGCGGCGGATGCGCTCTTCCGTGGACGGGTGCGTGCTGAAGAGGTTCTGCAAGCCGCCGCCCGACAGCGGATTCATGATCATCATCTGCGCCGTGGCCGGATGCTCTTCGGCCGCCGGGAACGGAATGCCCTGCGCGTAGCGGTGGATCTTGTCGAGCGCCGAAGCGAGCGCCTGCGGATCGCCGGAAATCTCGGCGCCGCCGCGGTCCGCCTCGAATTCGCGCGCACGCGAAATCGCCATCTGGATCAGCGCGCCCGCGATCGGTGCGAGCAGCGCCACGGCGATGCTCGCGATGGGGTTCGCGGGACGGCCGTTCTCGTCGCGGCCGCCGAAGATCATCGCGAAGTTGGCGAGCGCCGAGATCGCGCCGGCCATGGTGGCCGAGATGGTCGAGATCAGAATGTCGCGGTGCTTCACGTGCGCCAGCTCGTGCGCCATGACGCCGCGCATTTCACGTTCGGACAGCACGCGCAGGATGCCCGTGGTCGCCGCGACCGCTGCGTGCTCGGGATTGCGGCCGGTGGCGAAGGCGTTGGGCGCATCTTCGTTGATGAGGTAGACGCGCGGCATCGGCAGGCCCGCCCGCGTGGACAAATCGCGGACCATGCGATAGAACTGCGGCGCCGTGGTCTCGTCGACCTCCTGCGCGTTGTACATGCGCAGGACCATCTTGTCCGAATACCAGTACGAGAAGAAGTTCATGGCGAGCGCGAAGAACAGCGCCAGCACCATCCCGCGATGCCCGCCGATCAGCCCGCCAATCACGATGAAAAGGGCCGTAATCGCGGCCATCAACATCGCGGTTTTGACCCAGTTGAACATGTGCTGTGCTCCTTCACCCACCAGGGGATCAAATCGATCGTTGAACGCCCGCCGCCAGCCGGTCAGCTAGCTTTGAGCGAGCGCATTGTAAGCGATTTGTTAGATATGGGCAGATGCGAAAAATTCAATCTCATCGCGTGGCGGTCGCGAGCTTCAGGCCCAGCCCGACGAACGCCGAGCCGACCGTGCGATCGAGCCACTTCTTGACGCCCGGCTTGCCCGAGAAGCGCTGCGTGACGCTGCCCGCCACCCACGCGACGAAGCTGTTCCAGACCGTGCTCATCAGCATGAACACGGCGCCGAGCGTGAGGAAAGCGAGCGCCTTGTGCTCCGTCCCCGTGGTCACGAACTGCGGGAAAAACGAAACGAAGAACAGCACCACCTTCGGATTGAGCACGTTGGTGCAGAAACCCGAAACGAACAGCTGACGCAGCGGGCGCGGCGCGGCGGCAGGGGCCGTGGCCTGCGGGGCGCCTTCGGCGGGCCTGACTTCGTGCTTCGTGAGAACGAGGCGCACGCCGAGATACACGAGATAGATCGCGCCCACGATCTTGATGACCGTGAACGCCGTGGCCGACGCCGCGAGCAGCGCGGTCAGACCGAACGCGCAGGCGAGCGTGTGCACGCAGCAGCCCGCCGAGATACCCAGTGCGGAAACGAGGCCCGCGCCGCGGCCCTGCGCGACGCTGCGGCCGACGATATAGGCCGTGTCGGGCCCCGGCGTCACGTTCAGGAGAAATACGGCGACGAGAAAGAAACCGAAATGGGTAATGCCGAGCATGCCAACCTCAAAATCGAAAAACGCGCTTCAAACGCCATTGATTCTAGCGCGCCGGGAACCGCGCAGCACTTTGCCTGGCGGCGCGTTTTCACGCGCTGGCGCGAGCCCGGGTTCAGGCCGCCGGGGTCTCCGGCAGCTGGAACCGCTGCCCCGCCGCCAGCGGCATACCGGCCAGGAATTCGCGCGCGGGCAGCCGCTTGCCGCCCGGCTTTTGCAGCTGCGTGAGGCGCAGCGCACCCTCGCCGCAGGCCACCACCACGCCCGCCGGGCTGACTTCGAGAATCTCGCCCGGTTCGCCGGCCGCGTCCGCCGGACGCTCGACCGGCTCGGCGGCCCACAGCTTGAGCTGCGCGCCGTCCAGCGTGGCCGCGCCGCCCGGGAACGGGTCGAACGCGCGAATCTGCCGCGCGAGCGCCACCGCGGGCCGGCGCCAGTCGAGCGCGGCTTCCTGCTTGCCGATCTTCTCGGCGTAAGTCGCGCCTTCGGCCGGCTGCGGCGTGGCGGGCAGCGCACCGTCGCGCTCGAGCGCGACGAGCCCGTCGACGATCAGCTGCGCGCCGAGTTGCGCGAGGCGGTCGTGCAGCGTCGCCGTGGTGTCGCCCGGCGCGATCGGCGTGCGCACCTCGGAGATCATCGGGCCGGTGTCGAGCCCCGCGTCCATCTGCATGAGCGTGATGCCGGTTTCGGTGTCGCCAGCTTCGATCGCGCGATGAATCGGCGCCGCACCGCGCCAGCGCGGCAGGATGGACCCATGAATGTTGATGCAGCCGCGCGGCGGGATATCCAGCACTTCCTGCGGCAGCAACAGCCCGTAGGCTGCGACCACCATCACGTCGTGCGGCGTGGCGCGCAGCAGGTCCAGCGCCGTGGCGGCTTCCTGCGGATACTTGCCGGTCCGGCGCAGCGACGGCGGCTGGGCGACGGCCATGCCGTGCTCCTGCGCATAGCGCTTGACCGGGCTTGCCTGGAGTTTCATGCCGCGGCCTGCCGGGCGGTCCGGCTGGGTCAGGACGAGCGGCACGGCAAAGCCCGCTTCGTGAATCGCCGCGAGCGCCGCGGCGGCGAATTCCGGCGTGCCGGCGAAGATGACGCGAAGGGTGTGGCTCATGGGCGCTCGGTGCGTGGCGGCGGGTTGATGAAGAAAGAGACAAGTCAGATCGCGATTACATCGCGCGTTCGAGCTTCTTCATCTTGCTGCGGATGCGCGTCTGCTTGAGCGACGACAGGTATTCGACGAACACCTTGCCCATCAGGTGATCCATTTCGTGCTGGATGCACACGGCGAGCAGCCCTTCGCAGTCCACCTCGTAGGTCTCGCCCTTTTCGTTCATCGCGCGCACGCGCACCTTTTCCGCGCGCTCGACTTCATCGTAGATGCCCGGCACGGAAAGACAGCCTTCCTCGTGCACTTCGCGCTCGTCGCTCGACCAGATGATTTCCGGGTTGATGAACACGCGCAGTTCGTCGTGCGCGTCGGACACGTCGATCACCACGACGCGCTCATGCACGTCGACCTGGGTGGCCGCGAGACCGACGCCCGGCGCGGCGTACATGGTTTCGGCCATGTCGGCGACCAGTTTGCGGATGCGGTCGTTGACCGCCTCGACCGGCTTTGCGACCTTGTGCAGACGCTTGTCCGGGTAATGAAGAATGTTCAGTAGAGCCATGATTTGACGGGTTTCTCGTTGGGCGCCTGAAAGAGCCTGGCACAGGGAACGATGCGCGGCCTGGCCATTCGGCCAGCTTGCGGGTCCCAGGCCGGATAGGGAGGATATCTCCTCATATTCGGACGAAAGGGCCGCAATTCAACGTTGAACGCGCGTATCGCCCGTGCGGACGCGCTGCGCGCGAAGGCGTGCGCGCAATGCCACGGGTAAGGACGCCACGGTGTATTTCGGATGGTGAAAATTTTATCACGAGGTGCGGCAAACCGTCCGCGCCCGGGGAACGCAATGCCGACGACCTTGCCGCTGTCTGCCGAAGAACTGGCCGCCTGGCTGCGCCTCGCCCTCGCGCGCGGCCTGAGGCCCGCTGCGCTGCGTGCGCTGCTCGGCGCGTTCGGCCTGCCCCAACACGTGCTGGCCCAGCCGTTCGCCGCACTCGCCGCGGTGGCGGGTGCGCAAGCCGCCCATGCCGCCCTGGCCGAGCCCCGGCCGGACTTCGCGGCACGACTCGATGCCCTGCAGGCGTGGCGCGCGGCGCCCGGCAACGCGCTCATCACGCTTGCCGACCCGGCCTATCCGGCCCGCCTGCTCGATATGCCCGATCCACCGCCGCTGCTCTACGCAAAGGGCCGGCTCGAGCTGCTGCACACACGCGCGGTGGCCATCGTGGGCAGCCGCAACGCCACGCCGCAGGCCGTCGAGGACGCCGCGCGCTTCGCACGCACTCTCGCCGCGTCGGGTCTCACCGTCGTGTCGGGGCTCGCGCTCGGCGTGGACGGCGCCGCCCATCGCGGCGCACTCCACGAGCAGGGCGGCACCGTCGCCGTGACCGGCACCGGCGCGGATCTCGTCTATCCGCCGGCCCATCATCCGCTCGCCGTGGAGATCGCCGCACACGGCGCGCTCGTCTCCGAATGGCCGCTCGGCACCCCGGCGCGCTCCGCGAACTTTCCGCAGCGCAACCGCGTGATTGCCGCGCTCGTCGAAGGCGTGGTGGTGGTCGAGGCCGCACAACGTTCCGGCTCGCTCATCACGGCACGGCTCGCCAACGAAATGGGACGCGACGTTTTCGCGCTGCCCGGCTCGATTCACGCGCCGCTCACGCGCGGCTGCCACGGGCTCATCAAGCAGGGGGCGCAGCTGGTCGAATCGCCCGAAGAGGTACTCGATGCGCTCGATGTCGGGCAACCCTCGAGTGCAGGCCGCACGCCTGTGTCGCCGCGGGAACAGCGCCGCGAGAAGGTCTCCGTTCCGTTCGATCGCATGCCGCGCGACGACGCAAACGAGACGCCACAGCTGGCGCTCGAGTTCCCCCGTCCCGAGCCGCCGCCTGCGCATCGCGCTGAAGCACGAAAATCGCCCGCCAGCCTTGGCGCTGAAGCCCGGCGCCTCCTCGAAGCGCTCGGTCACGCGCCCGCCACGGTTGAAATCCTCGCGCAGCGCACCGACATGGCCGAAGCGGTGCTGCAAGGCACGCTGCTGCAACTCGAGCTCGCGGGACACCTCGACGCCCTGCCCGGCGGCTGGTTCGTGCGGGCCTCGCGCGGCTGATGCCGCGGATTGGGGGAGCATCACCGCTCACGCGTCGCCGTGATACATTCGCGCCAAATACCCCGCTCTATATATAAGAGAACGCAAGGAACGACCATGCCCGCGCTAGACCTCGACACCGACGCCGACCAGATCGCCGAGCGCGTCAGCAATCAGGACACGCTGTTCGTCGCGTGCCTGTGCGCGCAATGGTGCGGGACGTGCCGCGACTACCGTGCCACGTTCGACCGCATCGCCGAGGCGCATCCCGATGTCTGCTTTGCGTACATCGACATCGAAACCCATGCCGACCGCTTCGACGATCTCGATGTCGAGAACTTCCCGACCATCCTGATCGAGGACGGTCACGCCACGCGCTTTTTCGGCACGGTCCTGCCGCACGCCGCCGTGGTCGAGCGCATGCTTTCGGACCTCACGGCGCTACCGGGCGTGTCCGACGCGCCCAAGCTGCGCCCCGTCCTGAGCGCGGTTTGAGCGCACCCAGCATCTGACCCCGATCAGGCACACCGCTTGCCGCGCGGCCTGGCGCGCCCTTATGATTGGGCGCCCTGGCGGGTGCGCGGGTGTCGTCATGAGATGACGCAAAAATCGACGCCGACGCGCCATGTGCTATAAAGCGGTCGAGAACGGCCCCCCGAGCGGGGCAGCAACGCCGGGCATCGCGCCCAAGCGCCCATTCAGGCGGCATCGGCCCCGGGGCGCCAACCGGATACACCCACAAGCAACCAGTCATGTCCAAAGCTCTGATCATCGCCGAGAAGCCGTCCGTCGCGAACGACATCGCGCGCGCGCTGGGCGGTTTTACCAAGCATGACGAGTACTACGAGAGCGACGACTACGTACTCTCGTCGGCAGTCGGCCATCTGCTGGAAATCGCAGCGCCGGAAGAATACGAGGTCAAGCGCGGCAAGTGGAGCTTCGCTCACCTGCCCGTGATCCCGCCGCACTTCGACCTGAACCCGATCGCCAAGAGCGAATCGCGGCTCAAGGTGCTCAACAAGCTGATGAAGCGCAAGGACGTCACGCAGCTCATCAATGCCTGCGACGCGGGGCGCGAGGGCGAGCTGATCTTCCGCCTGATCGCGCAGCACGCGAAGGCGAAGCAGCCGGTCCAGCGCCTGTGGCTCCAGTCGATGACGCCGCAGGCGATCCGCGACGGCTTCGCGAACCTGCGCAGCGACCACGACATGCAGCCGCTCGCCGACGCCGCCCGCTGCCGCTCGGAAGCCGACTGGCTCGTCGGCATCAACGGCACGCGCGCGATGACCGCCTTCAACAGCAAGGGCGGCGGCTTCTTCCTCACGACGGTTGGCCGCGTTCAGACGCCGACCTTGTCGATCGTCGTCGAACGCGAAGAGAAAATCCGCCGCTTCATCCCGCGCGACTATTGGGAAGTGCGTGCGGAGTTCGTCTGCGCGAGCGGCTTCTATGAAGGCCGCTGGTACGACCCGAAATTCAAGAGGGACGAGTTCGATCCGGAAAAGCGCGATTCGCGCCTCTGGAGCCTGCCGGCCGCCGAGACCATCGTTGCGGCCTGCCATGGCCGCGAAGGCACGGTCAGCGAGGAATCGAAGCCGTCCACCCAGCTCTCGCCCGCGCTCTTCGACCTGACGAGCCTGCAGCGTGAAGCGAACGGCCGCTTCGGCTTTTCTGCCAAGAACACGCTCGGCCTCGCTCAGGCGCTGTACGAAAAGCACAAGGTGCTCACCTACCCGCGTACCGACTCGCGCGCGCTGCCCGAGGATTACATGGGCACGGTGAAAGAGACGCTCGAGATGCTCAAGGAGAGCAACAACTACCTGCCGCACGCCAAGCAGGTGCTCGACAAGGGCTGGGTGAAGCCGAACAAGCGCATCTTCGACAACTCGAAGATCAGCGACCACTTCGCCATCATCCCCACGCTGCAAGCGCCGAAGTCGCTCTCGGAGCCCGAGCAGAAGCTGTACGACCTCGTCGTGAAGCGCTTCCTCGCCGTGTTCTTCCCGGCGGCGGAATATCGTGTCACCACGCGTATCACCGAAGTCGCAGGGCATCACTTCAAGACCGAAGGCAAGGTGCTGGTCGAGCCGGGCTGGCTGCAGGTCTATGGCCGCGACGCGGGCGGCGACGACGCCAATCTCGTGCCGGTGAAGAAGGACGAGAAGGTCAAGACCGACAAGATCGCGGCGCACCAACTCGTGACCAAGCCGCCTGCGCGCTACAACGAAGCGACGCTGCTCTCGGCCATGGAAGGCGCGGGCAAGCTCGTGGACGACGAAGAGCTGCGCGAGGCCATGGCCGCCAAGGGCCTGGGTACGCCGGCCACGCGCGCGGCGATCATCGAAGGTCTGCTCGGCGAAAAGTATCTCGTGCGCGAAGGCCGCGAACTGATCCCGACGGCCAAGGCGTTCCAGCTCATGACGCTGTTGCGGGGTCTCGGCGTGAAAGAACTGACCGCGCCGGAACTCACCGGCGAATGGGAGTACAAGCTTTCGCAGATGGAGCGCGGCAAACTCCCGCGTGACGCGTTCATGCAGGAAATCGCCCGCATGACGCAGACCATCGTGAAGCGCGCGAAGGAATACGACTCGGACACGATCCCCGGCGACTACGCGACGCTGCAAACGCCGTGTCCGAATTGCGGCGGTCAGGTGAAGGAAAACTATCGCCGCTTCGCCTGCACGAAGTGCGAGTTCTCGATCTCGAAGATTCCGGGCGGCCGCCAGTTCGAAATCCCCGAAGTGGAAGAACTGCTGCAGAACAAGACGATCGGCCCGCTCTCGGGCTTCCGCAGCAAGATGGGCCGGCCGTTCTCTGCCATCCTCAAGCTCTCGTTCGACGACGAAATCAAGAACTACAAGCTCGAGTTCGACTTCGGCCAGGACTCCGGCGCCGAAGACGGCGAAGCGCCCGACTTCTCGCAGCAGGAGCCGGTGGGCGCGTGCCCGAAGTGCAAGGCACGCGTGTACGAGCACGGCATGAGCTACGTGTGCGAGCACTCGGTCGCGAATCCGAAGACCTGCGACTTCCGCTCGGGCAAGGTGATCCTGCAGCAGGAGATCGCGCGCGACCAGATGGCCAAGCTGCTTGCCGAAGGCCGCACCGACTTGCTGACCAACTTCAAGTCGTCGCGTACGGGCCGCAACTTCAAGGCTTTCCTCGTCAAACAGCCGGACGGCAAGATCGGCTTCGAGTTCGAGAAGAAGGAGCCGAGCGCGAAGACGGCGGCCAAGACGGCCGCGAAGAAGTCGGCTGCCTCGGCTGAGGCGACGAACGATGCCGCGAACGACGCGGCGGATTCGGCCGAAGAAGGCAAGGCGAAGCCCGCGCGCAAGACGGCGGCCGCCAAAGCCGCACCGGCGCGCAAGACTGCCGCCCGCAAGACGCCGGCGCGCAAGACAGGGTCGTAAAGCCGTCCCTTCCCGGGCCGTCGCCGGCCCGCTCGCAACAGGCAAAAAGGCGCAGCTTCTCTCGAAGCTACGCCTTTTTTATCGACCGATGAACGGCGATATCGGGCTTATAGCGGCGAGATCGCCGAAGTCCGGGTACGCGCTGCCGAAGCGCGCGCCGCCTTCGGCGCGCGTTCGCCGTCCGTGCCGTTGTGCTCGCTGTCGTGCAGGCTACCGCCCGGCGCTGGCTGCACGCCATCGTAGTCGTCGCCCGCAACGCCGTTGCGAGCCGCCACTGCCGGACGTGCAAGACCGTCCTTGACCCACTGCTCGCCAAGCTGGCTGTTCGGCGTCTGGCTGAAGTGCTCGACGAGATGGTCGATGAACGTGCGCACCTTGGCCGGCAGGTGACGCCGGCTCGGATACGCGACGTTGATCTCCACCTGCGGCAGACGATAGTCGCCAAGCAGCCGCACGAGGCGCCCGCGCGTCATGTCGCGACCGATCAGGTAGCTCGGCAGGATCGCGATGCCCATGCCGAGCAGGGCGAACTGGCGCAGCATCTCGGTGTTGTTCGCCACGATCACATTGGTCGGACGCACGCGGATTTCGCCGTCCGGACCCGTGAAGACGCGCTCGTCCCCCCAGTACTCGGAGGGCAGCGAGAGGCTCGGGTGCTCCATGAGATGCTCGGGGCGCGTGGGCGTGCCGTGCTTTTCGAGGTACGCGGGCGTCGCGCAAACCGTCATGCAACCCGTGGTGAGGCGGCGCGTGACGATGCTGGCGCTGCGCATCTGGCGTGCGGTCACGACGCCCAGATCGAAGCCCTCTTCGACGAGATCGACCTGACGGTCCACCAGCGTGACGTCGGGAATGACCTGCGGATAGCGCTGCGTGTAGGTCTGCAGCACCGGCGCGAGGTTATGGAGCCCGAACACGACCGGCGCGACGATGCGCAGCGTGCCGACAGGTTCGTGATTGCGCGCGACGACCATCTGTTCGACATCCTCGAGCTCATCGAGGATCTGGCGGGCGCGCTCGAGATAGACCTGACCCGATTCGGTCAGGGAGAGACTGCGGGTCGTGCGGTTGAGCAAACGCGTGCCGAGTCGACCTTCGAGGTCGGCAACGTGCCGCGTCGCAACTGCGTTGGAGATATCCATCGCGGAAGCGGCCCGGGCGAAACTGCCGAGGTCGGCCACTTTGACGAATACTCGCATCGACTGCAAATGATCCATGAGACAACTCCTGCCTGTTACTACCCCGCTGTTAATCAGCGGAGGAAACCGCGAATTCTCCTACGACAGCAGAAATCGTGCAGAAGTTGCCTCCGAAGCCCTTATTTTCTTTACGATTTCTTCGACTGCACCCCAAAATGCATTAACAGAGGTCCGATTATTACTTCGAACGAAACAATTTTGCGCGTTGCAGCGAAATAGTCGCTCTAACGCCGAACAGACGTGCCTCTGCAGCGCACCAATGCATTCGACCCCGGAAATAAAAATGGCCGCCCTCGGGCGGCCATCCAGATAGTGAGCGCTCACATTACATCATTAGAGACGCGTTTCCAGCGTCTTGCGAGCATCCTTCAACACTTGCGGCAACCCATGAGCGAGCTTGTCGAACAGCTCGGCGTGCAGCGCGAGTTCGGCGCGCCAGGCGTCGGCGTCCACTGAAATCACCTGTTCGAACTGCTCCTGCGTAAAGTTCAGGCCGCTCCAGTCGAGGTCGCCGTAGCGCGGCGACACGCCGAATGCATGCTCGTCGCCTATGGCCTTGCCCTCGATACGGCGCACCATCCACTCGAGCACGCGCATGTTCTCGCCGAAGCCCGGCCACACGAACTTGCCATCCGGCCCCTTGCGGAACCAGTTCACGCAGAAGATGCGCGGCACCGTCGCACCGGCCTTGGCGAGGCGCTCGCCCACGTCGAGCCAATGCCCGAAGTAGTCGGCCATGTTGTAGCCGCAGAACGGCAGCATCGCGAACGGATCGCGCCGCACCACGCCCTGCTGCCCCGCGGCCGCGGCCGTGGTCTCCGAGCCCATGGTCGCGGCCATGTAGACGCCCTCGGTCCAGTCGCGCGCCTCGGTCACGAGCGGCACCGTGGTCGAACGGCGGCCGCCGAAGATGAACGCATCGATGGCCACGCCCTTCGGGTTCTCCCACTCGGGATCGATCGACGGGCACTGCGACGCGGGCGCCGTGAAGCGCGCGTTCGGATGCGCGGCCTTGCGGCCCGTTTCCTTGCCGATGGCGGGCGTCCAGTCGTTGCCGAGCCAGTCGATCGCGTGCGCGGGTGGTTCGTCGGTCATGCCTTCCCACCAGACGTCGCCGTCGTCGGTGAGCGCAACGTTCGTGAAGATCACGTTCTCCTTGAGCGTCGCCATGGCGTTGAAATTGGTCTTCTCACCGGTGCCCGGCGCCACGCCGAAGTAGCCGGCCTCGGGGTTGATGGCGTAGAGACGGCCATCGGCGCCGGGCTTGATCCACGCAATATCGTCGCCGATCGTGGTGATTTCCCAGCCGTTCATGGCAGGCGGCGGAATCAACATGGCGAAGTTGGTCTTGCCGCACGCCGATGGGAACGCCGCCGCGACGTGGTACTTGCGGCCTTCCGGCGAACGCACGCCGAGAATGAGCATGTGTTCGGCGAGCCAGCCTTCGTCGCGGCCCATGGTCGAAGCGATGCGCAGCGCGAAGCACTTCTTGCCGAGCAGCGCATTGCCGCCGTAGCCCGAGCCGTAGCTCCAGATCTCACGCGTTTCCGGGAAGTGGACGATGTACTTCGTCTTGTTGCACGGCCACGGCACGTCCTGCTCGCCCGCTGCGAGCGGCGCGCCCACGCTGTGCACGCACGGCACGAATGCGCCGTCTTCGCCGAGCACGTCGTACACGGCGCGGCCCATGCGCGTCATGATGCGCATGTTCACGGCCACGTAGGGGCTATCGGAAAGCTCCACGCCGATATGCGCGATGGGCGAGCCGAGCGGGCCCATCGAGAACGGCACGACATACATCGTGCGGCCGCGCATCGAGCCTGCGAACAGGCCGTCGAGCGTCGCGCGCATTTCGGCGGGCGCGACCCAGTTGTTGGTGGGGCCGGCATTTTCCTTGGTGGGCGAGCAGATGAAGGTGCGATCTTCCACGCGCGCGACGTCCGAGGGGTCGGAGCAGGCGAGATACGAATTCGGACGCTTCTGCGGATTAAGGCGGCGCATCGTGCCGGCCTCGACCATCTGCGCACACAGGCGGTCGTATTCTTCCTGGGAGCCATCGCACCAGACGATGCGATCGGGCTGCGTATGCGCTGCGATTTTCTGCACCCAGTCGACCAGTTTCCGGTGCCGGACCCAGGCGGGCACCTGTGCGGCGGCCTGGGCTTGGTAATCGGGATGGTTCATCGAGCTGTCTCCATTTTTAGGGCTGTAAAACGAGAATCGGCCCTTTTCAACGCTGCACGCGAGAGGCGCAACTCATTGCGAACCGGATGTCGATGGCAGATCAACATGCGAATCGGTTCGCGCAGTTGGGCAGGTCGTCAAGGTCCTCTAGCCTGGGGTTCGAAACCGTCTGTAAAGCGGCTTGCATCGGAGCCCGACAAGCTGTTAAAAGTTGCGAATTCGCGGCTGATTGCCGCGTCAAAAACCTGCGTGCGTAGCCTCGGGCTTGCGCAATTGCAATGCCTGCTGCTGCACGCGGCGAGCGACGTGAAGGCTCCCTATATTCATACCAGCCTTCCCGGCGCTGCATAGTGGGATAACCACCAGATGAACACCGAAGTCGCGCTACGAAAGGCGCGATGCAAAACACGCAAAACAACCCGCCGCCATGAAAATTGCCATCCTTGACGACTACCAGGACGCCGTCCGCAAGCTCGACTGCTTTCAACTGCTCGCCGACCACGAGGTCAAGGTTTTCAACAACACGGTCCGCGGCCTCGGCCAACTCGCCAGCCGCCTCGCCGAAGTCGACGCGCTCGTCCTGATTCGCGAACGCACCCGCATCACCTCGCAACTGCTCGACAAGCTCCCCCATCTGCGCATGATCAGCCAGACGGGCAAGGCCGGTCCGCACATCGACATCGAAGCCTGTACCGAGCGCGGCATCGCCGTGCTCGAAGGCACCGGTTCGCCCGTCGCGCCCGCCGAACTCACGTGGGCGCTCATCATGGCCGCGCAGCGCCGCATTCCGCAGTACGTCGCCAACCTCAAGCAGGGCGCGTGGCAGCAGTCGGGCCTCAAGACCTCGGCGATGCCGCCCAACTTCGGCCTCGGCCAGGTGATGCGCGGGCAAACGCTCGGCATCTGGGGCTACGGCAAGATCGGCCGGCTCGTGGCCGGCTACGGCAAGGCCTTTGGCATGCGCGTGCTGGTATGGGGCCGCGAGCATTCGCTCGAAGCGGCGCGCGCCGACGGCTACGAAGCCGCCGCAAGCCGCGAGGCGCTGTTCGAAGAGAGCGACGTCTTGTCGCTACATCTACGCCTGCACGATGACACTCGCGGGATCGTGAAGCAGGAGGACCTGCTGCGCATGAAGCCCACGTCGCTGCTCGTCAACACGAGCCGCGCGGAGCTGATGGAAGAAAACGCGCTGCTCGGCGCGCTCGCGCACAACCGGCCGGGCATGGTCGCGATCGACGTGTACGAGAGCGAGCCGATCCTGCAGGGCTACAGCCTGCTGCGCATGGAAAACGTGATCTGCACGCCGCACATCGGCTATGTGGAGCGCGAGAGCTACGAGCTGTACTTCAGCGGGGCGTTCCGCAACATCCTCGCGTTCGACGCGGGCGATCACGCGAGCGTCGCGAACCCCGAGGCGCTGCAGGGCGGCCGCCGCAAGTAAGCGGGGCGGCGCGCGCCGCCCTTCGTGCGACTTTCCGTCTGATTTCGATGCGGCCGCGTGCGCTCAGGCGTGAGCGGCCGCTTCCATGACCTCGGGCAAACGCGCGAGGAACCGCTCGCCGTCCACGCGGCCGAGGTTGTACGCGTGCTGCATCTGCTGCGGGCTCGTGTAGTCCCAGCTCGAGATCGGCACCCTGGCCGAAGGCTGCACGTAAAGGCGCTGCTGCACGCCCTGCGTTGCCTGATGCCGCACCACGAACATCTGCGGACGCGGATAGAGCCGCGTCACCATCACCAGCACACGGCCGGGCGTGTCGTCGAGCGCGCCGACCGGCACGTTGTCGACCATCCCGCCATCGAGCACCGGTCGGCCGTCACGCCGCAGCACCGGCGTGAACGGCGGCGTGCATGACGACTGCAGGATGAGATCGGCCAGATCCTCCACGCTCGCGCATTCCTGCGCCGTCACGAATTCCGGATGAAACCCGAGCCTGCGCCCGAGCGTCGGGTGCAGCGTCTTGCGGATATGTTTTTCGATGTTGTACGCGATGAGACCCGCCGCCACGGCGCTGCGCGCGCCAAGCCAACGCGGCACATGCGACACGCCGATGCGGATCTCAGGCGCGTCCTGAAGCTGCGTGAACGGCTCGCCGTAGATGTCGAGCAACGCCTGGCGATAGATGCGGTAATGCGGAAACACCGACTCGCCGCGCAACAGATTGCCCCAGTAGGCGTTGCGCTTGTTGTGGCGCAGCGCTTCCTCGTAATAACGCATGACCCAGTCGGCGTCGCGCGTGTAGAGCATGCACGCGGTGGCCGCGCCCGCCGAGATGCCCGTAATGACGCGCGGGCGAATGCGCAGCTCGGGCTGGACGATGTCCCAGAACCCCGCCTGCCACCAGCAGCGATTGCCGCCGCCGGCGAAAACCACCTGATCGAACATGCCTTCTACGTCCTTCGAAGCGACCGGAACCGATCGGAAGCGCCAAGCTTAATCGAGCAGCGCGTAGGTCGAGGTCGCGTGCACGGCCATGCGGCCGTCTTCGTCGTAGAGTTCTATTTCACCGAACACCAGATTGCGGCCCATGCGCAGCACGCGCGCCGTCACGAGCACGTCGCCCTTGCGCACCGCGCGCATGAAATTGGTGTTCAGCGCAACAGTCGTCATGGGCTTGAAGCCGCCGAGCGCGGCCGTGATCGCGACGATCATGGCCGTATCCGCCGCCGCCATGAACACCTGGCCGCAGATCACGCCGCCCGAATGGCGCAGCTCGCCGGAAAACGGCAGGCGCAAGGTGGCGCTGTCTTCCGAGACCTCGACGGGCTTCATCCCGAGCGCGCGCACCCAAGGGGCCAGCACGCGCTCCAGCAGCGCGTCGATTGCGTTGTCGTCCATCGTTTGCCTTTGTGGATTGCCGTGCGACGTTTCCAGCCGATCGCAGCCGACCTTGGCGAACCGGGGCGGTGCACAGCGACTAGCTCGAAACCTGGTTTGACCCAAGCGTGGCGACATCATACCGGGACGGCACGGCGCCCGTGGTAAAGGCACAAACGCTCGCGCATACGGAGCCTGCACCGCATCGACAAACTATTTTCAGATAATTTGCAGAAGGGACTTGCCAAGCCCGGAAAAGTCCTGCATAATCTTTCTTCTGTTGGGGGCGTTAGCTCAGTTGGTAGAGCAGCGGACTCTTAATCCGTAGGTCGAGTGTTCGAGTCACTCACGCCCCACCAGCGAATTCAGCCAAAAAGCCCGATCCTTGCGATCGGGCTTTTTGCATTTCTCCGCGGCCACGGGCCTGAACTACTTCACGCGCCTCACATGACGCGACGTCCGCTTCGGACGCGGCAGCCAGCGGCCGAGCGCCTCGAAGCCGTCGAGCTGGCGCAGCAGCGTATCGACGGTCGAAAGCTGAACGTGGGTTAGATGGTTTTGCTTGAGAAGCGCGTGCAAGCGCTTGCGCCAGTACGCGACACCCATCACCGGCATTTCGAAATCGCCAGCCAGCGACGGTGGCATCACGCGCGCGATGTGCGCGATTTCCTGTTCGACGAATGTCATGGCCTTCCCCGTTGTCCTGCCGTGGTTTCTTATCGTATGAAGTACTGTAGGACGCTCCGGGGCGCTCGCCAGCCTACCCGTATAGATAGGTAACCAATAGTCCGACTAAATTGGGGATGGACGCCGCTGAAAGCGGCGCCTAGCTGCCCGACGCTTGCGCTTCGCCGGTCACCGGCAAGCCGGTCTTTCACTTTCCACGCTTGCCAGGTCCGAGACGCCATGGATGGCGAAAAACTTCGGAATCCGGACCATCGAAGTCCGCTCCGCATGCTTCGCTTTTCGGACTCTCTTCGGCATCACGCTCGCTATCCAGATCGTCCAGCCGCCAGCGCTCAGAGGAACGGCTTGCCGTCCACCTGTTCATAGACGACGTTGCCGTCGTCGTCTTCGAACTGCTCCAGATAGTTACGGGCGCCACACAGCGGACACCGGAACAAGGGCCCCTGCCCTTCGTTCTTGATCACGACCTCGCTCTGTTCCCACGGGGTGCCGCACGACTGGTTGCGGCAAACGAATGTACTCGACATGCAAACTCTCCTGACTGTTACGGGTGCAAAGCCTACCGCAAGTGCGGCCCGCGCGCCGCAAATCTCCGACTCCCGCCGCAATTACGCTCCCAGGCTGTTCACTTCCTGAGCAGTTGGCCGCCCTTCTGTTCCGGCCTGACGCAATCCTTTCTCCGACCTGAAGGCTCGCGCGCAGCGCATTCGCGCGGCATGACGCGCTGGGCCTCGACCGCCCGGCAAAGCGTCGCTGCGCCGCCGCGCTGGCATGGTTCTCGCGTTAGCGTGCCGCGGTAGCGCGGCCTCGCCGCGTCCATCCATATCGAGATCGAGAACACAGAGGAGCACGCAGATGAATCACGCGGACATGCAATTCCTGACCACCGAATTCCCGTACAAGAAGCAGTATGGCAACTTCATCGGCGGCGAATGGGTCGCGCCGCTCGGCGGCGAGTATTTCGACGATATTTCGCCGATCACCGGTCACGCGTTCACGTCCATCCCGCGCTCGCGCGAAGCCGACATCGAACTCGCGCTCGACGCCGCACACAAGGCCAAAGCCGCCTGGGGCAAGACTTCGCCCACCGAGCGCGCGAATATCCTCAACCGCATTGCCGATCGCATCGAGCAGAACCTCCACAAGCTCGCCGTGGCCGAGACCATCGACAACGGCAAGCCGCTGCGCGAAACGCTCGCCGCCGACATCCCGCTCGCCGCCGACCACTTCCGCTATTTCGCGGGCTGCGTGCGCGCGCAGGAAGGCGGCATCTCGGAGATCGATCACGATACGGTCGCGTATCACTTCCATGAGCCGCTGGGCGTGGTCGGCCAGATCATTCCGTGGAACTTCCCGATTCTCATGGCCGCGTGGAAGCTCGCGCCCGCGCTCGCGGCCGGTAACTGCGTCGTGCTCAAGCCCGCCGAGCAGACGCCTGCATCGTTCCTCGTGCTCACCGAGCTGATTCAGGACCTGCTGCCGGCCGGCGTGCTCAACGTGGTGAACGGCTTCGGCCTCGAAGCCGGCAAGCCGCTCGCCTCGAACAAGCGCATCGCCAAGATCGCCTTCACGGGCGAAACCACCACGGGCCGCCTCATCATGCAGTATGCGAGCCAGAACATCATTCCCGTGACGCTGGAGCTCGGCGGCAAGAGCCCGAACATCTTCTTCGCCGACGTGCTCGACCATGACGACAGCTATTTCGACAAGGCGCTCGAAGGCTTCGCGATGTTCGCGCTCAACCAGGGCGAGGTGTGCACGTGCCCGTCGCGTGTGCTCATCGACGAGAAGATCTATGACCGCTTCATGGAGCGCGCCCTCAAGCGCGTCGCGGCGATCCAGCAAGGCCACCCGCTCGACACGAAGACGATGATCGGCGCGCAGGCCTCGCAGGAGCAGCTCGAGAAAATCCTCTCGTATATCGACCTCGGCAAGCAGGAAGGCGCGCAGTGCCTGATTGGCGGCGAGCGCAACAGCCTCGCCGGCGAACTCGGCGAGGGCTATTACGTGAAGCCCACTGTCTTCCGCGGCCACAACAAGATGCGCATCTTCCAGGAAGAGATTTTCGGACCCGTGGTGTCCGTCACCACCTTCAAGACCGAAGAGGAAGCACTGGAAATCGCCAACGACACGCTCTACGGCCTCGGCGCAGGCGTGTGGACGCGCGACGGCACGCGTGCCTACCGCTTCGGGCGCGCGATCCAGGCGGGGCGCGTGTGGACCAACTGCTACCACGCATACCCGGCGCACGCGGCGTTCGGCGGCTACAAACAGTCGGGCATCGGGCGCGAGAACCACAAGATGATGCTCGACCACTACCAGCAGACGAAGAACCTGCTCGTGAGCTATAGCGAGCAGCCGCTCGGGTTCTTCTGAACGCACTGCGTGCCCTGAGCGTCGCGCGCGTTGGTTGGCGATCGAGAGGCCGCAATTGCGCGCGACGCCCCCTTCGTAGCCTCTCGAGAGGAGCGTCACGACATGGTCGAACGCGTTACCGCCACGCCGGCCGCGCTCGCGCTGATCGAGCAGTTGGCGCGCGAGCACGGGGCCCTGCTCTTTCACCAGTCGGGCGGCTGCTGCGACGGCAGCGCGCCCATGTGCTTTCCCGTCGGCGAGTTCATGGTCGGCAATGCCGACGTGCAGTTGGGAGAAATCGGCGGGATGCCGTTCTATATGACCCAGGCGCAGTTTGAATACTGGCAGCACACCCAGCTCATCATCGACACCGTGCCAGGCAACGGCGGCATGTTTTCGCTCGAACGACCCACGGGCCTGCGCTTTCTCACGCGCTCGCGGCTCTACGACGACGAAGAGAACGCGTGGCTCGAGGCGCATCCGGTGACACGCGTGAGTTTGTGACGCTCGAGCGCCCGGCACGCCAGGGGCGTCGCACCGGGCGTGGTGCTATCTTGGTTCGCAGGCGCTGCGCCATCGCGCGGCCATCGTACCAGGAGACGCCATCATGCAAAACCACGACGTGAAACTCCTCACCCTCGAGCCGATGGACCTGCTCGCCGTCAGCCACGTGGGTCCGTACATGAAGATCGGCGACGCGTTCTACACGCTCGCGCAATGGCTCGGCGAGCGCAACGTGCGCACGTCCGGCTCGAAGATGGTCGGCATCTATTACGACGATCCCAATACGGTCGAAGAGTCGAAGCTGCGCTCGAAAGCGGCGCTGCATCTGGGGCACGAAACCGACGTGGAGATCGTGGCGCCCGTTGAGAAGTTCCAGTTGCGTGGCGGCGAGCACGCGATGATGCTGCACAAGGGGCCGTATCAGGCGCTAGGCCAGGCTTGGATCTGGTTTTACAACGAAGGGCTCAATAAGCTCGGACGCACGCCGGACTTTTCGGCGCCTTCGTTCGAGGTTTATCTGAATACGCCCGATGAGGCGGCGCCGGACGATTTGAAGACGGAGCTTTATATCCCGCTCGCATAAGGCAGGCGATTCGCACACTTCGAACGATGCCGCCGGGACGTTTACGGCGGCATCTTCGTTTCCGATGCGAGGGTTCTAAGGTTTTAATAACGTATGTATACGTAAACGTAGTAATAGTTAACAAGCCCCTGGGTATTCTGTGGATAACCCCGGAAAACCATTGAGTAAACAAGGCTGTGGAAAAACCATAACCGTGCGGGCGTTAACGGGACAACACGAGGCAGCTGCTGGCAACTTTTCCACAGTTTGCGTGCAGACGAAGTTATCCCCGATTCATGCACAGTGATTTCCAGGGGTTTTCCGGCAGTTATCCGCTGGGGGCTGTGGATAGTGCAGAACGCGAATTGCCGCTGTCTTCCACGCAAAAAAATGGCGCCTTCAAGGGCGCTTTTTCGCTGCTGTAAATCGCGATGTTGAATCGGACCTCGCAATCTCGAATTTACGGTCTATAACTTCTGCGAGTGGGCCAGTGGTGACTATTGATCGAATTGCGCCATGGTCCGGGTGTCGCTCGAAAACGTGAAATAGTGAAAATCGCGAAGGCCGTCGAGGCCTGCTCCGTCACTCATGGAGGCGCCGGATGAAACGCCGTGAACTGCTGGCCGCGCTGGCTGCGGGCGCAATGACCCAGGTTTCCACCAGCCAGGCGCAGGAGAGCCCGGCGAAGTACACCAATGAGATCGCACTGCCCAAGCCCAAAGTCTCCGGCACGGTCTCTCTCGAGGATGCCATCCAGCGGCGCAGGTCCGTACGCAGGTTCCGGTCCGACGCGTTGCCTGTCGAGACCATCGGCCAGCTGCTGTGGGCCGGCCAGGGCGTGACCAGCCCGGACGGCAAGCGCGCGGCGCCTTCGGCCGGCGCTTTGTTTGCGCTTGAACTCTACATGGTGACCGCCGCAGAGGTGATGCACTACGTGCCTCAAGGCCACCGCGCGCAGACGCGAGCGACGCCCGACATGCGCCCCAAGCTGCAAGCGCTTGCACTCAACCAGGCGTCTGTCGGGGCGGCGCCGGCCTTGATCGTGGTGGCTGCCGATCCCGGCCGGCTCAAGCAGCGGTATGGGGGGAGAGCCGGCGTGTATAGCGATCTGGAGGCCGGGCACGCCGCCCAGAACATGCTGCTGCAGGCCGTTGCGCTCGGGCTCGTCGCCGTGCCCGTGGGCGCGGTCGATGGGCCGCAGGCAGCGCACGCGCTCGGTTTGCCTGCCGGGCAGAGCGTCGTCTATGTCATCCCGGTGGGTTTCGCGGCTTGAGTTGCGGCGTGAGGCCGTACAAAAAACAAACGCCCGGGAAACCGGGCGTTTGTTGTTCAATGCAGGCGTAGACGATCAAACGTCGATATTCCCCGCCCGCAGCGCATTGCTTTCGATAAACGCGCGACGCGGCTCGACGTCGTCGCCCATGAGCGTCGTGAAGATGCCGTCGGCAGCGATCGCGTCTTCGATCTGCACGCGCAGCAGACGGCGCACCGTCGGGTCCATCGTCGTTTCCCACAGCTGCCCGGGGTTCATCTCGCCAAGCCCCTTATAGCGCTGCTTCGACACGTTGCGCTCGGCGTCGGCGATCAGCCACTTCATCGCGCTCTTGAAGTCGTTCACGGCCATGCTGCGCTCGCCGCGCTTGATCACGGCGTTCTTGCCGATCAAACCCTTGAAGGTATTGGCCGTGTTCACGAGCTGCTGATAGTCGGCGGTGAGCTGGAACTCCTCGTCGATCACCGAGACCTTCACGTTGCCGTGATGGCGGCGCTCCACGCGCAGCGAACGTTGCTCGCGCACCTGGTCGTACATCGGCACGACGCTCACTTCAGGCTTGAGCGGATCGTCGCGCAGCTGCGCTTCGAGTGCACGCGCCGAAGCCTCGGTCGAGGCTTCGCTCGACAGGTCGATCGCCACGCCGTCCATGATCGCTTCGAGCGCACGCTCGTCGTACAGACGCGAGAGACGATCCACCACGCCGCGCGCAAGCTGGTACGAGCGCGCCAGTTCACCAAGCGCGTCGCCGGAGATCGGCGTCGCGCCTTCGTTCGGCACGAGCTCCGAGCCTTGCAGCGCGAGACGCAGCATATGCGCGTTGAGCTCCGAATCGTCCTTGAGATAACGCTCGTCCTTGCCCGCCTTGAGCTTGTACAGCGGCGGCTGCGCGATATACACGTAGCCGCGCTCGATCATCTCCGGCATCTGGCGATAGAAGAACGTGAGCAGCAGCGTGCGGATATGCGCGCCGTCCACGTCCGCGTCGGTCATGATGATGATGCGGTGATAGCGCAGCTTGTCGAGGTTGTAGTCGTCCTTGCCGATGCCGCAGCCGAGCGCGGTGATCAGCGTGACGATCTGCTCGGAAGACAGCAGCTTGTCGTAGCGAGCCTTTTCGACGTTCAGCACCTTGCCGCGCAGCGGCAGGATCGCCTGGAACTTGCGATCGCGGCCTTGCTTGGCCGAGCCGCCTGCCGAATCGCCCTCGACGATATAAACCTCCGACTTCGCCGGATCCTTTTCCTGGCAGTCGGCGAGCTTGCCAGGCAGGCCCACGCCGTCGAGCACGCCCTTGCGGCGCGTCATTTCGCGCGCCTTGCGCGCGGCGTCACGCGCGCGCGCGGCGTCGACGATCTTGCCGCAAATGGTCTTCGCGTCGTTCGGCGTTTCGAGCAGGAACTCTTCGAGCGCCTTCGCCACGACGTCTTCGACCGGCGCGCGCACTTCCGAGGAAACCAGCTTGTCCTTCGTCTGCGAGCTGAACTTCGGCTCCGGCACCTTCACCGAAAGCACGCACGACAAACCTTCGCGCATGTCGTCGCCCGAGGTTTCCACCTTGGCCTTCTTGGCGATTTCGTTGTCGGCGATGTACTTGTTGATCACGCGCGTCATCGCCGCGCGCAGACCGGTCAAGTGCGTGCCGCCGTCGCGCTGCGGGATGTTGTTTGTGAAGCACAGTACGCTTTCGTTGTAGCTGTCGTTCCACTGCATCGCCACTTCGACGCCCACGCCGTCCTTCTCGCCCGAGATGTAGAAGATGTTCGGGTGCAGGACCTGCTTGGCCTTGTTGATGTACTCGACAAAGCCCTTCACGCCGCCCGCGAAAGCGAAATCGTCTTCCTTGCCCGTGCGCTGGTCGGTCAGGCGGATGCGCACGCCGTTGTTCAGGAACGAGAGCTCGCGAATACGCTTGGCGAGAATGTCGTAGTGGTACTCCACGCTGCCGAAGATGGTTTCGTCGGCCATGAAGTGCACTTCGGTGCCGCGATTTTCGGTGTCGCCGAGCAGTTGCATGGGCGAGACCGTGTGGCCGTCGCGCTCTTCGAGCACACGGTTCTGCGGCACGCCACGGTGAAATTCCATGAAGTGCTTCTTGCCGTTGCGGCGCACGGTGAGACGCAGGAAGCTCGAAAGCGCGTTTACGCACGACACGCCCACGCCGTGCAGGCCGCCCGAGACCTTGTAGCTGTTCTGATCGAACTTGCCGCCCGCGTGCAGCTCGGTCATGACGATTTCGGCGGCGCTGCGCTTCGGATCGTGCTTGTCGTCCATCTTCACGTCCGTGGGAATGCCGCGGCCGTTGTCGGTGATCGAGATGGAGTTGTCCGCGTGGATCACCACGCGGATGTCGTTACAGTAGCCGGCGAGGGCTTCGTCGATCGAGTTGTCCAGCACTTCGAAGACGAGATGGTGCAGACCGGTGCCGTCCGACGTGTCGCCGATGTACATCCCGGGCCGCTTGCGCACTGCCTCCAGACCTTCGAGGATCTGGATCGACGAGGCGCCATAGCTGCTGTTGTCGGGTTGCGAGTTGTTCGTATCAGTCATGGAATTTTCCGGTTCTGCGTACTGCCTGTGTTACTGCTCGAGACTTTTTCAAAAAGCCATAAAAACGCCAAAGGGGCGCAGCGCCCCCTGGTGTTCTTCTTCTGTCGCGCTTTTTAGATGCGCATCGGCATCACCACGTACTTGAATTCCTCGTTCTCGGGAATCGTGATGAGTGCGCTGGAGCTGGCGTCGCCGAGGCTCACTTCCAGCGTGTCGACCTTCAGGTTCGCGAGTACGTCGAGCAGATACGTGACGTTGAACCCGATGTCGATGGTGTCGCCCTGGTAGGCGATTTCCAGCTCTTCCTGCGCCTCTTCCTGGTCGGCGTTGGTCGACATGATCTTGAGCTGGCCCGGCTCGATGATGCAGCGCACGCCCTTGAACTTGTCGGACGTGAGAATCGCCGCGCGTTGCAGCGAGCGTTGCAGTTCTTCGCGGCCGATCTGGAAGGTGTTCTTGTGCGCCTTCGGGATCACGCGCTGGAAGTCGGGGAACTTGCCTTCCACGAGCTTCGAGACGAGCTCGACCTGGCCGAACGTGAACTTGACCTGGGTCGAACCGATGTCGATCTTCAGCACGTCGTCGATGTCTTCGAGCAGGCGCTGGAGTTCGAGAATGGTCTTGCGCGGGATGATGACTTCCTGGCGCGCGAACGAGCCTTCGATCTTCATCGAGGAGAACGCGAGGCGATGGCCGTCGGTGGCGACTGCCATGAGCTGGTCGCCGTCCACGACGAGCAGCATGCCGTTCAGGTAGTAACGGATGTCCTGCTGCGCCATGGCGAAATACACCATGCCGAGCAACTGGCGGAACGTCTTCTGCGGCACCGCGAGGTTCGCGCCGAAGTCCTTGGCCTGCGCCACCGTGGGGAACTCGTCCGCGGCGAGCGTTTGCAGGGCGAAGCGGCTCTTGCCCGACTGCACCGTGAGGCGCTTGTCCGCGAGCGTGAGCGTGACCTGGCCGTCGGGCATCGCGCGCAGGATGTCGAGCAGCTTGCGTGCGGCGACGGTCGTGGCCACCTGGTCGTTGCCGACGCCGAAGTCGGCGGTCGTGGTGATCTGCAACTCGAGGTCGGTCGACAGGAACGAGACGTCGGAACCGGTTTTGGTGATCAGCAGATTGGCGAGGATCGGCAACGTATGGCGGCGTTCGACAATGCCGCTCACCGTTTGCAGCGGCCTCAGCAGGTTATCGCGTTCGGTCTTGACCAGTTGCATAGAGTTCCTTCGTTGATGTGACGGACTGCGCGCCCGCCTGGCGCCGGTTTTGCCGACGTGACCCCACGAAAGTCACGCGGCTTTGGCGCCGCTCAGGCGGTTAATGCGGCACAGGCCGCGGCGGTGGTTCCCGCCCCGGACCGCCGGGCGGTTAAACCCATATTGTGCCTGAAAACGGACCACTTCCCTAAATTGGGGGCGATCCGCGAAATAAACAGGGCAAACCTTTCGGGATACGACGTCCGCCCGGCCATTGCGCTGCCGCCTGATGCGTCTTACCCCTTCAGCGTCTGCTCGAGCACGTGCAGCTCGTGATTGAGCTGGGCGTCCTTGGTGCGTTCATCGGCGATCTTGCGCACGGCGTGCAGCACCGTGGTGTGGTCGCGGCCGCCGAACAACTCGCCGATTTCCGGCAGGCTCTTCTGCGTGAGCTCCTTGGCCAGATACATGGCGATCTGGCGCGGGCGCGCGATGTTCGCCGGGCGCTTCTTCGAATACATGTCGGCGACCTTGATGCTGTAGAAGTCCGCCACCGTCTTCTGGATGTTTTCGACCGAAATCTGGCGGTTCTGCACCGTCAGCAGGTCCTTGAGCGCTTCCTTGGTCAGCTCGATCGAGATCTCGCGGCCGTGGAACTTCGAATACGCGAGGATCTTGCGCAGCGCGCCTTCGAGTTCGCGCACGTTCGAGCGCAGGTGCTTCGCGACGAAGAACGCCACGTCCTCGTTCAGGCTCACGCCTTCCGATTGCGCCTTGCGCATCAGAATGGCCACCCGCATTTCGAGCTCCGGCGGCTCGATCGCCACGGTCAGGCCCGAGTCGAAGCGCGAGATCAGACGGTCGTCGATACCCGAGATTTCCTTCGGATACGTATCGCTCGTGATGATCACCTGCGCCTTGTTGGCGACGAGCGCCTCGAACGCGTAGAAGAACTCTTCCTGCGTGCGCGACTTGCCCGAGAAGAACTGAATATCGTCGATCAGCAGCAGGTCGAGCGAGTGGTAGTAACGCTTGAAGTCGTCGAATGCCTTGCGCTGGTAGGCCTTCACCACGTCGGACACATACTGTTCTGCGTGGATGTAGCGGATACGCGCGCCCGGCTTGTCGAGCAGGAGCTGGTTGCCGATCGCGTGGATCAAGTGGGTCTTGCCAAGGCCCACGCCGCCGTAGAGGAACAGCGGGTTATACGAGATGCCGGGGTTGTCGGCGACCTGGATGGCGGCCGCGCGCGCGAGCTGGTTCGCCTTGCCCGTCACGAAGTTGTCGAACGTGAGCACCGGGTTGAGCTTCGAGCGCTCGTAGGTCGGGTCCGGCTCGCCGCTCGAAGCGGCCGCAGCCGCGCCCTGGCCCGGACGCCATGTGCGGCGGCCGGCGGCGGCTTCGTTGGCGTCGAGGCTCGGCAGGTCGAGGTCGGCGGCGTCATCGGCCGTGGCCTGCGCGGCGGCGGCCGACGCGGCATGCACCATGCCCGCGAGTCCCGTCCCGCCCGTCACGGCGGCCGGCTGCGGCGCGGCGGCTGCGCTCATG